>JAGVOC010000331.1 GCA_020052975.1 Desulfobacterales bacterium | reverse complement strand
TGCCGTCCACTATGAAAGAAAGATAAAAGCCAGCGTCGCTTCGCTCCGGTAGGTGGACGGCATCACCGAAACGGGTGGACGGCATGGGCGAAATAGGCAACATCACGGTTAGGTATTCGAAACCTTTTAAATTCCTTGTCAGACAATTACTGCCACCCAATTATTTGGTTTGCTCGTAATTCAGCATAAAACCTTAGACCATAGAACTAATAATTCTACAATCCATAGGCAAGCACCCATTATATGCGACAATCAGTCTAATTGTCCTCTTAAATATCATCTTGACGGGAACCCTCAGATAGAAACTAAATGTAGTGAAAAATCGCCATTTAAACGAATTTCGTGTATCCAGTGCACTTTTTTGAAATGGAGGCGAGAATGTCAGCTGTAGTAAAAAACGATGTATCTGATTTAATAAATCGTGAGAAAGTATTGCTTCAAAAAGCGAAGGACGCCGCGACTAATGCATATAATCCATACTCAAAATTTCTAGTGGGTGCCGCTGTGGAAACGATATCGGGAAATATCTATAGCGGTACTTTTATTGAAAATGCATCATTTGGGCTAACAATATGTGCCGAACCAAGCGCTATTATGGCCGCAAACAATGCGGGCGATAGAGACATACGCTCGATTGCAATTGTCGGAGGGACATCTTTAAACAGTGGAGGAAACTTTGTGACACCTTGTGGAAGATGCCGACAGATAATTTATGAATTCTCTCAATTGGTCGGTCGTGATATAGATATTTATTGTAGCAATATGAACTTTTCATCAATTGTTATCACATCAATAAATCATTTATTGCCACTACCTTTTGGTCCGGAAAATTTTGTCCAAGATGAATAATCATCAATTCGGGATTCCTATTTCGTAGAGTTTTCCAGAGTAGATATTATCTTTAACAAAAAATATAGATACAGCCCGTAAGTACCCTTAAGTAAACACGCTTGAGCTGAGTTGAAGGCTTAGATAATATTCATATTCAATCCATCTGTTTTTTTCGCAAGGGGGAACGATGAAAAGCGAACATATTTCTCAAGAGCTGAATCAATACGAACAAGAAATGGCATCTCATAGGTCAAATATGGACGGTCTATTTTTAGAAATCAAAGACGCCATGCCTTCAGCTGCTGCCGCTTGGATTAATGAAGAGGTAATAAATAGAATAAAGGCTAATTCCGGGAAAGCTGAGGAGCTAGGCATTGACAGAATGAGAGAGCTCAAATCCAAGTTGCAAACTTTATCTGACAATATGCCAAAAATAGTAGAAGAACAGTTTAAGAATCAAGATCAGTGGCCACATCATGTAGAAGATTGGGATCGTCGTGCTATTTATGGGAGTCAATCTTCTCAGACGTATTTGGAAATCGCATTCCGAAATGTAATTAGCCATCTTGGAAGCCTTCTAAATGAATACGGCTTTCTCGATTTTGTGGGGAGCTATCCAACATGGCAAAGCCAGGGTCCAGGACAAGTTCGTTTTTCTGCCCGTCTAGACCTAAGCGGTTTGCCAGAAGCAAAAGTTCAGGACTATGGCAGACTTCTGCAAGATTATTATTCATTAGGTAGGAAAATAAATGATACAAAGAAAAGTCTCTCTGAAGCCAAGGCAGCAGAACTGTGGGATGAAGCATAATGCTTCATGTGCATGAATAAATTAGCATGGTTATAAATTCAGCCCTCAAACTCGGAATGACTTATGACGACTCCCGCAAACTTGCCGGTTTTTATTTGCCTGAGGAAGATGAATGAAGACGCATATGTCTCGATGGTTCTAAGTTAGGAAGAGAGAGATAGATTGAGCAATCGTGCTGTTACGATATGTTGGAATGATGAAGATTTCAGAAATCACAAGACGCGATGTCGTTGATGCAATTCTGGTTCAAAAAGTAAATTGGGCTGGTCGCCTAGAAGAGCCTGAATTCCTTTCGAGATTATTTGATTTAAACAGTCTTCCCTCTACAGATGGAAGGTTCAGTAATGCTGCGGGAGACATTCACCAGCACCGAATAAACAATTACGATTGGGAAGACCATTGGGTCTTCTACGACGACCGATTCAACCTTCTCAATGGCGATAATGAAATATTTCTTAACTTTCTATGCGAGACAATTCATCCAGTTGTGCGCCCTGATGTGGTCGAGGGTGAAAGCCTTCGGCAGCTCTACAATGAGTATCTTAAGAATGATGGATTCCAGCTGGTTGAGAAAACGCGTATCTCAGGAAAGCCGATTTACGTTGGAAGATATGTTGGAATAACCGGGTCGCCCGGGGTTTCAGCTGCGAAAGAATCTTTCTCGGGTGCGGATCTAACCTATGTCTCACAACAGATCACAAGGATGGAAGCAGCAATTAATAACGATCCCGATCTTGCCATCGGGACAGCCAAAGAGTTGGTTGAAACTTGCTGCAGAACAATTCTTACTGAGCGAAAAGTGGAAATACCGAAGAATCCTGATCTCACCAAGCTCACCAAATTAACTTGCAAAGAACTGGAGCTTACACCGGATGACATTCCTGAGAAGGCCAAAGCTTCGGAAACAATTAAAAGACTGCTAAGTAATCTTGCAACTATCACTCAAGGAGTTGCAGAACTTAGAAACCATTATGGGACTGGTCATGGCAAAGCTGCAAGTTCAAAAGGCCTAAGTCCAAGGCACGCTAAATTGGCTGTTGGTGCAGCTTCGACTTTGGCCGTATTTCTTGCAGAGACTCATCAAGTACGTTCGAAAAATACCAAGGAACGAGATTAATGCCATGAGTGCAAAATTTACGAAACTGTCTCGCCGTCCTTCAAATGAAGCGAACCCTGGATTATGATGAGTCCTGAAAATTTACCGCCCTGGCTGAAAGCTATGCAAAACGGTTCAATTGGTGAAGCTCGCACTAGGGCATTCCTGATTGATCGCTTTTGGATTCTCGAACGAAGTGTGGATATTAATGGAGCGGATTTTGTCATTCAGCGACGCATGACTTCGAAAAACCTTCTCGATCAAACAGCTCCATGTTTTGGTGTGGTGCAAGCTAAATTCTTCGCTAGCAAAGAGACAACTCAATATATTCCTCAGGACTACATAACCGACGCAGATGGTGAATTGAGAAAAGAGTTCTTTCTACTTTGCCATACAGGAAGCGAAGAACTTGCTAAAAGTTACTTACTCACGGCAGAGGATATGATTTCTGATTTTGAACTAGTCGAAAGCAAAATCCGTATACCAGGTCGCAAATTGCTTACTTCTTCTAAGCATGAAATTACACATGCAGGTCATTCATTAGAAAGAATGGAGCGAGCATTGAGACTAGCTGATTTCAGAAGGAATAGATCATTCGTTCGGTGGTTTTTACCAAGCGCCGAGCTTGAGCAAGACATAGAGATTATTTACCAAGAACCAATTGATAATTGGTGGGGCGACATTCCAGAAGGTTTCTTAGAAATGAAAAAGGAGGCACAAAAATCAATTGACGATTTAGAGGATGTACATCAACAGCTCTTAGAAATAGTGCAACAAAGTGATCCTGAGAAAGCACTACCAATTGCAGAAATCCTGAACCACAATCTACAAGGCAGGCATGGCTTGTCAGTATCGATATCAGACGATCTTTATAATGAAGACCTTCACTACGCTGTGTTACATCACAAGGAAAAAGTGACCGAGTTAAAAAACTACGGATTGCTCGATTCCTATATTACAATGGAATCCAATTTGTTAAGGGCGATTGTAGAAGATTTGGCACCGCAAATGCCAATCAATCAGGATATGGTACATAGAATAGAGATTAGATATGATCCAAACACATTCAGAAATATTTCGTATTCTGGCAAAATTTTGGATTCAAAAGAATCTAATGATGGTGATGGAAGGGACCACTTAGATCGGCCACGATATAAATGGTTTGAGCAGCGCAACAATGGACATTTAATTGCTTGTTGGATACCGGAACGGTTTACCAAAAAGGAGAAATACGAAACTTGGGAGAGTTGCGTTTCAAGGAAAGCCGAGATGCTGATTCGTGATATCCATGAGGCAATTTATGAATTATGGATTGAGAATTCTTAATTCAAAGTGAGCACAAAATGATTAATATTTCAGATGGAGTTAAATGGTACAAGCAACAGATTGGCGATCTGTCAGACTTGGTAAATAAAGGCCGATTGCAGACCAGCGAAAAAGCTCAGGCTCAAGAAATGCTGAAGAACATCAAGCATAGATTTAAAGAGGATGTAAGGATTGCCCACTCCGTTAGAAAACAAGGGTCATTAAGTCCAGAGGAGCAAGAGTATTATTCAGTCGTGGCCGAAGCCGCAACACGAATTAGAGTCAAAACAAATTCGGATCCAATACGATCCCATTGGTCTTCAGAATTATACGACTGTTTGGGAGATTTCGATTTCTATTACAAAAAAATCAAGTCCTAACCAGTAATGAGCTTAAAACTTGGTCTTACATTTGATAATGCCGGCGAGCTAGCCGGTTTTTATTTGCCCGAAGAGGATAGGTCTATTCACGTCTACGTCCTGGGTAGTTCAGGTGTTGGCAAGTCAAAGGGTCTTGCCAACTGGATTTTAGAAGACATTAGAGAAGGCCGAGGTTGCGGTGTTATCGATCCGCACGGCGATCTTGTGAATGATGTTGTTGGAAGTCTTGAGGACTTTCACCGGGTTGTCCTGGTCGAGATGACCGACCCTGACAACATCATTGGCTTCAATCCGCTCGAACAGCAGGAGGGAATAGATCCCTATACTCAAGCCTTAGAACTGGTCGAGGTTTTCAGAAAGATTTGGAATCTTTCAGATAGCAAGACACCCAGGCTTCTTGAGATTTTGAGAAACGCGGTTCTTACTTTGATTGAAGCCGGTGGGACAATGCTAGATATCGAGCCGCTGCTCACCAATCAGGAGTTCAGGGAAGAGAAGCTTAAATACGTTACCTATGAAGCGGTAGCTTCATTCTGGCAGAACCGCTTTGATAAGTGGGAACAGAAGGACAGAATTTCAAATGTTGAATCAACCCTCAACAAAGTTTCCTCTTTTACTTCTGATCCAAGAATACGGTTGATGCTTTCTGCTAAGAAATCAACAGTTGATTTCAGAAAGCTTATGGATGAAGAGAACACAGTTCTGATTAATCTTGCAAAAGGTGTCCTGAGAACAAACAGCTTTCTTTTGGGTGCTCTGTTTGTCGCGAAAATCCAAATGGCGGCAATGTCTAGAGTAGAATTACCGCCGTCAGAAAGAAAGCCATTCTACTTGTATGTTGATGAATTCCAGAACTACGCCACTTTGAGCTTTGCTGAGATTATGAGTGAGGCAAGGAAATACGGACTCTCACTGATCTTAGCTCATCAAAGCCTTGTTCAGCTGAACGAAGATTTGCGGGATATTATCCTTGGAAATGCCAAGAACTTCATTATTTTCAGATGTGATCGTCAGGATGCGGAGCTGATTATCAAATACATTAAGGACTATGATCCATTCGACTGGAAGCTGAAAACTGAGAGTTCAATAACTTACTTCACGAAAGACGAGCAGTGGGAAGAAGGTATAGGCGAGCTGACCGGATTGCCAACACAGGTCGCGGTTTTAAAGACAAAGGGTAAAGAGCCTCGGATATTCAGGACCTATGACCTCGAAAACAGTTGGCGGCTTGAGCAAAACCAAGCAACCTTAAGAGAAGCCAATAAAGAAGCAGGCTATACCCTCAGTATGGAAAGGCTCGACGAAACCATATCTTTTCAAGCCCTGCCGGTTCTTGAAACTGATGAGCCTGAGCAATTCATCGAATAGGAACTATTTCTGCCGTGGCTTTGGTTTTGGGATCGGTCGGGGAGGACCACCCCTCTCCTTTTTCGACGGTAGGGGCATTGAAGGCTTCGGCGTTTGTGGTTGAGGTTTCGGTTGAGGCTTCGGTTTATAAGACATTTTTCACCTACCCTTCAATCATTCCAGCAATCCGGTTTTCCAAATTATCTTGAACGCTATTTTCCATTTTATCCGAGCAGAAAATATCTTTTGGACAGCTGATGATTAAATCAACATACTTTTGTCTGTATCCCTTGAGTTCGTCATTTGCTGTGTTCACATCAAAAGCTGGATTCAAATTCATATCATTACGGAAATTCTCGATCTCATGTCTCAAGCTAACAGCAACCCCACCTGCTTTCATGTATTCCTTTAATTGTTTTGGGATTGATTGCGTTGAATGCGCAATAGCAATTAGAGCTGTTAAAACTGAAATGATTGCCCAGATAATTTTGAATTGATCATTCTGCCAAAATGACAAACCAGCAATGGCTGAGCCGGAAGCAGTAACCGCGATTAAATAACGGGCTCCAGCATCAATGCGTTGCATTCTTTTAGTCAATCTATCAAAAAGGATTTCCTCATAATATGTCTTGTAATAGATTTCAAAAGCAGAATCCCAGATTAGATCTCTTGGATCAGTCATAATCTAAACCTCAATTATTTTCTAGAGTGGGCCGAGTACTCCGCTCGCCTCTTTGACCTTCACGGAGTCCCGGTCCAGTCCTAATTCATCAATCAGGTTGTCTGTTACCGTCTTCACGCAATCGATAGTTACCGCCGTGAATGCAAGCAGCTTGTTTCTTTCATGCAGGTATATCACATTGAGCAGACGGAAAAACATTGGGCCAAATATTGGAACTGCATATAAAATACTTTTCTTCTGGTGCAAGGCATAATTCAGGTGGAGATCTCTGCCTAGCGATTCGTAACTAACAAAACAGGAATGGACCATATCGTAAGTAACTTTTATTGCCGGCTGACCAGTTCCACCAACCTTACCGACAAAACTCATCTGACTTTGCTTAAAGTCCGAATGACGATCACTTAGCTCCTCCTCCAATTGTAAAAGAAATTCTCCCCCTGAAATTGCCTGCCCAGGCAGTAAAGCGCTCCATCTCTCAATTACGTCCTCCTCTTTTGGGCGGCCGCTTAACCTCAGAATTGTTACTATGACCAGCCCCACAACAAAAACCCAAAAAAACGTGCTTAAGAAATTGGACATTTTCTGCCTTTCGAGTAGAAGTATTCAGAAATTACAGCCTATAAAGAATTCAACTATTATGATATCCTCAGCCAAGAAAATGACTTCTCAAGCGTATAAAAATTATCATCGCGTGAGTTTGCCGTCAAAGTTCTGTCCGTCCCTTCATTTAGTATCTCTTCATGCAGTCTCTGTTCAGAGGTCTTCAAGTTCCTAGGAGGTGAGAAGTGCCTGTATTGACGTCCGCTGAAATGTGCGCAGGATCAGGAGGGCAATCGCCTACAAAGAACGGTAAGGGTAAGACCGTTACGTCAATGAAAACCATCGACCTGTTTTGTGGCGCTGGTGGGATCACTGAAGGCTTTCATCAGGCAGGTTATGTCTGTTTATATGGTAATGACGTAATGCCTGAGGCTATTCAAACATTCAAGTTCAATCACCCAGATGCAATTGCAGACTGCCGAGCGGTTGAGGAAGTGGAACCAGCCGAAATTCGCGAGAGTTTGGATTTAAAGCCCGGCGAGCTGGACATACTTGCGGGCGGTCCGCCATGCCAAGGCTTCTCAATCAATGCACCAGAACGCTTTCTGAACGACCCCCGAAACAGGCTGTTTAAGTATTATGAGAGCTTTTTAAAAGAGTTCCAGCCAAAGGCATTTCTATTCGAGAATGTGCCGGGTTTGTTGTCGCTGGGCGATGGAAGGGTATTCCGCCAGATCCTGAAGATTTTCACTGGGCTAGGCTACAGTGTTACGACTAAAATCCTGTTTTCGGCCCACTACGGCGTGCCGCAAAAACGCTGGCGTCTAATTCTTCTAGGTTCAAGGCTAGGCGAGGTTGCTCCGCCGGAACCGACGCACCTTGCCATGGGCCGGGCCAACTTTCGAGGTGGCCGCACAATGACGTTTCAGCTTAATGAGTCAGACCGCAAGCGCCTGCCATTGGCCGTTACCGTGAGCGAGGCTATCGGCGACTTACCCCGCCTGGAAATGGGTGAGGGTGCCGAACTCATCGGCTACACCACCGAAGCACACAGCGCCTATGCCGGAATGATGCGCAACCCTGCCGGGGTAACGTACAACCATTACGCAGCGAAGCTATCGAAACAGAACGCCGCGCGTATGAAGTACGTCAAGCCTGGCGGATCATGGCGCGACATTCCCCACGAATTGTTGCCTAAGGGGATGCAGCAGGCACGCCGCTCTGATCATACGCAGCGATACGGCCGGTTACACCCAGATGGTTTGGCCGGAACCGTAATGACCAAGTGCGATCCTCATTGGGGAAGCGTGTTTCTACCAGATCAAGACCGCGCATTGACCGTACGCGAAGCAGCCCGCTTCCAATCGTTTCCCGACACCTACCAGTTTCTTGGCTCCCGTGTATCTCAGTACGAGCAAGTCGGCAATGCCGTCCCTGTCCTCATGGCAAAAGCCATCGCCGATCAGCTCCGGTTGCATCTTGAGGCGTACATGCCCAGGACTGCTGTAAGACAAAGAAAGAAAATCTCCATTGGCTAGCCGCATCATAGAATTCTTCGGATACGCACCCAACGACCAATCCAAAGCCGCCAGTCAAGCACGATCCGAGAGGCACTGCCCTTTCATCAACGATGCCTGCCAAAAAACTTTACACAGCGGCTCAATCAGCGGGGCTTGTACGCTCCAGCCGAAAACATCGGGACCCGTCATCTGCTGCCCAATCCGGCTCTATGCCAATGGATATCAGATGTTGACCGATGTTGCTAAAACAGCTTTCGGTGAAGGCGTTGAGCTGATTCCTGGCCATCTCGCCCGAGACCGGCAGGTATCATCTGGCAAGATCAAGGTTGCTGTATTCGGAAAGCGATGGGGCAAAGAGCTACGCTTGCCCAACCGGGGGCGTACGGGTGGTTATTTTGTGGATTGGGTGCTTGCCCGCTTGAATGAGAAAGGTGAACTCGGCGAATTCATCGCGGTTGAAGTGCAATCAATTGATACCACTGGCAACTATCAGGAAGAGCGAAACGTTTATCTTCGTGACGGGGACTTCGAGGGCTATAGCACGGCTGGGTTCAACTGGGAGAATGTGAATAAGCGGATTCTGCCACAGATCATCTATAAGGGTCATGTGCTCCGGCGCGAACGATTGTGCCGGCATGGCCTGTTCTTCGTTTGCCCGCAGCCAGTCTATGAAAAGATCAGAGAGAGATTAGGCGGGAATCTTCTGGCGTACGGTCTGCAACCCGGGTCCCTGTCAATCATGTGGTATGACGTAGGGGCATCAGTGCCAGAGGGCCAAATCCGCGCTCTGGAATTCAAAGGCAAATTTACAACGACTGTAGATCAGATTGCTCTCGCCTTCACCTCGCCAAGCAACTTGCCCGATGAGAATGTCTATGAAGCGGCGATCCGCGCCGAACTTTAGGCGTTCAAGCTACCCATTACCGTCATGGGAATAAGCCGCAGTGAGAATATGCGGCGTATCCGCAGCAAGGACACTGCGCCTGAAATGGCCGTGCGCAGACTCGTCCACGGTCTCGGATACCGCTACCGTCTGCATCGCAAAGACTTGCCTGGAAACCCCGACTTAGTTTTCTCTTCCCGAAGAAAGGTAATTTTTGTGCACGGGTGTTTTTGGCATCAGCACGAAAATTCGTCATGCAAGATTACCAACACGCCTAAAACCAACTTGGAATATTGGCTTCCAAAACTTGAAAGAACCAAACAGAGGGATGAGGTGAATCAGCACAAGTTAAAAGAAACGGGATGGGACGTTCTGGTTATTTGGGAATGTGAGATAGAAACATCCTTGGATAAAGCGGCAAAACGGATAGACAAGTTTCTAAGTGTTCCGACGCCATGATATTTCTTTTTACATGTTGACTAGCTTAAACCTCGACCGGAAAACGTGGATTAAAAGAATTGCTTGTTTCTTCAACAGAAATTATGTTGCTTACCGAGAAAGATCTCATTCCATTTTTGTTTATATCAAAACAGTAAAATAGTTCATTTCCACCCTTGAATCTATAACTATAGGGTTCAGCCTCTCGCGACTCGACGCTACCATCCTTTTCCCTCGCGACCAGTATTATTGTATGCAGGTTTCTTCCAGCACTTGAAATCGTATCTCTTACGCCCATGGTTGCCTCCCTAAATAATTATTGATAAGCCATCTTGATTTTGTCTTTAAGGGCTTCGGTCATGGAGAATCCCTCGGCAGTCACATGGGCTAACGAGTAGAACGGTTTGTTCTTTGCCGTTCTATCCACGAGACCGATTTCTTCTTCGATATCATTTTCGAAAACTATAGAAGAACCAATTGTCGTATCTATTACGTCCTCTATTTTTCTGGTAGCAATGTCAGCAGAATTTTTGGCATCTTCTTCCTTCCAAGCCTGGTGATCGCGATCGTATATTGCTACATAGGGAATTTGAAACTTATTAACTAACTGGATGTACGAGGGGAAAGAATCCTTAGAACCACAATCAATTAAACTATATTCGTGTCTGAAAATTCCCAACTCGTCAGCTAATAGAGGAATTATTGTTTTGTCAGTTGCACCTTCAACAAGAAGGACTTTTTTTGCAAAGAATATTTCACTTCGATCAGGGTTAATCCAGTAGTTCATATTAAATAATCTTTTCTCACCTGCATCGGGAAACAGTTCTTCGGTACACTGGAAAACCGTTGTTCCTTCTTCCACAGAATTCTTTCGCACGATGCATATAGATTTATAATGCTCAAGGCTTAAAAATGAACTTGAGTGGGTGCAAAGAATAACTTGATTATTTCCCATAGATAGCTCTAAAAGTGAATCGAAAAGCTCTCTTTGAGCTTGAGGATGAAGGTACAGCTCGGGTTCCTCGTAAATAAAAAAAGTTGAAAGTGAAGCCTGGCGAGAAGGCGGAGCTTCTCCTTCTTCTGCCTCCCTTGGTTTTTCTTGTTCTTCCCGCGTAATTTTGGCCAAGGCTTTTACAAGTGCAAAAATTAACGCACGTTGAAGCCCCTGCCCTTTTCTATCTATGTCAGTACGTATGCCATCATCAATCCAAACAGTTGCACCGACCTTGAACATATCGTTTAAATCGGGAGGTATTATTTCCACATCGATTGAAGTATCCCAAGAAGCGAGTTCTTCCTGAATTATGGCTTCGAA
Organism: Desulfobacterales bacterium; assembly: GCA_020052975.1. The sequence goes on along the minus strand of JAGVOC010000331.1, from coordinate 14,864 downwards.
GCTGGCTAGTTCCTCCGGACGATCAGTATTTACTGTCCCATCAGCATTAGTCCTGTTCAAAATATTTATAAGAGTTGCGATCCGTTCCTTTGCTTCCCTAAATTCTATATTAGTTTCTGACATCTTATTAATTACGCGGGAATATAATTCTGCAAAAGGAGACCTACCCTTCGCCGTTAAATCGTCGGCGGCTCTTTTTACCGATGGAATGAAATAGACATCACCGAGAATACCCACGGTCACATTTTTTGCACCCAGGAAAGGCCCGGGCTCTAGATCATAATTGAAAGTCAGAGTCTCTTTATTCTCTTCAATATATTGTTCTTGTGCCTCCCGAAAACTCTCCTTTGAAATTCTGCCCGACGAAGGTAAAAGATTATTTAAGGGAAGCGTTTCAGCAGTCTCGCGTTTCGTGTAGTTGGTTATATTTTCTTCTTTTAACCAATCCTCATCTGGAGTTTCAACATAACCATGATAAGAAAAGACACCATTTCGACTCGCTTGTTTTCTGACACGAATGGTATTGGAAGATGTAAGATATTTTTTAAAAGTTATTTTGTCATTTTCATCAAGATCAGAAAATTGAACTTCAACGAAGAGTTGCTCAGCGCCTCTGTGAAAATCCAGCTCATTTAAGCCGGTTTTTCCAAAAAAGAAGAGCAAGGAAGATAGAATATTTGATTTGCCGTGGTTATTCTGACCTATCAGGATGACCAACTCTTCAAACGAGATGGTTTGTTCGCTGACAGAGCGCCAGTTACTAATTATTAATTCGCGTATCTTCATATTTAGGTTCCATAAACTGGATTAATAGACACTTTACAAACTACACTATCTTTATCACGAAACAAAAAATGTGTCCATAGCTAGAAGCATTGAAGAGGTGAAAACCAATTGCGCGCAGGTCGCTATCTTGAAATACTCACAGCCAACTCGAACACCTTCTCGTCAAACGGGCAGAGCTGGCCGCTCATGCCAAGAATCAAACCGACGCAGTCGCAGTTTGCGATGAATAGCAATCAGCTTCTCCATACCAAGTCTTCTGCAAATGATGCCCTCGGCGCAGGCTGCAACCATCTCGCTTAGCAGGCAGAGGTTTTTGTAGTGTGAAGCCGCTTCGTCCATATCGTCATAGGCGAAGATATACATACTGGGATCATCGTAGTTCGACCTGATTCGCATGCGATAGAGAAAATCAGCGACCGTGGTTCCATGTAGATCCGCGCATGTCTTCTCCTTTTCCTGCCGATTCAGATTCCGGCGGCTGCGACTCGGCTTTCTTTCTCGCCTGCGCTTCTCTTCGTAAATATCTTCCAATGCCCGTCGCCGGGAAGTCGTCAAACACTTCGCAATCAGCACCTCTGCATTCGCTCCAGAAATCGAAGAGAGGTTGGAGGTCCCGATAACCTCGCCAATATCAATTGTCGCCCCGCCACCGAGCTCAAATTTCTCTTTTTCCGGCCCGCCCGTGCAAATTATCGAAAGGGGCCAAGGAAAGAGAAAAGGTGCTATATCGGCGAAGGCTGCACGAAAGCCTCGGTGGTCGCGTGGTGCAGTTCCAGAAAGACTAATCAGACAGGCCTGGCCGGCCCCATGGACCGAGTAATAGGCTTGTACCGGTAGCCATAAGTTAGCTCCGTGAACGAGTCCGGCCTCAGAGTCGACCGGAAGGCGACGCATGGCTTCAATCGTGAAAAGGCTGCGAGCAAGGGCGTGCCGAAACTCTGATTGCAAAGCAGGTACTATTTCGCCGCCACCTCTTGTCTTCTTGTACCGTGGAAGCTGCTTCTGGCTGTGCAGAAGCCGTCTGATAAGGGTTGCATCATCATCAGTGTTATAAGCTTGTCTTGCTGCCGTGACGAAGGATTCGGCATACCCGTAGTAGGTCCGCAGCCTTTTCTGCGCCTCTTCGATGTCCTCATTTATACTGACAGCGACCATGCCCCTCCCGACCGAGCCTTGCTCCTGCTCGCATTCGATCAACACCGTAAGTAATGTAGGATGAAGACTACTCCCCGGTTGTCCTGATTTCAATGATTGACAAAGTGCCGGACTATCGAGAATAACAGTAATGAATGAAGACGGCTTGGAAGAAAAAAAGAAACAGCTAAAGAACTATATAGCCGGGTTGCCGGAACATCTGCACCGTCAATGCCTAGAACCGACTCAGAGCTGCGAGGAAAGGTCAATACGCGCCCACTCGATTCAGAACAGGCGAATCCTTGATCAACTCGCCCTGAACGGCCATGTTGTTATGGTTCGGGGCCAGCGGTACCCCTTACCGCCTGATATCGAATTCAGGCAAGTAGGGCGAAGGCAGGCAACAGTTTTTACAGGACTATGCGGACGGCACGACAACGAGCTCTTCGAGCCGATAGATAAGCAGCCAGTAGCACTTCACAATCAGGAACATCTCTTCCTTCTTGCATATAGATCTGTTCTTCGCGAATACTCTGCTAACATAAACGCGGCCGGAAGGCTTCAGCTACCTTATAAAAAAGCCGTTGAGCTAGGCCTCGAGGATGGCAACAATCCTTCCCTAGCAGGAATGGCGGCAGCGCAGATGATGATTAACGCATACGATTTTTACATATATAAGAATGTCCTGGATGAACTTTATTTGGCCAGACACTGCGACGGCCTAGAACATGAAGCGATGGTGATTAAGGAAGTCCCGCCCATACTCGCCGTAAGCTCGGTCTTTACCTATGCGGAGAGGACGATAAACAAAGACGATCCCGAGCGGACGATTTTCAATGTCTACCCAGCTAACGGCGACCTGGTCGTGGTCTTCTCGTTCACAAAAAAAGACGCGTCTTATATCAGACAGCACTTGAGGGAGATATTGGCGGCTGACAAGTATTACAAATTATACCTATTGTCAAAGTTGATTCTCTCCACTTCAGAGAACTTCGTTTTATCGCCGAGTCACCACGCAAGTTGGTCAGACGAAAAACGAATGGCAATCAGGGACTACTACATCGATACGATTAAGACTGATAAAGTCGGCCACGAGGACGAACTGTTGTTCTTGTTCTGAACCGTTCTTAGCTAGTTATTTGTGTGTTGGGAAGCAGACTTAGGTTCAATCAAGCTGGTCATTCGCAAATTTATTTTGCCTTGCTTACATTATTGGTTTATATGAACAATCCCTTTCAGCAACACGCTTTTCTCAGCCTATTCAAAAGATAAATCTCGTTCTTAAAGCTTTTCGAATACCGTAGCACCTGGTCTACCAAATCAAAATTCCTCTTTTTTGGCTTAAACAAGCCAAATCAAGACGAAAACACCACTCAGGACTCGAACTTTTCCTCTAGCATTATCTAATTCCGAGAAAGAGGAAAGGGTTTTGCCTTCAAATAGAGCAAAGGACCTATTAAACGCATGGTGGATTGTACGGTGGAACCAGCTTTCAACATTAATGGTACTTCACCGGAGGAACGACTCACACTGCTCAAGCGCCCTGGGACAGCCTATCAGTCTATTCTGGAGCTATGCCGTTGCCAGCCCAGCAGACCGAGTTCGATCACCGTCTAAAGAGATTGATCGCGGAGATGTGGAAGTATTTCTTGGGAAGAGATGGCCGCCATCATTATTTCTCTGAAAAAGCCTTGAAAAAGGCATATTTTCGAGCCCGAAAACTGGACAGCCAGCGGGAATCGAACTTCCCTGTCTCCAGGCTGTTAATTTTCGCAAAGAACCTTGTCGGGTTAGATCAAATGACTTAGACGGTTATGACCTCATGCTTCTCGGCCAAGATGATGAAATCTCCCATGCTGGATACTTTTCCTACTGCCATGTGATCCAGAAGGTTCAAATATTCCAGACATGTTCGGCAAATCAAGAGCTGGCAACCACCCTCGGTTAATTTGACCAGGTGAGCCAGCACCAGCGAGTCGTAACTGGTTAACTTGACCCCATGGTTAAGAAAAAACAATGCCTTAGGAACTTCGGGACGCTCGGCCAACATTCTGAGGAAATTAGCCATGAGCAAGCCCCCCAGTTTCTCGTCACCATGACCGATTCCCTCGTCGCTTATCAGTACTATCTTGTCTTTCATCATTGCTCCTTTTGATCGTTGCTTTTTTAGAAAGAGCCTTCCCCAAGGGTGGGTCAAAAGGAAATGTGTTAAATATCAACAGCTTCCCAACGGCTGAATAAGACCACAAGCAGCGCCAGTACCGTTATTGCCGTGATCGCAAGTAGCGACATCACGCAAAGCGGACAGACAGCTTTCAGGATGAAGATTTCGATCCATGTCAGCCATAACGAGAAAACCAACGCCACGATAGTTACCGCCAGGAGCAGCCAGCCAGCCAGCATCTTGCGGAACTGCACCATCATTGCCACTGCCAGTGCGGCTATCAGTGCATATCCGGCCGTGCCAAGTCCTGCGACAGGCATCCCCAGAAGAACAGAATACTCGCTCTGGTTTATGGCTGTGCAGCTGATGGTTTCATTGACGTCACAGGCAGAGGTCTCGGGAGGCGTGTAATGCTGATACAGCGCATAGCTTGAATCGCCGGCTCCCAGTAGAGCCAACATGATTACAATCGATAGTAATATTCTGAGCTTCATGGATTGTCACCTTTCCGGTTGTGCAAGATTGGTGGAGGGGGCGTGTGGGAGTCGAACCCACTACCGGTCTGGCTTTCAGACCAGCGAACGGTTTTGCAGACCGCCGGGAACTACCGGTTCCAACGCCCCCGTATTCTGGAAAACCGAAATCAGCGAGATTCCCTCGAACGGAGTGCAGGTCGAAACTGGACCGGCCAGTCCTATGAAGCTGTATTCTTTAAGGGCTTGGTACTAGACCTTAATAACGGGCGAGCTGATTAAGGAGGGACCGGCGGTCAGCCACGAATTGCGCTCGACACGGAGCGCAGCGGGTGTTCATCTATGCGGCAACGACCCACCTCCTTTGTAATCGATCCATAGTCATTTATGTGAGAATCATACAGATCGGCTCTCCCGCTGAAATACAAGATAATCCGGCTGGCGACCGGGTCATCCGGGTCCAAATTTATCGCGGCTTTTCCATGCTCAAATCCAAGAGCTCGTACCTTAATTCTGCTTCTTGCAATTTTTTTAGCAGATTTGGGACAGCGTCATCTGAAGCGAATATTAAGGAGGATAAGCCGGAGCGGCTGGCCTCAATCGCTGCTTCGCTTACTCCATAGAGATAACCGGGCTCCACTCCGAGACTTCGTAAGGCAATCAGGGCCTCAATGCCAATGGCGCCTACCAGACAGGACCTGGTGATATGCTTTTTTGCCTTGCGGAAATCAATATTTTTTGAGCCGCCGTCATGGATGCTAGGCACCTTCAAAATAGTCACGTTTCCTGGCTTCAGACTCACAATGCCTCTTATTTCCGCAATGCCTACGTCTTCACCCTTGCTGGCGTCCGCAACCGCTACCCCTGTGGCCGTGCAACTCTTGGGATTTGTGGCGAAGAGTAAGCCTTGTTTCATTTTTAGCCCTACTTTTTGGCCCTGCGCTAGGGTGCAATCCGCGATGGCCGCACAAACGGTGATATTCGTCACTGCTGTTTTGACAAAGTTTATGAAGCTTTGAAATTCCCTAAGGGTCTTTAAAATCCAGTCTGTGCCCTGTGGCGTTACTTTGTATTTTGAACGTCCCTTCGTACTCACCAGACCCTCTTTTAGCAACGTCTCCATATATTCAGAAACGGCCTGGGGGGAAACACCCAACTTCTGAGCGATATCTTTTTGGGGAATGCTGGGCTGGCTGGCGGCTATTTCGATTAGTATTTGAAATTTAGTCGTTGCGCCTTTGTTCTGCAAAACATGTCCCATGGTGAAATATCCTCGCTTTATTTAGAAAGTCGCACCCGTATGCCTTCCTGGCTTAGGAGCGGGCAATTGTCGACTGCATTGATTTTAACAGCAAAGAGCTCACAGCCGAGATTTTCTTTTCCTCCATAAATAACTCTCATACCATTGACTTTTTCTTTAGCCGCTGATAAAAATAACAAGTCTAATTGATTATAAACAAAATAACTTGATTTACTCAGTCAATCAAAATATAAGTTAACGCCGGTTAGCAGCTGGCGCCGCGGGACGTCTAAAGGTGTTCTCATGAGAGATGGTTTAAGGAAATATCTACAATTCAATCGCCTGGAATGGGGAGCCATATTCACGGTCGGTTTGGTTGCGGCTTTGCTCACCGGCATGATCCTGTTTCATTTCGGCAAGTCGACTGGGCTGGAAGCAGCTACCAGTCCGATCGATGAAACAACAGCGATTAACGGAAGTGAGATTGCAGGGATTGATGCTTCGCAGGTGCAAGACCCGAAATCGGTGATTTCCGATGAGACGAATCGCACTCCACAATCAACGGGCCTGGAGGGCAATAATCTTAATGGGTCACAGAATAATAGTTCACAGCAGCCGCAACAAACCCAATCCAGCTCAAATCAAAATATAGCAGCTGCAAATGGCGCTTCTTCAGGTAATCAGAACCCACCCCCTCCAGTGGCGGAAAATGACGAGTATATACACGTCAATCTGACCATAGACAACGGGGTCAGAACGCTTGAGTATCCTATGGAAGTTGAGAAAGACTGTACCGTTTTCGAGCTTTTGGAAGGAGCCAGCAGTACATACGGATTTTCCTTCAACTATTCGAATAATTCTTCTTATGGTGTTTTCGTGGAGGAGTTGGATGGGGTCAGCAACAGTCCGGGATCAAGCAATTACTGGATGTATTACCTGAATGGAAGTTTAGCCAGTCTTGGCGCTTCCAGCCAGACAATTTCTAACGGAGACGCGATTCTATGGCGCTTCGAGGCTACTTTCTAAAAAACTCAAGAAAAGGGTATGGAAATGAAAAAAGGGAGAAAGAAAATTATGAAAAAGAAGGCATTATTCACGATGGTGGCACTGGTTTTTTGCCTTTCAATCATCGGCGGTCTGGAAATTCCTCACTTTTCCAACACCGCCGAGGCGGCAGGTATTCAGCTTGTAAAAGTAAGGATCGAAACACCGGCAAAGACAATCGACAGTACCGAAGTTTCAATAGATGGCTGCACCATCAAAGACTCGAGTGGAGTGGACCATGTTCTTACGGGTCCCAAAGCAGCCTGTGCCCTTGCTGCTGTAGCCCAGCAGGGCGGTTACAGCTACACCTTCGATGACTACGGATGGGGACTTTATCTGACCGGGATTGATGGTGTTACGAGCGATGCCAGTAACTTCTGGCTCTACAGGGTGAACTACATGTCGCCTATGTGGGGAATGGCCGACTATGATATGTCTAATGGAGATGAGCTTCTTGTCTCATATGGTCCCTGGCCCGACAGCCCCCTGAGAGTCGCGGCTTCAAGCACTCAGGTAAATTCAGGGCAAACGTTCACAATCACAAGCAGTTACTACGATGACAGCAAGGGCGCTTTCAAGCCGATCGGAAATGCGGTAGTTCATCTGGGAACGGAAATACTGACGACAGATGCGCAGGGCAACCTGACGACGAGCCTGGACCATCCCGGCTCCTTCCCACTCTATATCGAGAAGGATGGCTACGTAAGAAGTAATGGCCTGTCGATCGAAGTGCCTGTCGGACAGGCTGAACTGCAGCATGCAGCCCAGAAAGCCCTGGACAATCTAAGGACGAAGCAAGCGGCCACTGGAGCTATCGATAATGCTGGGATAAGCGCCTGGTCTGCCGTAGCTTTTGGGTCGGCAGATATTGATTCGGAGACTGTCGAGAAACAGGGTGTTTCTCTGGTCGATTATTTAAGAACCTACATCCCAGCCTCCAATGCAAAAGCGACTGATTATTCGCGGCAGATACTGGCTGTTCTGGCAGTGGGACAAGATCCACGTAACTTTGGCACCGATCTGATCAGTGGGCTGAAAGGGTTCCACCAGAATGGACAAATTGGCGATACGGGTTTAATCAATGATGATATCTTCGCAGTGCTGGCTCTGTCGGGCGCTGGTGAAGATGTAAATCAGGCAACAATAAGAGATAGCATCGAATACATTGTCTCCCACCAGAAGGCGGACGGTGGTTTTAGTTATTCCTTAACCGGCGCCAACGATATCGATACCACATGTGCGGCAATTCAGGCCCTGGCGCTGGCGAGGAATAAAGGATATTCCGGTTCGGCAGACCTGGATGCAGCATTGACGGCCGCAAGAGGCTTCCTCCAGGCAGCTCAGAATGAAGATGGCGGTTTTCCTTATAGCGCATCAGGCACGTTTACTGATTCCAATATCGCTTCAACCGCCTGGGCAGTACAGGCTCTGGCTGCATTAGGTGAAGACGTATCTGCCTGGAAGAGTGGCGGAGGATCCACTCCATATAATTTCATGCTTGCATCGCAGAATGCGGACGGATCCTTTGGCTGGACTCCAGGTAGTGCGGGCCAGAACCTTATGACTGCCTATGCGGTTCCGGCTTTGTTAGGGCAGAAATTGCCTGTTGTTTACAACCGCGTACAGTGTTCCGGTGAGGCGCCAGGCATTTCTCTAAAAAGAGAAAGTGTCGAATGGGCCAGCTATGCGGATTACACGGCCAGAACGCTTACTGTCGACTTCAGCATTCGAAATTCAGAAGGCGCAGTAAAGGCTGAAAATGTGCGGGTGGTAGCTTCTGACAATACAAACGCAGTCGTCGCATCCACCACGTTGCCATTATCCCTGGGGTCGATCGATTCCGGCTCCAGCCAGCTATTTTCTTTGAGATATCTTGTACCGGTAGGAGTAACTAATTACAGGTCGGCTATTTATGCTGCTGCTGAAGATGTATGTGGGAACACTTATGAATACCCCGGTCATTGGTCCACCAGTGGCTGACATTTGTACACGAATGAGTGTTTGATTGGTACAAGCAGGAAAAGCAATCAGGAAAGTCTTGTCTAACTTAAAGGAAGGAATGTGAGATGGAATTCATACTGATATTGATTGGAGTTGTTCTAAGATTCTTGCCACACCCCGCCAATTTTGCGCCGATTGCGGCCATAGGGTTGTTTAGCGGTTGTTATTTGATGAAGAGGTATGCATTTGTGCTTCCGTTGGCAGCGATGCTTATCAGTGATATCTTTATTGGCTTTTACTCCTGGAAGATAATGCTCTCCGTCTATTTGAGCTTTGCTCTGGTTGGATTGATCGGGGTTTGGTTAAAGAGTCATAAGAGTGTCTATATGATAGCAGGAGGCGCTTTGCTGAGTTCCGCTTCGTTCTTCTTAATCACCAACTTTGCAGTGTGGGCTTTTGGAACGCTTTATCCTCATAGCTTGAATGGTCTCCTTGCGTGCTATATTGCTGCCATTCCCTTCTTCAAGAATACTATTATGGGAGATATGTTCTACGTAGGTGTACTCTTTGGCTCCTATGAAATGGTACATTTCTGGATGGGAAAAAGGGCAAAACAATCTGTGATCGCAGTCGGTAGCTAATTGAATCAGTATGGGTTCTTTCTGGAGGCTCCTTTTATGAGGATTCCCACACATAGAGAGCCCAGGCATCCCGGCGAAACGCTGCTGGCGGAATTCCTCGTGGCTACGGGCATCACTCAAAAGGAGCTGGCAACGTCCATCCATGTTTCCTGTGAATAAATGAAATAGTCAATGAGCGCCGGGGGTGACTCCTAGTACAGCACTGCGCCTTGCCAGATTCTTTGGCATGACCGAGGACTCCTGGATGAATCTCCAGCTCGCTGGAATCTGCATAAAGAAAGATAAAACGAGGCCAAACAGCTTGGGTCTATGTCTGCTGTCTCAGAAAAAAGCCCTCCCGCATGCGGGAGGGCTTTTTTGTTATTGCCGAGCAGCATACTGCTGACTATGCAGCACTATCACTAGGAAGGGTCTCCGGTTTCCTGCGCCCCGTCAGGACAAATCCGACCAGCACTGCTAAACCGAGCGTAATACCGGCGCCGACGACTCCAGCCGTGCTGGTGCCGGCGTCAACGGCCGGCCATTCGACTTCCGCTTCGCCAGCCTCGCCTTCCCCTTCAGTCCCCTCACCAGCTGCACCCCCGCTCTCGTCTGCAGCTGACTGTTTGAATCCATAGTCGGGCAGGAAAGCTGTCTTCTCCTGGAGAGACGCGGACACATCGTGTACGGCGGCGGATGTGTCTTCCGCCAATTCGCCACTGCCGGTTACTTTTTCAATCGACCATTCAAGTCCGTCAGGGTTGGTCGAGGCAAACCAGGCGAAAGCGACCCCTGAAAGCGTCGCAGCCATGACCAGGCCGATCAGTACGGTCCTGATCCCGAGCCCTTCAATGGATCTGCTCTGTGCTGTGCGATTGAGCATCTCAGGCTGCGCCTGCCTTACGAACAGCACAACGGTGGCGGTCACGAGCCCTTCGACCAGGGCGATCGCAAAATGAATCGGCATCATCAGCACCACGAAAGTGCTGAACGGTAGAGAACTGATGCCCGACATCGTGGTCTCAAGCACCACGCCGAAGGCTCCGATCAGCAGGCCGACCTGAGCACCGATGAAACTGCCGGCGATGACCCGCCCTGGCGTCCAGTCTTTGCCGACGATCTTCTTGAACAAAGGATAGGCTATGAATGCCGGAGCGAAGCCCAGGTTAAAGATGTTGCAGCCCAGCGCAAGCAGACCCCCATCTGCAAAAAAGAGTGCCTGGACGGTCAGTACTGAGGCTATGGTCAGGAATGCCCCGTATGGTCCCAACAAGACCGCAAGGATCAGACCACCCCCAAGGTGACCACTGGAACCCGTCCCCGGGATGGTGAAGTTAAGCATCTGCGCCGCGAAGATGAAGGCACCGGCGACTCCCATGAGCGGTATCTTGGAAGAGTCGTTTTCCTCCCTCAGCTTTTTCGCACAGTAACCAGCGGTAACCGCGGTCGCGACCCACATCGTCCCGCCGACTGCGGGAGATATGAGAGCATCAGCCATATGCATGTCTTGTTCCTCCTTTCGGATGCGTACATCCATAGTGAATACGAATTTCGAAATCATGCTACTATATAATTTATAATAATGTCCAGGGTTGATTCGTGCGAATTCGACACGCTGTCGTAGCACCGGCCTTACTGGGATTGAACTCCCCAATATCACATTCGTCTGTGCCACAGGCTCAAGAAAGGAGATGGTCTACTTGACTGAGGTCGTCCGTTTTGGCATATCGATCGACAAACGCCTCTTGACACGGTTCGACGCCCTCTCTGCCGAGAAGGGCTACGTGAACCGTTCCGAGGCTATACGCGACCTGATTCGCAACACGCTCGTTGAAGAGCAATGGAGCGATGGCGAGTCAGACGCCGTCGGTACAGTCACCCTCATCTACGACCACCGGCTCAGTGACATCGGTGACAGGCTCACCGAAAACCAGCATTCGCACCATGAGGCAATAGTCTCGACGCTGCATATCCATCTGGAGGCCCACAACTGCCTTGAGGTCATCGTGCTGCGGGGTAAGGCCGGCGAGATAAAACATCTCGCTGACGGCCTCATTGGCACCAAGGGAGTCAAGCATGGCAAGTTCGTAACAACGACCACCGGCGAAGACCTCGTCTAGGGGAAAAGCCTGTCGTGTCGCATATCGAATCAGGGATATATCAACTGGGGCGAATCGATCACCTGGCTTCGCTGGACACCCCGATCCATCGCATCGACCCCCGCGCGAAAGTGTTAACCACATTCATCTTTCTCATCTGTGTCGTTTCCTTCGGCAAGTACACACTATTGCCACTGCTCCCGTTTGCGATCTTTCCCATCGCGCTGGCCGGCAAAGGGGATATCCCGCTCGGATATATCTTCTCGCGTCTTCTTATCGTCGCTCCCTTCGCGGTGTTCGTCGGCATCTTCAACCCGCTGCTGGACAGGGTGGTAATCGGCCAGATCGGCGGCATGGCCGTGACGGCAGGCTGGGTGTCTTTCGGGTCGATCCTGATACGCTTCCTGCTGACCACTTCCGCCGCTCTTGTGTTGATCAGCACGACAGGAATGAACAGTGTTTGCATGGCCATCGAGCGGCTCGGAGTTCCGGATGTGTTCGCAACACAGCTGCTCCTCCTCTACCGCTACATCTTTGTGCTTGCAGAGGAAACGCTGGCTATGTCCCGGGCACGCTCGCTGCGATCGTTCGGGAAGCGCGGACTGGGCCTGACTGTATTCGGGCAGATCATCGGCCATCTGCTGCTCCGCACGTATGCTCGGGCTCAACGTGCCTATAACGCCATGCTGTGCCGTGGGTTCGATGGCCACATCCGTACGAAGCGCATTCTGCACTTCGCCGGGAGCGACTATACCTTTCTGTTCGGCTGGTCAGCCGTGTTCATTGTGTTTCGCTTGTACAACATCCCGCTTCTGGTGGGACAGTTCGTGACGAGGTTTGCCTGATGAGCCACCACAGGATCTCCGCCAGCGAGTTGGGATTCACCTACCCGGACGGGACCCGAGCTCTGAAGAGCGTGACGTTCGAGATCGGGCATGGCGAGTCGGTTGCGATTGTCGGTGCGAACGGAGCGGGAAAGTCCACTCTGCTCATGCACCTCAACGGGGTCCTGTCACCTACACAGGGCACCGTGCGCATCGGCGATGTTCCCGTCAACAAGGATACTCTGACGGACGTCCGCAAGGCGGTCGGTTTCGTATTCCAGAATCCAGATGATCAGCTCTTCATGCCGACGGTCTACGATGACGTCGCGTTCGGCCCGGTGAACCTCGGCTTGCCCCAGGCTGAAGTGGATGCCCGGGTACTGGATGCTCTTGGGAGAGTGGGCGCGACGAAGCTCAAGGATCGCCCTCCCTACAGGCTCTCGGGTGGCGAGAAGCGTTCGGTTGCTATCGCTACCGTCCTTGCCATGTGTCCCAATGTACTGGTTCTCGACGAGCCCTCATCAGGTCTCGATCCTCGTGCCCGAAGACAACTTATCGGACTTCTTGGCAGCTTCGAACACACCAAGATCATCGCTACCCATGACCTGGACCTGACGCTGGACCTGTGTGAACGCACCATTGTTATCCACGAAGGCAACGTTGCCCGCGACGGCCCCACCAGGGAGATCTTTATGGATGAGGCTTTTCTTGACGCATGCCACCTGGAATTGCCCCTAGGGATGCAGGGCTGCCCGGCATGCGGATCGGGCAGCTAGGGGCATTTGTTTCCAGGATAAGAGCAAGTTCTATACTTTTTGCAGCTGCCGTTTCAGCCTACTTAACAGGTAAATCTCTTCCTTGTACCTTTTCGAATAGCGTAGCACCTGGTCTACCAACATCCGGCGCCTCTTTTTTGGCTTGAACAAGCCAAAAATTTCCTCCAAAAACGTAGACCCCTGACAGGACTCGAACCAGTCCTCTTTTTCCACAGAAAAAACTCTTGCAGAAATTTCGATTATCTGTCTTAATGGTTACCAGAAAGTATCCATATACAATCACTAACATGTTATGAAAAAGACAGCTTTATCTACAAAAGAACTAAATATCCTGGAAAACGTCATTACCAGCTACGGATACGTGGTTAGTTTTGATGATCTCGCAACCTTACTCAAGGGCTATTCGCACGATGCGTTAAAGCAGCAGATCAGTTCCCTGTCGAGTCGGGGTTGGCTGATAAGGATTAAAAGAGGTTTCTATGCTGTTGCTAATCTGGAATCACATAATTTTTCTAACATATCGCCCCTGATCATTTCTCGGGTTCTTGTATCTGATTCTTACGTTTCGTTTGAATTCGCCCTGAATTATCACGGCTTCTTCGACCAGCTGCCCAACACTGTTGCGGCTGTCACCACTACCAGGACGAGGACCTTTCACTTTCAGGGACTCGAATACCGATATGCCAAAGCCAAGCCCGGGATAATGATGGGCTTTGAGGAAATAACAATTGAGGGGCAGAGCGGGCGAGTCGCCGAACTTGAAAAAGCCCTGCTGGACTTCCTTCATTTTCGAAGAGACAGCTACACGGTCGATCTTTTACTCGAAAAGCTCAAAGAGGCTAAAAATGAAATTGACGTTTCCAAGATGACCGATTTATCGAAGGTCTATCCCATAACGCTCAGGCGGCGTCTGGGATTCCTTTTGGACCTTGCGGCGATTGATTCCGGGAAACTTTATCATGAACTCAAGGGTACCCCCGGTTTTGCAAAACTGACGAAAAAATCAAATATCTTTAATGCTAAGTGGAGGCTCTACTATGAAGATCGATTTACTAAGTAGAGCCCAGCTTTCCATCTTCAACAAGAACAGTTTACGTTATCCCCTGGCGATTGCGGAAAAAGATTATTTCCTGGCAATTGTATTACAAATAATCTACAGCTCAAAACTGAAAGATGCGCTGGTTTTCAAAGGCGGGACCGCTATCCATCATCTTTATCTCGACCAGCTACGGTTTTCAGAGGACCTGGATTTTCAGACCACTGGCAAGATTACAGAAGATGATCTAAGAGATGTCTTTGAGCCTTTTGATTTCCTGGAAATCCTGAAGAGCTACAAGTCAGATTTCACTCTGAAGATTGAGAGGCTGAAATTTACTGGCTCCCTTGGACAGCCAAATTCCATCAAGCTCGACGTTGATCTAACTCAAGAATTAATTTTGCCGGCAGAGAAGACGGAGTACAAGAATGTGTATGGGGTTCACGTGACGGTCTCGGCCATGGCAGCCAAAGAAATCTGTGCTGAGAAAATCAGAGCGGTTAACGAAAGAGCAAGATACCGTGATTTTTATGATCTGGCCATGATTATGAAAGCCAACGGCTTTGATTCCAGTGAGATTCTGGAGATTTTGGAAAAGAAAGAGCTCAGAAAGCCACTCAGCAAGGACTCCATTCTGGAAAATGTTGAAATCGCGATGGAAGCCAAGAGGTCTGGAGCCGAGAGCCTGTATTACAGGGAAGAAATGGATGATGGGGAGATGAGAGAG
>JAGVOC010000469.1 GCA_020052975.1 Desulfobacterales bacterium | reverse complement strand
GGTTCAGGGAAGAAGTCCGAAAGGCCGCAAAGAGAATTTCAGGATATCCGGAAGCATGGTCCGTTGAGCGGGGTGATGTCAGGAAGTGTATTCTTCATAAGTTTCCGTACAAGCTTCTCTATTCAATTGAAATAAATCATATATTCATAATCGCTGTAGCGCACCAGCACAGAAAGCCAGATTACTGGGTTGAAAGAAATGAAACATAACAAGGCGCTCATAGGAAAAAGAAAAGTAAAGCCGACACATCCGGGAGAAATGGTAAGAGAAGATTTTATCCCTGATTACAAGCTGACCGTTGCCGGGCTCGCCAGAGCGCTCGGTGTTTCGCGTCAGACAATAAATGAATTGTTGCGGGAGACTCGCGCGATAACGCCGCTGATGGCTCTTCGTCTGAGCCGGTTGTTCGGGAATACGGCTGAATTTTGGCTAAACGCCCAACGCGCTTATGATCTTTGGGAAGCGCAGCAATCTCATAATAATGAAATAAAGAAAATTCAGCCGTTAAAAGCGGCTTAGAAAAAATGGGTGACATTATTGAGCGTGCCCATCCTTTTAAGTTCCTCTTACAGCAGGCCTTTTCGGCGCCAAAGAGTAATGATGATATCTCAGACCCCGCCGCACCTTATCTATAAGTTTATTCTTGATTTCCACGATAACAACCAATATCCTTAAAACATTGAAAATTCCACCGTGTTTGTTCCGTGTTTCATTGATAATACGACAATATGTAGAAATATTTTCCAGCATATATAGGCAATATATGGAAAGTTCTCCGCTTATTACCAATGTTATAGGTGAGGAATAAAAGCTATGCGAGTCATAATGCCTCTGTTTGAGTTCAGCCATAAGGGAAAGGGATTTCATTTCACTGACAACTATTCCCTCCAGCGCTTTGACTATAAAGAGCATGTTCCTCAGGAATTACCTGGCCTTTCAGATATCGATGTTTCCCACCTCACACTTGAGAACTGGGCACTGGTTGCCGATAACCCACCCGAAAGCTATCACTTTGAAATTATTCTCTTACTGATCGCTTTAAGGATCTACGCGCAATCAAGCGCTTTTATAAAATGGCGCTTTTGCATCGAAGATCCAACTCATAATGCCCTCATAGGCGACTACGGGCGGTTACGGAAACTATCGGTGACTTCGTGCCGCAGTATCGAAGAGAGCGGGTTGTGCTCGGTACGCGATGGTTTCGTAAGACTTCTTGAAATGAACCAAGTCTCCGATAGGACAAAGAATGCTCTGTACTTCATTTGGAGAGGGTTATACTCGCGTAACCACATTGACATATATATTTTTCTGGTGTGTGCGATTGAAGCGCTGTTTTCAAGTGAAGATTCCGAAGACGTTACAAGGATACTTATCAAGCGAACACAGAGATTTCTATCCGGGACAAAGGGATTTGGTGGTGATCAAATAAAGAGAATATATAAGATTAGATCCGATATGGTTCATGGAAGGATACCTTTTACGGAAAAGAATTCGGAGCAGGCAAAGAAGAATATTGAAAAGGTCGCAAAATTAGAGAGATTAGTCTTAACTTGTATGGAGAAGATGTTGGATGAAAAGATCTATCTTCAATACAAGGACACCGATCTAAAAGAGAAGTACCTAAACGATCTTATGAATGCACACCTATAACGCCCGCATAACCCGATTCGCTACGCTAACTGGTTATGCGGGCGTTAGCTTTTGAGAATAATGACACAAACATATTCAAATCTTGTATTAGTGGGAATGCCGGGTGCGGGTAAGAGCACCGTTGGCGTCATACTGGCGAAGCAGACATCGCGTGACTTTGTGGATACAGACTTACTCATTCAAACGTCACAGGAACGCACATTGCAGAATATTGTTGATATAGACGGATACGCTGCCCTCCGGAAGATAGAGCAAGACGTTTTGCTTGGGCTTTCCGTAAAAAACCATGTCATTGCGACGGGCGGCAGCGCCGTTTACAGCGAGCGAGCCATGGCTCAACTCAAGTCAGACGGCCTTGTCATCTACCTCGATGTGGATTTGCCCGCCCTCCTATTAAGGGTTCATGACTTCCGCACGAGAGGTTTGGCAAAGAGGCCGGACCAGGACTTTGCCGACTTGTTTCACGAGCGCCTGACTCTTTATACGAGGTACGCTGACTTGACAATCAAATGCGCCGGACTGACTCAAGAGGAAGTCTGTGCAAGAATCGTTGACCAATGTGACATGTCTTGTTTACATCAGTGCCGCAGCAGTAATATCGAAGGGCGGACCCGTTAAAGCAGCGGATGAAAGCGCCCTGGC
This sequence comes from Desulfobacterales bacterium, assembly GCA_020052975.1. The sequence goes on along the minus strand of JAGVOC010000469.1, from coordinate 971 downwards.
CCCCGGCTCATTGAGCGTTCCGAGTTTTGTAGCATGGTCCGGCGCAACATTGTTTGAAAGCTGTTGGCGCCTTTTTCGACTGAAAAAACGGCCTCCTATTACGCGTCAACTCCTTGCTCTTATTGGTGTGCCGATTGAATTGAACGACCGAAAGGCCCGCGAGGAACTGGGCTACGTTGGACGCATGATCCGCAAGACAGGTCTTGATGAGCTAAAAAAAACCAAGGGTTAGGGTCTAAATCGATTTAATCAACCCTACCGGGGATTCCATGGTCCAAATTGCAACAAAGAATGGGGCCAAGCCTGCTGTTGACCCATTGCTATCGCTAAAAAAACTCGCCTTGATGCGTCATGATATTTTTATGCTGAAACATACAAAATGATCGGTTATATTGAAGGTGACCGTTTACAGAAACACCTTGTAACTGATATTCAACGCTTTACCAAGTCGCTTTGCCATTTCTTTTCCAATGGGTCGCTTGCCGTTCTCCATTTCGGAGATATGGCGCTGAGGAATGCCGACCAGTTTTGAAATCTCGGTTTGCGTCAAACCTTCCCGATATCTTGCTCCGGCCAAAGCCTTGCCGATAAGCTGTGCTTCAGAACATTCAGGATAAGCCTCGCGCCACGGGACGGCATCGGAAGTATCCACAAAGCCCAGGGGCTTCAGGGCGTCAACGGCGCTTGCCATGTTCGCGATGGGTCCGATAAATCTTAATTCAATCTTCTCAATAGGGGGCTTTTTCGTGTGTGCCTGCATATGTAACCTCGATCAATTTTATTTCTTTGTTCTTAACTTCCCATATTGCAACGTATGTCGGACGGCCTTTTTTCAAATGGCAGTGATAGCGGCCGCCGGATAGGGCGCTGAAATTCGGCCAGTCTCCCCGGACAGGTCCGTTTGCCTCCAAATCCTTCTTTAAAGCAATAAGGAGGTTCTGAACTTTTTCAGGTAGCTTCCTGACGCGCTT
>JAGVOC010000092.1 GCA_020052975.1 Desulfobacterales bacterium | reverse complement strand
CAGCATCGCCTGATTGCAGTCGATAAACTTACCTTCCCTGCTGCTTATGAACAAACCCTGTTGAACCCTTTCGAACAAGAGACTGTATTTCTCTTCGGTTATCTTTAATTTCTCTTCAGACCTCTTCCGTTCAGAAATATCTCGGAGATAGGCGTATATCTTCCTGGTTCCATTGCTATCCCCGGTAGTTGTAATACAAATTTCTGTTTCCTTCCTATTGCCTTGGGCTGTTAGAATCTCCAACTCAGAACATGAACGTATGTTCTCTCCCATCCTATGTTCCGCTAACATATCCTTGATGACCTTTTTATTCTCAGCGCTGAATATATCCATGAAGTTCATTCCCAGGAACTCTTCAACCTGATAGCCAGTCAACTCTGAGGTGCTCTTATTTGCAAACCTGATATTATAATCCCCATCCAGGATTACTATACCGGCATTACTCATCTCTATTACTGTGCGGAGTTCCCCTTCCATTATTTACTGCCTACTCCTCTCTATCTCTTCAATATTTCCATCACCGTTTTCACGTCCTTTGTGGACCCGATATATAGAGGAACCCGCTGATGGATTTCCTCCGGTTCGATCTCCAATATGTCTCTTTCTCCATCTGTGGCCATACCGCCTGCCTGTTTTACCAACATGGCAAGGGGTGCACACTCACATGTCAGTCTCAGCTTGCCATGAGGCTTCTTGGGGTCCTTTCCGTCAGGAGGATACATGAATATGCCGCCGTAAAGCAAGGTGCGATGAAAATCCGCCACAAGGGAGCCGATATACCGCAAGGAGTAGGGCAACCCTTTTTCCGGATCTGCCTTTGTGAAGTGATCTGTAACTGCCTTAACATTTTCGTCCCAATAGTTGGAATAACCCATGTTTACACTAAATATGCTCCCCTTTTCAGGTATTCTGATGTTTTCGTGGGAAAGCAAGAACTCACCGACAGCAGGGTATAGGGTAAACCCATGGAGGCCATCTCCTGTTGAATATACCATCATAGTACTTGTACCATAGAGAAAATAACCTGCCGCCACCTGTCTGTATCCGGGTTGAAGTACATCGACGCTTGCAACCTGCTCACCAGGGGTAACCTTCTTGTAAATGGAAAATATAGTACCTATGTTAACATTGGCATCAATATTTGATGAACCGTCCAATGGATCGAAGATCAAGATATAATTGCCCTTTTGATACTTGGTTGGTATCTCAATAATATCAGCACTCTCCTCAGATACCATGGCACACAACTGGCCCAGGTGAGACATTCGTCTGATAATCAAAGTATTTGCAAACTCATCCAGCTTTTGTACCGCTTCACCCTGAACATTTATGTCACCGGTAAATCCTAAAATATCCGTCAAACCAGACTTTCTCGCCTCTTTTGAAATAATCTTTGCCGCCACGATCAGTTCTGAAAGAAGGACCGTGAAGGCTCCGGTAGCATCAGGGTGAAGCCTCTGCTGGCTCAAGAGGTGCTCTGTTACGGTCATTCCGAATTTACTCATTTTTTTGCCTCCTTTGAAAAGGATGGGGTAGGTATCATAAATATATCAAAATTGGTTCTGACCCGGTCTGTCTGCTATGCTTGCACAGGCAGGCGGGTCTGACCTCAAATCATAATAAGAGAATACCACACAATACCCTACAATGCAACTTCTGATACAGACTAACAAAAAGTTTCCGGAATATCCTAATATCCACCAAGAAAGATAGCGCGGACAGCAGAACTACAGAAAGATTTGACTCCATAGCCCCGGGTTGAAAGAAAAAGGACGGCTTTGAACGTATTTATACTTGACATTTAGACGGCTAAATGGTAAATATGATTCCTATGATTGAGCGTATGTTTTGGATACAACGGATTCAGAAGGCTTGGGAAAAGCGACCGATTGTATGGCTATCCGGAGTTCGCAGGGCAGGGAAGACAACCTTAGCCCAGATGTTTCCCAAAGCAGTCTATCAAAATTGTGATCTGCCGTCGGTAGTACGCCGGTTAGTTGATCCGGAATCTTTCTATGACAGCCTCGATAAAGGGACCATCGTTATCTTTGACGAGATCCACCGTTTAGAGGATCCGAGCCGTTTATTGAAAATTGCGGCAGATGCGTATCCTCATCTTAAAGTGCTCGCAACAGGCTCTTCCACGTTGGCGGCTACTAAAAAATTTCGCGATAGTCTGACGGGACGAAAGCAGATGATCTATTTGCCGCCAGTGCTCTGGAGTGAATGTATAGACAACTTCAACATAAAAGAACTGGACCGTCGGTTACTTCATGGAGGGCTGCCGGAACCCTTGCTGTCGGAAGCGAAGAATGCAGCTTTTTTTTCGGAATGGATGGATAGCTTTTATGCCCGTGACATTCAGGAGCTTTTCAATATCCGCAACCGTACTGGGTTCATGAGGTTATTGCATTTGTTGTTACGGCAAAGTGGAAGTCTCATAGATTATACCAATCTGGCTCGGTTAAGTGATCTAAGCAGACATACTGTAAAAGCGCATGTGGAAGCCATGATTATTGCCCATGCGGTATTCTTAGCCCCTCCATTTCAGGGAGGGGGCCGGCGCGAAATTACGCGCAGACCCAAATGCTATGCCTTTGATACCGGTTTTGTCACGTTTGTCAAGGGTTGGGACAGTATTCGGGATGATGACCGAGGTCTTTTGTGGGAACATCTGGTGCTTGATACCCTGCGCACAGCCGTTGATGATCGCAACTTGCTTTACTGGAGGGATAAGTCCGGACGAGAGGTAGATTTTGTTATCAAAGGTCAAGGACAACAAGCAAAGGCTATTGAATGCAAAATCAATCCCGATCACTTTGATCCTGCTAATCTTATTGTATTTCGCTCTCTATATCCTGAGGGGGAAAATTACGTGCTGAGTCCCAATATTAAATCCTCTTATCAACAGCGTTATGGGAAACTCATGGTGTGCTTTATCTCGATCAACCAGCTTTTTGAAATTGCGTAGGAGAGAAAAAGGCAATATTCAGCTTTGTGCACGTATTGCATGAACGATCATCACACCGTCCATCACATGTGTCATTGCTAATGGAAACAGTCTATGTCCCCAAATGTATACATTGTCGCCGGACCAAATGGCGCGGGTAAAACAACCTTTGCAAGAGAATTTCTTCCCAATTATGTAAAATGTCTGGAATTTGCAAATGCCGATCTTATTGCCGAAGGGATATCGCCATTTTCGCCGGAGCAGGCCGCGATTCGGGCAGGGAGACTGATGATTGAACAGATTCATTTGCTGGCAAACCGTAGCAGTGACTTTGGATTTGAAACAACTTTGGCCGGAAAATCGTATGTGCGTCTTCTGGCTGATTTGAAAAGCAAAGACTACCGAATTTATCTTTATTTTCTCTAACTACTCAGCCACCGATCTACGCTGATCATCACTGATATTTTTTTCTTTTATTATTGAATAATATCTGTGATTTCTTTGTGTTTAACAGCAAGCTTAAGCTTGCTGTT
>JAGVOC010000167.1 GCA_020052975.1 Desulfobacterales bacterium | reverse complement strand
TGTGCGCATGGGTACCCGCTTCGAAGTCGCCTATTTCGACCAGCACCGCGCGCAGCTGGACGACGAAGAATCGCTCAGGGACAACGTTGGAGACGGATACGACAGCGTGACGGTCAACGGAAAGACGAGGCATATAATCGGCTACCTTGAGGATTTTCTGTTTTCTCCTGAAAGATCGCGGTCGCCGGTAAAGGTCCTTTCCGGCGGAGAGAGAAACCGCGCGCTTTTGGCGAAGCTCTTTACAAAGCCTTCGAATGTGCTGGTACTGGACGAACCGACGAACGATTTAGATGCCGATACCCTGGAGCTCCTGGAAGAGATGCTGATGGAATACCAGGGCACCGTTCTCCTGGTGAGCCACGACAGGGAGTTTCTGAATAACATCGTCACCAGCACGATAGTGTTTGAAGGCGAGGGAAGGCTCGCAGAATATGTGGGAGGCTATGACGATTGGCTGCGACAGCGCAGGCTCTCCTCCCCGGGAGAGACAGAGAAGACAAAAAAGAAGGAGAAGCCCGGAAAATCCCGGCCTCAGCAGGAGCGTCTGCGCACCCTGACATTCAGGGAAAAAAAGGAAATCGAAGCGCTGCCTGCGCTCATCGAGTCCATGGAAGCAGAGCGGGCTGGCCTTTATGAGACACTTGCGGACCCTGATTTCTACCGGAAGGACGGAAGCAGTATCCCCGCAGTTACGGCAAGGATGGCGGAACTCGATAAAAAGATCCCTGCGGCATATGAGCGCTGGGAGCTGCTGGAATCTATTCCGAAAGGGCGGGAGTGAGAAATATCCGGATGAACTCCATGGAGTCTGCTTTTGATCATAGACATTAAGGAACCGGTCCATGGGGGGTCTGCCCTTGATCATAGACATTAAGGAACCGGGGTTTGGTTGAGCAAGCTTCAAGGGCTCTCCCCAACAACTGCCTGCTTCTCACAGAACTCTTGAGAGTGCGAACTATCTGATGTTCTGTGGTGTGCAACAGAAAATCATCAGAAGCAATGATAGGTGGTGCACTATGTCCGCCGTTCAAATTATAAAAAAAGGCATTGGGGTCCCTCAACTTTTTTTCTTCAATAACTTCCTCTTGATCTCCTGGTAACTCAATACATCTTGGAAGACTTTATAGCCCTCATGACCTTTGGCAAATTCTTGAAGTCCGTAATTATGTCTCGATTTATACCTTCGTTCACCCCATATGCCCCATATTAAATGAAGTCCTTTCTCGTGCAAAAATGTATCCAATAAATCTTTTCTTAAATATATAAGCTTATGAAAACTATGCCAGTCTTCACCCCACCTGAGTGTGATTGATGCCCTCCGATTCGTCTCGTCGTAAAAATCATAGGTTTGTGGTCTGGCAGTCAAATTCAAACTTTTACATAATTCTTTTGAAAGGACATAAACATGGCCTCCAGGGTTTGCCGCACTTGCAGACTCTGACATGTTTAATGTGGCGACTGGTAATAGAATTTCGCACTCCTTTGTTTTCCGGACGGTCTCCGTTCTGAAAAACTTAATGTTTCTTATCTGAATATTGTTTTCACTAATGAACTTATTAATATCTTCTTCCGTGATTTTTTTGTTCCGATATTCATCCATAATTTCAAATAATTTTCTTAATTCATCTGCCGTTAGATTTATTCCGTTTTTGAGAAACTCTGTTTTTTTATCAGGAACACGCTTTTTTTTAGTCCCCACAATAAAAGATATTTCAGTTATCCCGTTATAAGGAAAAGTTTCGCACCAAGGTACTTCACCGGCAACTATGTAATAATGCTCAGGAATTTCAGGTAGCCACCTTCCACCTAAGTCTTGTTTCCTGAGGCGCCGAATAATTTCGGATACCTCTCCCTTTTTCACCAGTAAACCACGAGGAAAAATGAAGATATCTCTTTTGGAATCCAAATCCTCTTGTTCGATAAAACCGTCTATGAGTACCCAAGGACCGGGTTCGTTTTGTATTGTTTCAAGTACGGTGAATGGCGCTATGTCCGGAGTCGGCCCCCCCGTAATCCACTTTGGCAAGCTTTTTAATCGACTCTTCAAGAAATTAGTTTTTATAATTTCGACATTCTGGATTTCGGCAGGAAAGCTTGGGTCTATATCCATAGTGAATCTCTTGCCATCTTCGGATTCCCATTCGCTCTTAAGCAACCCTTTGTCGTGGCGAAATCCCGCAATTTCGTAATATGCTATCCAACAGTATTTTTTTCCATATCTGTCGATTTTACCCCCATTCTCTGCACGCCCAAATCTATATCTATCTCTCGCAATGTCCTTATCAATTTCCCCAAATTTGTCGAGAGAGTATCCCAGACTATAAATTCTCCACCACATTCTTGATTTAACTTCAAGATACTCTGGGTCTTTAAAGTCATAATTTTGTCTTCTTGGTATTAAACGCCCTATCGTATAATTATTGAAATCAAAGCCAAAGGGATAATTCCCATCTCTATACTCATCTTTATTTCTATCTTCCGCCTTGCCCCAACCCTTAATATCCCCCTCCTTGAAAGGACGTGTTATTCTTTTTCTTTCCTTTAAGTTTAGCAAGTCAATATTATTCAAAAGCGCGATATCTATTGTATGTTTGGCATAGTCCCTTATTAGGATATGGGTTGTAGAGAACTTGGCATTTTTTGCAAATAAATTATCGAATAAAGACCTTGCATACTTAGGCAATAAATTAGTTAGAAATCCTTCATCATGCCGGGAGGCCATCGCTACGCCATAGGATGCTGCAATCAGTCTTTCTGTAACGTAACAGTCATTGACAGCGAGCGCTTCCAACGTTAGGTTAAACAAAGCCACAGGGTCACCACGACCAAACCAATATATAGCGCGGGTAGCGACATCACGAAGTTCATGATCTGTGGATGTCAGTAACCACATGACCCATTTGGCTCGGAGTCGATCGGAAGGTGTTCTTGCTAAAAGATCTCCTTTCCATTTGAGTTCTACTGCGAGTATGTCATTAAATCTTTCGTTTCTGTTACCTCTAACCCATTCAGTCCAACTTAAATCGCGTTCTGCAACTGCCATGGTACGAAGGGCAGTGTCCAAGAAATCTAAATTAAGGGGGTGATTTGGCGCTGCTCGTAGTTCCTGAAGTCGCGAGAAAAGACGTGGTCTTTCTTTGTGATTTTCTTTCAGTAACTTAAAAAGCTCGGCAACCGTGTCCTTGTCTAAATATGCTGCTTCAAGCCCGATCGCAAACGTAAGGGCAGCATTACGAAATTGATCGGGTGCTTCTTTCCAAAGCTGGTTTCCATGCATGCGCCGGGGGGTAAGCGTAACTAATGCCCTGAATATGTCGGCTGCCAGTAAGTGACTATTTCCCCCGCCGAACGCGGCGATAACCTCCGGCTTTTTAAGCCAGTCAAACTTTATATCATCTCTAAACTTTGTGAGCAGGGCGTTGGCAATAATGTACCCGCCGAGTGCATCATAAACAGGAGTAATAGTATATTGGCCGGGCTCACTTCCTGGATTTCTAAAAATGATTCCTTCTTGCGCGAGCAAGTTAACAATATTACTATCCCATTTATCCCATTGAATAGCTGTATCAGACAAAGCGACTTTATAATCTGTTTCTTTCAGTTCACGCGTCTTGGCGTTCCACAACGCAAGTCCAAGTCTGTAAATTGCAGCCTCGACTTCAGGTGACGTATAGGGATGATTGAGATTTGGCATCTGTGCAATCCGTTCACAGACATTTGCAACATATTTTTCAAAAAGTGGTGACAAAGATGCCGGAAAATAATCGACTTTGACTTCGGATTCCTTCTTGGGATTAGTGACTTCGCAGAAGATTCGTAAGTTTAATGGATGCTGCAAAAACTCCACAGGTAATTCTGCGTCGCCGGGATTTATCTTGAAATAGTTGAAATACTTCTTGATCGCATTATGGACATCACCCCCGAAGCCTTCGCTCTCAATCTTTCTTATATCAGAAGGAAGCGCCATCACTGCAAACGACTCTCTTGCGTTTGTTTGAGACTGACCCGTGCGCATCTGGTCATCTCGGCGATGTTCTCCTGTTCGTAAAGTACAAACAACCAGAACATTGGGATATCCCTTTATAGTCTCGCTAAGAGTAGAGAGTGGTGCTTTCCAATCTTTTGGATTCTCAGCTTCGTTAAGACCATCTATTATAATAGGGAGCCGGCATCTGGATCGTTTGCCAGCAGCATCCAATGCTGAAAGCAATCTTTCCATGCTTGTCAAGGGATTGCCATTAATTGAAAAATGTCGTGCGAGATCATCGAGTGTTTGACTTTTGTGTAAATCTCGTCCGTAAAGCAGCACACCAGCAGGTCGAGTATCTTGTTTAGCAGTAAGCTGGGCAGCCATTTGGGTCTTCCCGCCGCCTGCATCCGCCAATATAGCTACCAGCCCAACGCTGAGAAACTCTTCTGTCTCATCCAATAGATTTTGTGCAATCCTCATATCATCAAGAGCGTTAGTGGCATCCAGCGCTATAGGCAAATTCCAAGCTCGTAGCCGCCTTGGAGTAGCTCTAACTTGCACATCTATTAATGATTTCCGTTCAGATAGCTTTTGTTGAATTACCTCAAGATCGCCCTCTGCGAGGATTTCGTGGAAGTGTAGAAGTGTATCAGCAAAAGCAGAACATGCAGCACCAAAGGGTGCAATTGTCGCTTCCAATTGAGGTGGAAAGTCGTTAGGGTTAGACATTAAGTCTGCCGTATTCTTCAAACGCTGACCGACGACTATCATCTGCGCCCAAGAGCTTGGTTCTCCAAGCATTCGACGAATTGCGCGTTCTGCATCGACCGATTGATGTACTTGCTCCAGCCATCGTTCTTTGATTGGCTGAATTGCTTCCCGATGTCGCCGATCGAGATCTTCCGGCGTCACAACCAGATCCCCAAAATAAGTGCTCCTCAACATCAAACCTGGCCCATTGAGGTATGTGTCAATTTCCTCCTTAGTCCATTGGTGTAACGTAACCTTTGTTGACAATGACTGAAACCACGTCTGATCGCCCTTGCTTAGCGTATAGGGGGTCCAGAGAACCAAATCTGTGAGGTCAGGCAAATACTTTTCAGCCTTATCAAGAGAGGCCTTAATATCCGTCCGGCTTGCCGCACTTAAATCTTCCGACGCAGTTAGTTGATGCAATTTGCATTGCCAACCGAACCAGCGAGTCGAATCCCCAAGCGCCTGGCAATTTTCCATTAACTTCAGATGAAACTCCACGCCTGGCTGGTTCTTTAGAGCCGCAAATTTCCCGTATCGCCCGAAATGAAGACGAATCAACGCGCGACAAAGATTTTCGAAATTCTGGCTCTTGCTTCCAGGGAGAGAATTAAACTCCACCCAGTCGAGAGCTGGCATGGTTATTTGCCCCTTCCATACTCAGTATCTGGGTAATCGTGAGCCGAGTATACCTCGACCCTAGCCCCCTTCGTGACCATCAATTTCAGAAATGCAGAGACCTCAGATTCATCCGTGGTGACGATTACCTTGTCTCCTTCCGCACTGGTACTGGTATCATAGAGAAAATGCTCAAGCTCAGAGGGGCTCAGATTATAGACATTTGCTTTCCTTAAGAGATCCATGACCGGGTCACTGTATCGATCTTGTGATGTTCCAACGTCAATTTTATCTCTAAGCCCTTTTGATAGCTGTTCGATCAGCTTTTGTGTCTTTTCAGCTTCTTCAGCAGTCTTGAAATGTCCAATCATAACGAGATTCATTGAGTGCTCTGACCCGTAGCCATTCCATATTTTCATTGAATTGTCCTCCTACTTGATTTTTTTCAATTTATCGAGTGCGGCTATTACCCCATCTTCTCGAATAGTAATTCCGCTTTGATCGTAGGATGTTCGCTTTATGATGCCTGATGCATCTATGTGCGCGAAGGCAGAAAGACCTAATTCAGCGCTTAGTGGATCGCACGTAGGAAATCCTTCATTGTCACCTTCGCTAACAGCAAGAGGTATACTCCCTTGATATCCGTTTACCCATTTCTGCAATCTTATCAAAGTAACGTAATCTATGCCGCTTCCTGGCCCTGCAGGCTCCTCTGGTAGTAACAAAAACTGAGATGCGCCAAGGTCTGAAGCCAATTGAACAGCATCATCAAGGTTCCCGATGGTTTTCGAATTAACCACAAAATTGATGCCAAAACGTACAACACGCCTGATTGCAGTGATACGCTCAAGCAATCTATCAAAAGGGCGGTTTCGGATAGACTCATATGTGCTGCCTATACCGTCCATACTGACTCTGACGAAATGCAGAGTGCCGGCGAGATCATTCAAGAGTTGGTCGCTTAATCTATGAGCATGAGTTGTCATGGTTATTGCAAGATCAGTCTTTTTTGAAGCGTAGGAGCAGAGTTCTGTTAACCGAGGGTAGAAGGTCGGCTCTCCACCGCCGAAACCTACCCCGAGCGTTCCGTTAGCGTCCAGTTCATGGAGCCATGACACAACGCTATCGAAGGTCAGAGTAGCCGGCACTTTAGGGGCAAAGCAGTATGAGCATGCAAGGTCGCAGGCAGTCGTTAAAGCGACAGAAACTTGCCGGGGTGCCGACGCCCATGCTTCCTCAGGTGGAACGAACTCATCAAGGAGAAGATTCATGCCCGAAGCGCGACTGAATAGATGGATGCCGGACGGCCCCATTCTCATTTTAATCACTAATTATTTTAATCCTTCCTCTAAAAATCTATCAATGATAGTACGTTATGTAAATGAAAGGCAAGAACGGAAAATCATTGTCTTTCCATCCCTTTTTTGGTGCTGGCAATTCCAACTCGATGATTATTCATGGTAATCCTCAAATGTTGCGCGATCTAAAAACTGCGGGTTATCAGGTGTTAGAAACGCAGCACGCCAATTGTCAGAGGTGCGGCAATACCTTGCTATGAATTTCTAAACCGCAGGATTTATATGGATTACGCTTTTTTGATCAGCTCCACCAGTTTTTCAAGCTTCTTTTCCGAAATCTTCTGCCCCCGCAGTGTTCTGAACAGGATGGGGAGACTTGCAACAACCGACTCGTTTTTCAGCAGCTCATCAGGGATACGGCCTGCCTCAATTCGGGCAAGGTCGAAGAATCTGTACCAGTCATCGGAGCCTTTCTTGATCTGCAAATACCGCGCATACTCTTCAAGCTTGTCGCTTCCCTGCGGCGGCTGCATAAGACCACGTTCGAGCCTGCTGATATTTCCAGGGTCGAGTTTATTTTCAGTGCAGAACTGTCGCAGGGTTTTCTTGAGATCTATGCGCTTGTTCTTAAAGAACTCACCGAATGTCATTTTGGAAGACATTGCATTCCACCTCCTTGCAGTATGGTGTTGTAGTAATATTACAACGGCATAAAAGGAATTGTCAAGCCAGCCAGATGGGAGGGTGGCGTCATGCAGACGAACTTGCTCTGCCCATAAAATTCCGGCATTCCCTCCTCTCGCCCGGAAAACTGCTGTGCGCACCACAATTTGTACTACAAAATTGTAGCGTCATACAAAATTGTAGTTTCAACAAATACTCTTTCCCTTTTTAAATCAACAAGTTGCAAACTGGCACGGTTTTCGATATAAAGAGAACAGGAGAGACGATGGGATCGCTAAGGGAAAAAGTGAAAGAGATAGAGAGAGAAGAGATACTCAATGCAATGAGAACATGCAACTGGATAATGGCAAGGGCTGCAAAAAAGCTTGATATAACAGAAAGGATGATTGGATACAAAATCAGGAAATACAAAATCAGAAAGGAGGAGGATGGAGAACATTAAGCGCTAAGTACACTACGCCGTATGCAGCAAAAATATAAATAACCAAGATATCGGAGGGAAAAATGAAAAGTTTTAAAGTTTTGGTTCTGGCAATGATCATCGCAGTAATGGCAGCAGGAAGTCTCTATGCAGAAGACATCAAGACAGAGGGAAGTGTTTCGGCAGATGTCATGAGCAATTATGTATGGAGAGGACAGAAGTTAAGCAACAGTTGGGTAGTCCAGCCGTCCGTAGGCATAACCTATGGAGTGTTTGGCGCAAATATATGGGCAAACTATGACTCTGACAGACCGGAAGCAACCAGCGGCGATACCGGACATGGCGAAATGACAGAGACGGACGTAACCCTCACCTATACCCGCTCGATCGACAAGATCACCCTTACCGCCGGATATATTTATTATGCACTGGACGGCGCGAATGACACCCAGGAACTCTTCGTCTCTGCTGGCTATGATACTCTGCTCAGCCCGACACTCACAATCTACTATGATTATGATGAGGGACAGGGCGCTTTCGTGGTTGCGTCAGTCGGACATTCTTTCGAGGTCATGAAAGAAACGTCACTGGACCTGGGAGCATCGGTGAGCTATAACATCAAAAACAAGGTAATGGGATATGACAAAAATGGCGAGGACTTCAACAACTTCTACAATGGTGAAATCTCTTCCTCAATGACTATCCCTGTTTGGAAGGCTGTATCCGTGACACCGAAGATCGCTTACTCGTTCCCCTTGAGCAGCGACGCGAAAGAGGCAATAAAAAATATCAGTGATGATGGTGACAAGGACATTTTCTACGGCGGCGTAAACCTGGCACTGAGCTTTTAACGGAGGTAAAGAATGAAGAATCTTGTTGTATTCACGATACTAACGCTGGCGCTTTTAAGCGGATGGGCTTTTGCTGAAGAGCAGGCTAACCCTCCTTCCCTTCCAGCAGCTGAGCAGGCTTTGCCTGCTCAGCCAGCCCCTATGGACGAAGCGGTCCCGGCAGTTTCGGAGGCCCCTGCTCCCACACTCGACACGGGCGATACCGCCTGGATGATTGTCGCTACCGCGCTCGTAATGCTGATGACACTTCCGGGGCTTGCGCTGTTTTACGGCGGTCTCGCGAAAAGAAAAGATACTCTTAATACCATGGCGATGTCTTTTGTAACTTACTGCATCGTAAGTTTCCTGTGGATTGCCTACGGGTATACGTTCACTTTCGGTTCGGACATCGGTGGA
>JAGVOC010000348.1 GCA_020052975.1 Desulfobacterales bacterium | reverse complement strand
TTCTTCATCTTCCCGCTGCTCCTTTCTGTTACTTTATTTCAGTTTAGAGCAACTTTACCACTTAAACAACTGTACATTTTTTCCAGACCAGCGCTGACTTCTTAACTTTAATAAAGCCTTGCTTATATTATCAACGTTTTGAAGATTTTTTTGTCCGGTTTGAGTTGATTATTCCCATCATGGCGCAGCATCAATACACAATCTCTTTTGAAACGTCAAAAACAGGATTAATCCTTTATTCCGCCCCCTCCTGTCAAGAGAGGGGAGAGGGACTTTTGCAATTGGCTCTAATAATAAAGAGTTCTTACTGATAACCATTAACATATTACCTGAAAATCAGGGATGTTAAATCGTGATGAATTCACATAAAAAGAGAATATGCCGCTATGAATTGGAAAATTATTTCTTGACTTTGGCTATAATCTCTAATAGACAAGCAATCCTTTCGACGACTATTCCCCAGTAGCTCAGTCGGTAGAGCAAGTGGCTGTTAACCACTGGGTCCGCGGTTCGAGTCCGTGCTGGGGAGCCAAACAAATCAAAGCCCGGCCTTTTTTTAAAGGGCCGGGCTTTTTTTACGGGTTTCCCCCTGTGTCAGGAATAACTCGGGGAGAGGGTATTTTCGAGAGTTTTGCAATTAGCTCATTATCCGAAACTGAATGTGACCGTTACCGTCTCATTTTTTCCGTCTGCAGAAGGCGGCATCTGCAACTTGAGAAGTTCACGGGTGATACAGGTCACAACTGAATTGTTTTTCAAATCGTCCCTGGCAATAACGATCTTAACAATTGCGCCTTTTGAATCAACATCGATTTTGGCAACTATTTTACCTTGATTTTTCAAATGTTTCTGCAGCTGTTTATGAAAGCAGTTCTGAATGGGGAGCATTTGCCCTTCAATTAATCTTTGGACGATTTCTTTTGACAGCCCATTTGAAACAATGATTTTTTCAAGACGGATCATTGCCGATTCCTTATCCTTTTCATTCTTGTCATCTTTTGAAACTATTGCCTCTTGTACCGGCGCGGACATTGCCGGAAAGTTCATCCTCATCTGTTTACTCAACTGCAGCATACCGTTGCCGCCAACAGCCAGATCAGAGACTCCCTGGGGTAATGGCAGAGGCTGTGTGACAGTAGTTGCCTGCCCATTTTTCAGGCGCACCTCGGAATCAACAGCTATAAATGAGGTATATTCCGTTAACAGGTTATATCTCAACCCGAGATCCGTCACTTCCCTTATTCTCTTATCATCCGGGCTCAACTTATTATAATCAGAAAGATGGGCTATGCGATGCCTTGCCCAGAGATAACGAAGAGCCCCGTTTATTTCGAGCGGTTTTACGCCGCCGACATCAATTACATGTCTGAAATGTTCATTACCCGCAAACCCGGTCAGAATAATCTTACCCCGGGCCTTGCCGCGCCATTTTCCAAATACGATTACGGGCCTTTCAGCAAGTACATCCGGGATGCCCGGCGGTTCGACATCATATATCTCAAACTGCTCATGCTCCATATTAATTCCGGTTAAAACAGGCTTTTGGATAAGCAGGCGCAATTTTTCAGCCTCTTTTTGCGCTTCTTCAGGTTTGGTTACAATAAAAGGTTCGCCCATGCCGGCCCTTGCCATCCCTTCAATCAAAAACCGGTTTACGCTTGAACCGATCCCGAAAGGAAAAATATTGGCCTTCCCCAGAGAATTTCGGATGAGATCAAAAGCTTCCTTTTCGACACTGACATATCCATCGGTTGCAATAATCACATTGCGCGAAAAACCTTCGCTTTTGGGAATAGATAATGCCCTTTTCAGGGCCGGAAGCAATTCTGTTCCGCCTCCTCCCTGCTGATGTTCAATCAAATAGATGGCTTTTTGAATATTATCGGTTGTGGCGGGTAATGACTGTTCGGCCATCAGTGATGATCCTCCCGAAAATAGAAGGATGTTAAACAGATCATAAGGCCTCAGTTTACCGATTAAATTCTTTAATAATTTTTTCGATATATCGAGCGGAAATCCATGCATCGATCCTGAAACATCCACGATAAAAATATATTCGCGCGGAGGAATCTGATTTTCTGATACTCTTTTCTGAGGCTGCAGCATAAGCAGGAAAAAGTTTTCATCTTTTCCCTCGAATAATAGCAATCCAGACTCAATTTTTCCGCCTGACAACCTGTACCTTAATATAAAGTCCCTGTTGCCCCCTGATTTTTCGGCTGAGTCGAGCCTGACAGCCGCCTGATTCGGCCCGTCATAATCTACATTTACCTTGTGCGAGGTGCAGGCAACTTCCTGGATAGGCAAACCTGCCGAAATCTGCACTGACATATCAAAGTTATAAGTCGGCAACTCGCCTTCATGCAAAAAGGGATTTGATATCCATTTTTCAGAAGCAGGCGCCCCGGCGGCAGGCCGGTTGGAGTAGCGCGGCCCAACTACAGTGGGATACGCGAATTCATACAAGCCTTTATCCGGAACCAGCAGTTCAGTATATTTCAGTTCAACTGTAATAACATCCCCGGGGAGAATATTGGCTACATTCATCTGAAAAACATTTGGTCTCTGCTGTTCAAGCAAAGAAGCGCTTTTCCCATCCTGCTTTGCCTGCTCATATTCCCTGCGTGCATCTTCGCGCTTCCGGATATTGGCAATAATGACCCTCTCTCCGATCGTCATCTTCATCCCGTACACGGCCGCTTTCGTCGATGCCGGAAATATATAGATCGCTTCCAGCGGCTTGCGGCCCTCGTTTTTGTATACCTGTGTTACGACCACATCCGCAATTACTCCGGCGATATCCACTCTCGCTGTGGTCGATTTTAAAGGGAGCCGGTCGGTTTCCGGATCATCACTCTTTATGAAAAAATATGGTGACAGGGTTTTATCCGCCTCCTCCCCCTTCTCCGCATAAGCCATGGTAACAAAGATCACAAAGATGCTGATTAATAAAAATAATGCCGTTCTTTTTTTGTTTTGCATATTTTTCCCCTCCTTGTTTGGAATTCCTGCTTTTATCCGGATAGACAACTATCCTTTAAAAAAGTTCCAAAATTTTTTTTCAGGATGGAAAAAGAAGGAAGGAGAAACTCTTTATTGGCGGCTTCGTAAAAAGCCGTTATGCAAGGCGCACAAATCTTGAGGAATGAAGCGTACTAACTGGTACGCTGCAATGACGAAAGATGAAGTGCAACACAGCAGAATGACTTTTTACGAAGCCGTCATTTATTGATTGTAATAAGATGGAGACGAACCTGAATCGGTTGCTTGAATTGACCGGCATCGCCTGCAAACGGCGTTTGAATTTTTCCGAACTCACCTAATTTTTCAACCAGCATCTGATAATCCAGGCCGGATACTTCAATTAAAAGATATTCCGGCTGACCGGTCTCGTTATTTATATCTGTTTTTAATATGCTGCCGCCGGCGCTTTTAATATGCTCCTTAATATTGAATAAAAGACCTTCCTGATAAGAAAAGACCTTTCCATCTGCTTCATACGATTTTTTCAATTTTTCGCCTGCCGGAGCTTCAGCCCTGCTCATCGATTCAGCCATACGGGGCATTGCCTGCGTTTTAAACCGAGCCGGTGCGGCTTTATCTGCTTCCTTCTCCTCCGGTTTTTCCTGATACAGACCGGCATCATCTTTTTTCCCTTGAGATACAGGTTCCTTATCAAAAACCGGTTTCAGCGCAAGCACAAGCTGGAGCGGTTCATTAATTTTATAGGTTGCGGTTACCGGCGATGATGCTGGTTTGCTCCTTTGATAATCCTGTTTTAAAGGCTCCAGTTTTTTCCGGGATTCAGGCAAGTTTTTATCGGAAACGGCTCTTGTTTCAATTGACTTAATATCTGCTCCGGCGGGAGCATTCTCTTTTGACCGGATCACTCCCACGGGTTTTTCATCCTTTAAGCCGGTCTGGCTTTTTAAAGGCGTAGTATTTGAAAGCGGCACGGGCGGAGCTATATGAAAGATGAAAAAACCTATCACTACAGCAGTTGCCAGAGTTGCCAGTTCTATAGGAATCCTGATCCGGGCAGGTATGAATAAAAAGGCTTTGACTTTTCGAAACCATGAATCGCTTTTTATACGCCCGTGCAGGCTGACAAGGAAATCATCCGGAGCCTTAATAGTATCCAGCGAGCCCATTTCCCGGACAATCGCCTTCATCGATTCAAATTCATCCCTGCAATCCCCGCATTGTAAAAGATGATCGTTGACAAGAGCTTCCTGCTCTTTGTCAAGCCGACCGTCAATATACTCCGAAAGCAGCTCTTTTGTACGGGAACAATTCATCCTTTAATTATACCCCTCAGCTTTTCGCGCAAGATAAGCCTGGCACGCGCAAGTTTGGATTTGACCGTGCCAAGCCTGTGTCCGGTAATATTTATAATCTCATCATAAGAAAGCCCTTCAATATCGCGTAAAATCACCACCAGCTTCTGCTCTGCGGGTAATGAGTCGATCGCGCTCTGGATTAATTTCATTTTCTCCTTTTTTTCAAGCACAACAAGCTGCGATTCGCTTTCATCCTCAATCTCCCTGTCCTGATTTTCGCCTTCCTGATTATGCGGATTATGCAATGAAACTTTTTTGTTACGATACCTGTATTCCAATGATTTCAATCTGTTTTTACAGGTATTGCCGGCGATCAGGTAAAGCCAGGTTAAAAACGAAGCATCCCCCCTGAAGGATTGTAAATTTTTGTATACCTT
This sequence comes from Desulfobacterales bacterium, assembly GCA_020052975.1. The sequence goes on along the minus strand of JAGVOC010000348.1, from coordinate 24,815 downwards.
GATGAAAATCTCCTGAGCGGTATCGTTGGCCTCCTGGTAATCACCCAAAGAACGGTAGCATAGATTAAAGATTCGGTCCTTATACCGCAAAACCAATTGATCAAAAGCATGCGTGTTCCCGGACTTAAAGGCGGAAATCAGATCGGCGTCCGGATCTTCCTCAATATTTTCCTTTTTTTGACCTTTTGCGCTGCTCATATATTTTAGACAATTTATACTGCTAAATGTTCCCGAAGTAAATGGCAGATTAATAATCTGATGTCTTATGCCCCGGCTGAATTACAGTTTTCCGGAGCTTGAATAGAGGAGTTACCTTCCCCGGCTACGATCGGGGAAGGGTTTTAATTGGGATTAAAAAAGAAGGCGCAGGGATGTAAGTATACGATTTGCGGCGGCCATCAAGTTGTAACAGTCTTGATTCTCAGGCAAAGCTCATCAAGCTGCGCCTTGCTGGTTTCAGAAGGTGCATTCGTCAGAAGGCATGCCGCCTTCTGGGTTTTCGGGAATGCAATGACATCCCTGATAGAGGATTCGCCGCAAAGCATCATTACCAACCTGTCGAAACCGAAGGCAATGCCTCCATGAGGCGGAGCTCCTGAATCAAGAGCTGAAAGCAGAAATCCGAATTTTTCCCAGTATGATTCCGGCGTCATCCCGAGAGCTTCGAAAACCTTTTCCTGCAGCTCTTTCTGATGAATACGGATGCTGCCTCCCCCGATTTCAGAACCGTTTAGTACAATGTCATATGCTCTTGAACGGACCGCAAGGGGGTTTTTCTTAAGCAGATCATAATCTTCTTCAAGGGGAGCTGTAAACGGATGGTGCATTGCCTGATATCTTTTTTCGTTTTCATCATATTCCATCATAGGAAAGTGAGTGACCCAGAGGAATCTGAATTCATTTTCATCAATTAAGTTCAGTCTTCTCGCAAGATGGTTCCTCAAATGGCCCAAAGCATCATTTGCAATCTTAGGCTGATCAGCTACAAAAAAGACAAGATCGCCGGTTTCCATGTCAATGCGCTTTGCCAGTTTTTCCTTTTCTTCTTTCGTAAAAAACTTTGCAATCGGTGACTGCCATCCGTCTTCTTTCACCTTGACCCAGGCAAGACCCTTTGCCTTGTAAACGGCGGCAAATTCCGTCAGGTCGTCAATCTCTTTTCTCGAGAATTCAAAGCATCCTTTTGCATTTAAGGCTTTTACTATGCCCCCTTTTTCGACAACACTTGCAAACACCTTGAACCCGGAAGTTTTTACAATATCAGAAATGTCTTTCAACTCCAGCCCGAAACGAAGGTCCGGTTTATCAAGCCCGAAACGGTCAATCGCCTCGGCATATGAGAGCCTTTCAAACGGTATCTCAATATTTTTATCAAGAACTTCTTTAAAAAGGGCGTTTATCATACCTTCCGCAATACCCATTACATCCTCTTCACCAACGAAGCTCATCTCAAGATCTATCTGGGTGAATTCCGGCTGGCGGTCGGCTCTTAAATCCTCGTCCCTGAAACAGCGCACAATCTGGTAATACCTGTCAAAACCGGATATCATGAGAAGCTGCTTGAAAAGCTGCGGAGACTGGGGAAGGGCATAGAACATGCCCGGGTTTACCCGGCTCGGAACGAGATAATCTCTCGCGCCTTCAGGGGTGCTTTTCGTCAAAACAGGCGTTTCAATATCTATAAAGCCAATGCTGTTCAAATAGTGCCGGACCGATGCCGCTGCCCTGTGCCTTAAAATAAGATTTTTCTGAATATTCGGACGCCTCAAATCGATGTGCCTGTATTTTAAACGTACATTTTCAGAAACATCCACCGTGTCTTCAATCATAAAAGGGGGAGTGTTTGCAGGATTCAATATTTTAAGTTCTGTGGCAAAAACTTCGATCTCGCCGGTCTTTAAATTGGGATTCGTCATTCCCTCCGGACGTTTTTCTACCTTGCCTGTTATGCCTATGACAAATTCGCTTCTTATAGCATGAGCCTTTTCATGGACTTCTTTATTTAAATCAGGGTTGAAAACGACCTGGGTAATTCCTTCCCTGTCCCTCAAATCAACGAATATTACTCCGCCGTGATCTCTTCTTCGCTGAACCCACCCCATAAGAACAACTTCCCTGCCCGCATCACCTCTTCCGAGTTCACAGCAGTTATGGGTTCTTCTCATTTTTCCAAGTATATCAGTCAATTAAATGATTCCTTTCAAATTATTTATCAAATCTGGACTCGTAAAAAGTTAGTTTTTCAGACGAAGGCACAAAGGCACGAAGAAAGGCCTATTGAAAACATTCAGGTTTGTCTTTGTGTCCTCCGTGATCTTTGTGTGAGAATGACTTTTTACGAAGCCGTCAATATTAATTTAAGTTTTTCAACAATACCTTCTACAGGAACGGGGCTTTGCGCTTTTGTTGCCATGTTCCTTAACACTGCAATTCCTTCCTCAATTTCCTTATCTCCCAGAATCAGAACATAACGGGCTCCAAGCCTGTCCGCTTTCTTCATCTGCCCCTTTAAACCCTTGTCTGAAAAATCCATTTCAGTCTTTATTCCTGAAACGGCAATGCCGCACGACCATTCAAATGCGGCAGTCTTTGCCTGTTCACCGAGGGTCGCTATAAACAGGTCAATTTCCGGGGTGCTCACATTGTTTGCGGCAACGATCTCGGCAAGCCTGTCAAATCCTATGGCAAAACCTATGGCGGGCTGGGCCGGGCCTTCAAGTTCCTCTATCAGTCTGTCATAGCGCCCTCCTCCTGCAACTGCGCTCTGGGCGCCCAGTAACCCGGTCTGTATCTCGAAGGTGGTCCTTGTGTAATAGTCAAGTCCTCTTACAAGGCGTTTATCTATTTCAAATGGGATATAAAGCTTTTTAAGGGACTTTTGCACTGTTTCAAAATGCCCTTTGCACTCGTCACAAAGGTGGTCAATCATGGCAGGAGCATCAGCCACCGCTTCCCTGCAGGCAAGAACCTTGCAGTCAAGAACCCTCAAGGGGTTTTTCGCTTTTCTTCTTTCACAGTCCGCACAAAACTGTGTTTTAACCTTGGACAGGAACTTATGAAGCTCTTTCTGAAAAGCCGGACGGCACTTGGGGCACCCGAGGGTATTTAAATGAACGCTTGTATCCGGAACGGACAGCCTTTTAAAGAATTCAACCAGGATAAATATCAGCTGCGCATCAACAAGAGGTGATTCTGCTCCCAGGACCTCTGCATTGATCTGGTAAAACTGCCTGTACCTTCCTTTTTGAGGCCTTTCTCTGCGAAACATAGGGCCAATTGTGTAAAATTTCTGAACAGGATCAACGGCATAAAGTCTGTGCTGGATATAAGCCCTTACAATTGACGCAGTCGCTTCAGGACGCAGGGTTACCAGATCACCCTTCCTGTCCTCGAATGTATACATTTCCTTTTCAACTATATCGGTATCCTTGCCGATACTCCTTGCAAAGAGTTCCGTATGTTCGAGAATCGGGACACGAATCTCCCTGAAACCGAAATCTTCAAAAAGGGAGGCCGCAGTCTTTTCAATCCTCTGCCACAGTTCAACCTCGCCCGGGAGTATGTCTTTAAAACCTCTGATTAACTGGATCATTATTGTTTGCTTAAGCTCCTGATATAAATATTTAATTTAGGCGGTAAAGTAAAAAGCTCGTTATGCAAGGCGCGCGAATCTTGAGGAATGAAGCGTGCTTATTGGTACGCTGCAATGACAAAAGATGAGGCGCAATCCGCCGCGGCGGACAGAATGACTTTTTACGAAGCCATCAAATTTTAATTATCATCTATTTCTTCAAATAAAGTCAAAGAAATTATATACGCCCACTGGTACATTATTTATATCCCCCGCTCTTAATCATCTCAGTCGGCCTGAAAATCTCCTTGTTGAATCTCTCTGCCAATCTTTCCAGTCTCTCGGCAAGCTCGTCCGGATCTATACCCTTTATCATGGCAATCAGTCCAAACGGATTACCTGTGGCATTGATGATAGCAGTGTCAATATCTTCCAGCGAGCAAACGCCCATGGCCACAATTTTGGTTGCTTCATTGGCATTCACGGCTAAAAGGTCCATTGGATCAAACTTGTCTGTCGCTTTAGACAATTCGATGATCGGCCGGCCTTTTGACCAGTCGAACAATCCCCTGCCCGATTTTTTTCCCAGATTCCCGGCCTTAACCATTGCCGCTATTGTTTTACCGGAAGCGAAATCCGGATGAACTTCTTTGGCAAAATAATTACTGCCGTGAAAATTGATATCAAGACCGGTGTAATCCATGGTTTCAAATGGTCCCATGGGCATCCCAAGTTTGCGCATGACAGCATCAACCGCTTCCGGTTCGGCAATTTTTTCATCCAAAATGCAGTGAAGCAGCACACCCGCAGGCGCCTGAACACGATTAACAATAAAACCGGGCGCATCCTTTTGAACACGCACCGGAACCTTATTATTCTTTAATACAAAATCGTAACCAATCTGCATGGTCTCTTCTGACGTTTGCTCCCCCTTGATAACTTCCACCAGTTTCATGAGCACGGCAGGATTAAAATAATGAAGTCCCAGAACCTTTTTCTGCCTCCCGGTAACCGATGCAATTTCAGTGATTTTCATGGTCGAAGTGTTGGATGCAAACAGGGTATGGGCGGGCGCCGCTGTATCCATTTCACGAAATGTTTCTTTTTTTAAATCCATTATCTCTGGAATTGCTTCAATCACGAGGTCCGCTTCCTTAACCGCTTCCCTGATATCCACACAGGGAACAAGCAGTTCCCCTCGTATTTTATCATGATGTTCTCTCGGAATTTTTCCTTTTGAAACAAGTTTTTCTAAACTCTGATGAATGCGGGTGACGCCCCGGTTTACAAATTCATGGTTGATATCCCGCAAGTAGACCTTATATCCGGCGATGAGAGCGACTTCAGCAATACCATGCCCCATATCACCTGCACCAATAACCGCCAAAGTCCTGATGTCATCAATGTTCATTTAAGCCTCCTCTGCTATGTTTGCGATCGACGGAGAGCATTTTTTTCATACCTTACGCCCATTGCCTCACGTCTTGTTCCTTCATCCCTTCTTTCCGCGCGTATTTTCTTTTTTGACTTAAGTTTTTCAAGCTCTTTCGGGTTCATTGAAAAGCTATGCTTTTCCTCTGGAAATCTCATGTTCTCAACATCGGACTTATACTGGCTGACGGCCGAAAAGATAACATCGCTGATTTTGGCATACTGCTTGACAAACTTGGGTGTAAACCTCTCGAAAAGCCCGATGAGATCATGGATTACAAGAACCTGGCCGTCGCAGTCGATACCTGCGCCTATTCCTATGGTAGGAATCGATATTGCCTCCGTAACCATCTTTGCAATTGGGGAAGGGATGGCCTCGAGCACTATCGAGAAACAACCGGCATCTTCAAGAGCCCTGGCATCTTCGATAAGAGCTGTGGCTGCCTCAAAGCTTTTCCCCTGCACCTTGAAGCCCCCGAGGGATGAAGCGGTCTGGGGAGTAAGACCGATATGCCCCTGTACAGGAATACCTGCATTCACAATGGCCTCGGCAACATGCGCCATCTGCTTTCCTCCTTCAAGCTTTATGCCGTCTGCCCTTGCTTCTTTCATCATCCTGTTGGCGTTTTCTACAGCCTTTTCAACCGAGACATTATAAGATCCGAAGGGCATGTCGCCTAAAACAAGGGCTCTCTGGACAGCCGAGGAAACCGATTTCACATGATGAATCATTTCGTCCATGGTAACCGAAACTGTATCCTTGTGACCAAGCACGACCATTCCCAGGGAATCCCCCACGAGAATCACATCAATTCCAGCCCTGTCAACAAGCAGAGCCGTAGGATAATCATAGGCGGTAAGCATTGTTATCTTGCTGCCGCTCTTTTTCCTCTCCTTTATATCCGGTGCTGTTACTTTCTTCTGTTCCATTTCCTTGTCTCCTTTGTTTCTCCCGTTAGCCTGTCGGCCAAATCTCGGTTTTTTTCACGCCACAAATATTTTCAGGCTTTTTCCCTGTTGCACGGCAAATTAAAGTACTGTAAATATCACTTATGTGAGTTCAGCGATATCACCTTGATGCGAAAATGTCAAAAAAGGGAACGAGCACATGAAACCTTCATTTGCAGTAATTGGTTGCGGCAGAGTTGGCACAGCCCTTGCGAAATATCTTGCAAAAGGCGGATATGTTTCTGTCGGACTTGCCAGCAAAAGTCTTGCCTCCGCAAAAAGAGTAGCCGATCTTATAGGCACCTCAGGTTTCAGCAATGTTATATGGGAAGCTGCAAAAAAAGCTGACATTGTTTTCATCTCAACACCGGATGGCGCCATAAAAAGCGCCTGCGACAGCATCTCGGAAAAGAACGGCTTCAAATCCGGTTCCGTTGTACTTCATTGCAGCGGCGCCCTCTCTTCGACAGAATTAATGTCCGCAAAAACCTGCGGGGCAAATATCGGATCGATGCATCCCCTGCAAAGCTTTGCCTCGACTGAATACGAATTCAATCCGTTTTCAGGCATAGTAACATCTGTCGAAGGCGACAGGGAAGCTATCGACGCCGCAAAACATGTTACAGAAGACCTTGGCTCACACTGCGTTACCATAAAAACCGAAGCAAAAATGCTTTACCATGCCTCTGCGGTTGTTGCATCAAATTACCTTGTAACACTCCTTGATCTTTCCTTAAGCCTTATAAAGCTTGCCGGGGTACCCGGCGAGGATGCCTTAAGAGGACTAAAACCCCTGATCGAAGGGACTATTTCAAACATAGAGAAAATGGGCATCCAGAATGCGCTGACAGGGCCAATTGCAAGGGGCGATATTCAGACAATTGAAAAGCACCTGTCCGAAATAGGGTCTAAAACTCCCCAATTTCTTTCCCTTTACAGGACATTAGGGCTCTATACTGTGGAGATTGCCAAGGAGAAAGGATCCATCAGCGAAGCAGTCCGGAAGCGTCTTGAGGATCTTTTTCAGGGTCAATAATGGTTTCCGGTTCCTGAGCCGGACATCGCACATCGAAGGAAATAAAGGATTCGAGGGGTCGAGGATTCAAGGATTCAAGTTAAAAACCTTCTCTTTCCCCTGACCACTGTTCCCCGATATTCGATATTCGATATTCTATATTCGGCTCACGCCTCATGCCTTCAGCCTTATTCCTTTTCACCATTCATTCCTGCCTCATATTATAAATAGCTTCAGCGGGAAGCCGGCAAGCTGTTCATTCGCCGATTTAAGATTATCTTCGCCCGATATCACCGCGATTCCACACCTGTTATTCTTTCCCATTAGATACTTGTCAGCAGCATCTATCACTTTTTCGCGTGTAACCGAAAGCACCCCGCTTTTAAAGCGTGTCCTCAAATCATCCGAAAGATTTACAATTTTTCTGTAAAACGCTTTTCTTGCAGCAGGCCCTGGAGGGTCCGGCCTGTCTGTTTCGGAACAGATCTGGAGAATGGCTTCCTTCACATCTTCGTCCCCGATGTTTTCCGGCCTTATGAAAGCCGGAGCTCCCTCATAAATCTTAAGAGTGTTTACTATGTGCGGGTCCCTGTACGAAGCATATGAGAACAGGCCTTCCTCTGAATTGTAAATTGAAAACCCGCCGTATGCTCCCCCCTTCTCCCGTATCTCACGGTGCAGGTACATCGATTTAAGCAGCTTGCTGATAACCGCAAGCAGAGGAGCATCTTCATGCTCCAGTCTAACGGCATCAAAAACATATGCTACGAAAGATACGGATGTCGAAGTGCTCCACCCTTCCCTCGGCAAATCATCCTCAGTTGAAACATTTCCCGATGAAAACCCGCCATGGCTTCCAACAGCAAGCCCTTCCCGCATGGAAAGAACATGGGGAAGTGCCTCTGTGAGCGCGGCATTATCACCGATAAGGGCTGTTTTCATATTACTTCTTGTCATGATCTCTGAAGTTATCAGGGCGAGATCCTGTGCAATTCTTCTTAAATTGTCTTCGGAAAGATCTTCAGTTAAATTCTTAATATACAGAAGCTGGTGAATTCCGTGCCATTTTTCACTCAATGCGGAAGTATTTGAAAAATTCCTCGACGCGAGCGAGAGAGCCAGCCTGTGGCCGCCCGGGACTACCATTGATTCAAGCCCGGCCTTGTATTCAAGAAGCAGGTTCTTTAAACGGGTCAGGTCGGAAAAATCATATTTCAACACAAGTTCGCTTATTATATCAAACATCATGCCCGTGTTCCTTGCAAGGCATTTTCCGTTAAATGAAACAAAGGGGACACACGATCCGGATGTCCCGAAGCCGGTCCGGGCATTGGGCGAAAGGCTTATGCCGCCGGTATATGCATCAATACGCCGGGCCATATCCGAATAATCCCTTAAGGATGTGCCCGCTTTCGAAAAAGCGAAACAGAAAAATGGGACAAGCGGCATCAGATTAACACCCAGATTTCCTGTTCCGGCGGCTGCAGTGAAATAGAGGATGCCTCCTGTGGTCTGCTCGTAACAGGAAACAGGAACGGCGCCGTATGAAGATGCCTCCTTCACCGACTGCACAGATGGAGGAATGTCAGAAAGCGCCAGCGTCGGAAGGCAGGATAGATTTTCTTTTTTTCCCTGCAGCGCTTCAAGATTTTTCGAATCATTATTTATTTTTCCGATACCGGCTTCCGTCAAACCCTTGAACACATTTTCAAGTTCAAGAGCAACTCTGTCGCTCTCCTTTTGTTCCATCTCCTGGTCAGGAACAAGAGTTAAAAGGACCCTGTGCGGATTTTTTATAAAGCACTCTATTATCCTGTTTTCAAAAAGCGGCCCTTCAGACATTTCCATGCGCAGTCTTTGAAGGTCCGCATCGAAATCCAGGATCCTTGCCGGATCTCCACCATGGAGCCAGCTTCCTGCGAAGGAAGTCAAAAGTTTTATTCCATAAGGATATGGCGTATTTGTCACCTCCTTGCGGTGAAACTCTATCTGGTGAAGAGCAGATTCAATAAGCTCTTTATCTATGCCCTTTTCCGAAAGATCTAAAAGAACACCGAATATTATCTTCTCAACTTCTTCAGCATCCGCTTCTTTTAGATCCTTTAAACCGCAGACAAACAGCGTGTCCCTGTTTCCCGGATCATAGCCTGCGGAATCGCAAAGGGAAGAACCCAGACCAGAATCTATGAGGGCTTTTCGCAGCGGAGAAGCTGAATTTCCAAGGAGAATATGCTCAAGCAGCACAAGCACCAAGACCTCAAACGAGTCTGTTATGTCTGATGTCAGCCACGCAAGGCATACCTGGTTTTTTTTGAGGGGATCTTCGCTTTTAGCCAAAGGATAAAAATAACGGCGTTTTCGGGATTCGTTCCATCTCGGATGGGAAGGCACATCAGTTCCCGGGTCGATGCGCTCAAAATTCCTCAGGACTTTCTCATTAATGAAAGAAAGAGTATCCCGCAAGGGAAGATTTCCATATGTATAGAAATACGCATTGCTGGGATGATAATGCCTGCCGTGAAATTTTTTCAGATCATCATATGTCAGTGCCGGAATGACGGCAGGATCTCCTCCGGAATTGAAACTGTATGTTGTAAGAGGATACAGGGCATTTAATATTGAACGGGACAGAACCTGTTCCGGTGACGACATGGCGCCTTTCATTTCATTATAAACAATCCCCTTGTACACGAGCTTTGAGCTGCCCTTGCTTCCGTCTTCTTCAATTTCCAGGCGATGCCCCTCCTGCCTGAAACTCAGCTCGTCAAGAAGCGGATAAAACGCCGCATCAAGATAAACCTCCATAAGGTTATAAAAATCTTTTTGATTCTGCGTAGAAAAAGGATACATAGTCCAGTCAGAGGCGGTAAAAGCATTCATAAACGTATTAAGGCTTCTTTTAATCATTGAAAAGAAAGGATCGCGCACCGGAAATTTTTTGGATCCGCACAAAGCGGTATGTTCAAGGATGTGGGCAACCCCGGTTGAATCGGCAGGTACAGTCTTGAAAGCAACTCCGAATGTGTTTTCACTGTCGTCATTGCTTATATGCACATGTCTTGCGCCTGTCGCAGAATGCTCGAGTTCATAAAAAAACGATTTTATCTCTTTGAGTGGTACAACACGCCTGACAATATAACCGGATATGACATCTTCTGCACAGACACCTTCATTATTACGATCGTTTTGTTTATTCATTTAAAATCCTGGTTTCCTGTTTAATATTTGTTGCATGTTTCAAGTTTCAAGTTCCCTCTTACAACTTGCATCTTGAATCTTGCATCCTGCCACTTACCCCTTGCTTTTCCTTCCGTCTTCAGCCTATCTGCCTTCAGCCTTATTGCTTTTCACTTTTCACTATTCACTGTCTGCTGCCTGCTATACCGCGATATAGACCCCTCTGTTTTTTCTTTTTATCCTGCCGAACTTGTTAAGCCTGAAAATGATGTTGCGGATTTTCTTTTCACCGAAACCGGTTTTGGCCTGAATTTCAGCAAAATCTGCTCCATGCTCAAAGCTTTTAATTGCATCATAAACTACTTCAAAAGCTGTCTTGACAGACCTGCTGTTCCTGCCTTTCCCCTCACCGGCGACAAAACGGCCGCTTTTTTGGAAAAAACCTGAATTTCTGATTAAAGTATCGAGGTTATCCAGCCGGATTAATATCTTTTGAATATCTTTTCTGGATGGAATATCATAGTTCATCATAAAAAATTTGACCATCGCGTCAAAGCTTATCGATTTCCCTTTTTTTCTCACCACGTCCTCCTCCCCGATAATGATATTCGCAAATAGCTATACAGCGTTAAAGAAATTTTACTGTCAAATAATAATCTTGTATATGATATGGCTTATGATATAAATGCCATATTAAAGAAGTGGATATGATCATGCAAGTTTTTTATGGGAAAAGCAATTTATTCAGATGAACCTGAAGCAAAAAACAGCCCAATTTATTGAACACATAAAGCAGATGAAGGGAGATCCGCACTATATAGCGGCAGGAATGTCCATAGGTATTTTTATCGGAATAACCCCGACTTTTCCTTTTCATACAGTCCTTGCATTAGCTCTGGCATATGTCCTGAAGGCAAGCAAGGCTGCAGCCGCGTTAGGTGTCTGGATCGGAAATCCCCTTACCATCCCTTTCATATACATAGGGAGTTATAAAACAGGATCCCTGATCCTGGGAACCTCACTTCCTTTTGACGCTAAATATATAACATTTGCAGAGCTGACAAAGCTTGGACTTGATGCAACCCTTGCATTGTTAACAGGCGGAATAGTCATCGGAATCCTTCCTGCCGCAGCCGCATACTTTATAACCCGCCGCCTGGTAAAAAAATTCCGTTCCAGAAGGAGCTTGTCAGCAAATCAGCAGGAAAAACCTGCCTCATGACATCACCAAGAACACTTCTTGCCGCATTTAACCTTTCACCCAAAAAACAGTTCGGCCAGAATTTTCTATCTGACCCTTCCACTGCTGAAATGATCGTCTCCCGTTCCGGCATATCGAAAGAGGATGTTGTTCTTGAGATAGGAGCCGGGCTTGGAGCTTTAACAGTTCCAATAGCCATGGCCGCAAATACGGTATATGCGGTTGAAAAGGATAAGAACCTTCTTCCCCCGTTACAAAGCGAGCTTCTGGCAAAAAACATTGATAGCGTCCGTATAGTGAATGAAAATATTCTGGATATAGATATCGAAAGCATAGCAGCAAGGCACGGGCGGAAAGTAGCTGTCATGGGGAACCTCCCGTACAACATCTCCTCCCAGATTCTGATAAAGCTTATTGTCCAGAGGCTTTTTGTGAGCCGCGCCATACTGATGTTTCAGAAGGAGCTTTCAGAAAGGATCTGTGCAAAGCCGGGCGGCAAAGATTACGGCAGGATCTCCGTCATGCTTCGATACTGCGCCGATATCAGTAAAATAGCAGACGTAAAAGCATCCCTCTTTTACCCAAAACCAGGGATAGATTCCCAGATCCTTGAAATAAGATTTAATGAAGAAACGGACTTCCCGGCAGATAATGAGAACTTTCTTTTCAGCGTAATAAAAGCGGCTTTCGGGAAAAGGCGCAAAACCCTCAAAAACTCCCTTTCAGGAAGCGAGCTTGAAATAGACGCGAAAACCGCGGTTTTGGCCTTGAACAGCGCCGGGATAGATCCTGCGCGTCGCGCTGAAACCCTTACCGTCGAAGAATTCGTAAAGCTAAGCAACGCCATTCCGAAAAGCGCCGGGTAGAAAAAGCCGGCAATAGGCTTGAGAAGACTTGAGGCATAAGGCAAGAGAAAATAGGGGTTAGGCCAGTTTCTTGCCGGCACCCGGCCCCGGTGCCAGACTGTAGATTTCTTCTATCTTTAAAATAACGGCACCTTTTGATTTAAGGGGGAACCCAGCCTTGTTGCCCAATTCCTCGATCCATTTTGACGTATCTTCAAACCGCTGGCCGGTAGTCTCGATAGTGACGGTGCCTTTCATCTGGTATCCTTCACGACCCTCCCAATATGTTATCGCCACCCTGGGATTTTCTTTAATGTTGGCCAAGGTTTTGTTTAAAAACTGATCGGATATGAGAATAGTTTCTGCATCAATAATTCGTTTTGCGCCAACCGGGACAGCATTGGGCGTACCGTCTACATCTGCCGTTGCAAAAACGACGGTGGGGACCTTTTTGAAAAGTTCCTTCATGCGTTCTGTCATTTGAGCCATTTACTGTTTCCTCCAAATACAGGTTAATTGAAAGTTGATGAAACCAGAATACACCTCTTCAAATTGCATCTTCCGGATCTCCTGCAGCATCTCTGTCCGTCTCATTTGTCACCTCCATAGGCGGCCTATATAAACCGGACAGATCGTGTGCTGCAATCCGGACAGTTTACGTGTCACTGACACATAAGTTATATCCCATTTGCAGCATTACAAGAATAATGATACCGATTATAACGCGATAATATCCAAAAGCAACAAACCCCTTCTTCGATAAGAAGCTGATAAAGGATTTGATAGCGAGCAGTGCAACGATAAAAGCAATTATGTTCCCAATCGCAAGTAAAGAAAGTTGATGAGATGTTAAGCTGAGACCTTCTTTATAAAAGTCATATAAGTCTTTCACTGTTGCTGCAAGCATCGTGGGAACCGCCAGGAAGAAAGAAAATTCTGCGCCATTTTTTCGAGTTAACTTATTCGACATTCCTCCGACTATGGTCGCTGCAGAACGAGAAACACCAGGTATCATTGCTATAACTTGAAAGCATCCAATAAAAAAAGCTTTTTTGAAATCAATATTTTGGTTCTCAATATTTTGATCGGTTTCATTTTTCCCGAACCATTTGTCAACGAACAGAAGTATAATACCGCCAACTAATAAACTATAAGCTACAACATCCACGCGATCAAGCAACATGTCAATTTTTTCTTTGAAAAGTAAACCGGCAAAAACAGCCGGGAGAAAAGCAACTAATAATTTAATATAAAATATCTGACTATAAAAAAGTTCTTTCCAAGCAATGGAACTGAAAATAGAATGATTTTTAAAAGCGAAAAAAATTCTTTTCATATCGATCTCGTTCACGAACTTTTTCCAATAAAGTGCAACCACCGACATAATGGCTCCTAATTGAATACAAATGATAAAAAATCTATTGAAACTGTCTTGCATATCAACCCCTAAAATTTTGGAAGTGATAATCATATGTCCGGTGGATGAAATGGGCAGGTATTCGGTTATTCCTTCTACTATTGCTATTATTATTGCTTGAATGAAAGTCATCGTTGTAGCTTTACGTTTTAATTATTTATGAGAGATATTAAATTTATTGATAAGAACTTCCTTTTTCGAGCAAGGAGTATAGGTATTTGATTTGACAAGAACTTCCCTTTTCGAGCAAGGAGTATAGATAAATTGCAATTGAATGTCAATGAAATGAAAAAACTGGGGTGGATGTGCTCATCTGCGGGGCGATCTCCCATGCGCTGGAACGGTTTCAAATGCCGGGAACCCGTCCAAAGAGCTGTACACGGCGGCTGCGCCGGAGGCCAGCCCGGAAATCAAGAACCGGAAACTATGTAAAATTTCTACATGTTTTCTGCGGCAGAGACCGTCCGGTCCCCAAGGATATTGACATAACCGCCCATCTCGTTGTCGTACCAGCCATATATGACTGCCTGCGTAACCGGTATTCTGATAATCTTCTCCTTGAGTGATGAGATAACATCCTTTTCAAGACCCGGTACTTTTTCCAAATCGAATGTAACCTCGGCAGTACGGGTGTGGGTTTCATGTCCTTCTATCAGGGCTGCAACACCGGGCATCCCGATAATGTCACATGATACATTCTGCTTGTCCGAATAAACGAGATATCCTTTCGGATCTTCAGCCGCAGCCTGCTGGTAGATTTCTTTTATCAATTCCCTTCTGATCGACTCACCCGATATCTCCTCCTGAAGATTGAGCACCAGAATGATAAGAGATCCTGTGCTGGTTGGAATTCTTACGGATTCAGCAATAAATCCTATCTGTTTCATCTCTGGAATCACGAGCCTTAAGGCATTGGCAGCGCCGGTAGTAGTCAGAATAATGTTGTTCATCACGCTCCGGTTTTTCCTTAAGTCTTTTGCCCCGGCTTTTGGCAGACGGTCCAAAACTTCCTGAGAGCCGGTAACTGCGTGAACTGTCGCCATGGACGCAGAAAGTATCCTCTTTGAACCAAAATGATTAATTATGGGTTTTATCATGTGCGCAAGGCACATGGTCGTACATGATGCTCCTGACACTATCTTGTGGCGCCTCGGGTCATAATCATTCGCGTTTATTCCCATGACCGTCGTTACAACATCGTCCGGCATGGCTTTTCCCTTGTCGGCTATTTTAAAAGGAGCAGAAACTATTACCTTGTCTGCCCCTGACTCAAGATGCCCCCGCAGAGAGCCCCCTGGATGATCGGGTGCAAGTGTGGGATCAAGGAACTGTCCCGTAGTTTCAACTACCAGCTTCACACCATGATCGCTCCACCCGATTTTTGCCGGATTCCGTGAAGTCCGTAAAAATCTGATTGTTATTCCGTCAGCGACAATAGTCCCGTTTTTTTCGTCGATATCGTTTACTACCGAAGAAGCCTTCTGTCCGTATAAAAAGTGATGAAGAGTACCATATGTAGAATCCGTTTCAAGGTAATGCGCTATGTCATATATCGACGTTCCGGCTTCGCGCCCAATGTTCACTATGATTCCATCGAAAAATTTCCGCCCGATATGATGCCATACCGTAAGTTTTCCGATTCTTCCAAAACCGTTTAGTCCAAGCTTAAAGCCCTTTCCCTTGTTTCTGGAATCCATCTTTCTTCTCCTTACAGGTTTTCTTTAATTTTAATGAGTCCCCGATACACCGAGCCTTCCTGGCCGTCGATACTTATGTAATCACCTGAATTAAGCAACACCTCCCCGAAAAGGCTTGTCTTTGTGCTTTCGTCGCAAACAAGACTTCCGCAGCCAACCACGCATGTCTTTCCGAGCCTGTGAGCAACAACGGCTGCATGCGATGTCAAACCACCCCGCCCGGTCAGCAGGCCATCGGCTGCATATATCTCCCTTATATCATCCGGCACGGTATCACTTCTTACGAGAATAAGCGATGTCTCAGGCTCCTTAAACCTCCAGTTATTTATATCTTCAAGGCTGAAAACAATGCGTCCGCTCATTGCCCCCCCGCTCACACCTATCCCGTGCCCTAAAAATATCTCCTCCTGGGATCCTTCAAAATGAAACGCAAGGGCTTTCTTTCTTTGCCGCATGGCCATTTCTCTTGTCTGAAGCAGATAGAGCTGATCCCTTGAAGGTCCCTCAAAGGTAAATTCGATCTCCTGGGGACTCCATCCTTTTTCGTATACCAGATCTTTTGCCCAGTCCCTCAGTGCCGTGTAAATGTCAGGGAAATGAGTTTCAAGAGTCATGTCCGTTTCTCTTTTTTCAATCTCCTGCTGAAAAACAGAAATCGGAAGCGTCTTTACAAGGCCTGAAACAACGTCTTCACCCTGATTTTCAAGTGTAAAATCGCCCCAAAGCCTCAGGGTATCCCCCGACCATCTTGGATTATGTGTAAAGAATACGCCGGTTCCCGATTGTTTTGAAATATTCCCGAAAACCATCGCCTGGATAGTAACAGCCGTACCCCAGTCATCCGATATTCCCATGATCTTCCGGTATGCCTTCGCCTTGGAAGATTCCCATGAATCGAAAACCTTTTTTATTATCACCAGGAGCTGTTCAAAAGGATCATTCTGAATCTCGATTCCCGAATCCCTTATAAGATCCCTGTACAGAAATGCCACTTCCCTCATCTGCTCGCCTGTGAAATTCCTCTTATAAGGAATTCCTGTCCTCTGCTTGAACTCGCCTATAATCGCGTCAAACAGATCCCTTTCAAGGTCAAACGCCATACCGTATCCCTGAAGGAACCGCCTGTAATTATCCCAGGCGAACCATGCATTCCCGATCTTTGCTGCTATCCCTGCAGCGACTTTTTCATTGATACCGACGTTTAAGAAAGAATCCATCATCCCGGGCTGGGAAATTGAAGAACCGCTTCTTACGGAAAGGAGCAATGGATTGGAAGGATCCCCGAATGTTTTCCCTGATATTTTTTCAAGGGAAAAAATATTATATGCAATCTGTTCCTTGAAATTCTGCTCTGCCGGAGGGTAACTGTCTATAATCTCCCTGCACCTGAAAACCTCGGTTGTTATTATAAAGCCCGGCGGAATCGGGAGGCCGAACTTTTTGAGCTTAACCATGTTAAGCCCTTTATTACCGAGATAAATAATGCCTGAAACCTTGCCTTTTGCTTCATCAATGGGAGTCATGGCAATATGCGGATCATAGTTTAAAAGAAGGCGAAGTCTGTATTTGCTCAGCCTTTCCGACTGATCGAAAAGGATTTTCAGTATCCTGCTTAAAAAAAGGTCGAGCTGCTGGAGTCCCAGCGAAAGGGCTATTCTCTCCCTGAAAAAGACTTCGGATATTCTGTGTTTCAGTTTTTCAGGATCGGGGGCAACATCTTCCCGGGGAAGATATTTTGGTAAAATCTCTTCTGTTTTCAGCCTTGAAAGAATGCGGTTTAAATTCCGCTCGTGGATATTGTTGTAATAATCATTGATAATGTTTTTTACGGCCTGGGCAAATCCCTTGAAAATATCGATGTACTGTGTGAAGGTAAATCCTCTCACCTCTAAAGAATGCGAAAGGAAATCAAGCTGGCGCTCAATTTCAAAGGAGGAGATGCCGTCCAGCTTCAATGCCTTTTCAAAGAGCCTTAACCTGTCATAAATCTGATAAAATGTTGCCTTGGTTATGAGGGTCAGGTCAATCTTCTCGATAAGCTCTTCGAAAAGAACATTGATCAAAGACTCAAGGCGGAATACAAGCCCTAAGGCATCAAATTTATTTTCGTGGTAACTTCCATACATGGACGGGATATTCAGTGCGATATGCCTCTTTTTGTATATATCCTCCCTTGCCTCATAGGAGCTGGAAGACAATATAAGCCTGTTTAAATAGTCAAGGCAATCAAGCAGTTTGAACAGCTTCTTCTTTGAATCAGGTTCGGAAAGGGCCTCTTTTATCACGCCAATCTCGGGGAAAGCCTGTGAATCAAGCTGTGCAAGGTAATTATCCATTTCAATAAAATCGAGATTATACTTGTGATGCAGCAACTGATAAAAAACAACAGCAAGTTTTGCCCTCTCCTTATCTCTGTCGGACACCTCATCAACATTTTCAAGAAGGCTGCTTAGTCTTCCCTCCTTTATTCCGAGAAGATCGTCGGGGATGACAACACCCTTCTCTTCAAGCTTTGAAAAAGCCGTAAAAAGGCCGTCAATATACTGCCCCGTTGATTCAACCTGGTTGTATATGGTGGGAGGAACAAAGGGCTCAATAAACTTTTTGTCTTTTGTTTTCCAGAAATTAAGGGTCGCTTCCATGAAAGATATTGTCCTGTTGCTGCTTTCAACATGACTTTGTTTCCTCAGGCAGTGTATGAGAACATCTTTCCTTGCCGTGATTTCATCGAGCATGGTCGAAATGTCCCTCAATCTCCCCTCGGCCCCTATATCATTAAAATATACAGGAAATAGTCTCGCAAGCTGCTTGGCAAGATTGTAAACAGGCCCGACATCGCTGTTTAAAAAACGTGTAATATTTCTCGGAAACAGGTCGGTATCCCTTATGAACACACCGCAAAGCGCAAGGTTTACTACCAGTGCTGAAAGAAGCCTTGTCGACCATTTCGGCTTAAGCTCAATAATTTCAAGCCACGTCCTTATGTTTTGAATATGGGCCCTGTTTACCCTTATCTGCCAGTCATTCCCTACACCTTTTATCATGGGGGTTTGAAAACCAAGCTCTATAACAGAATCTATGAAATAATTCACAAGCTCAATATCGCCGGTTTTATAAACACCCTTTCCCATGTTAAGAACGCAGTTTAAAGCCGTCTCAGGATATCTGCCCGTCCGCTCTTTCAACACTGTAAAGGTTTGCCGGATAAGCTCCTGAACATTGCGATAATTTTCATGGGCGATAATCCATTCAAGGGTTTTGCTTATTTCCGCAAGAACCTCCTCATGTACCATGGAAAGTCCCGATATGTTCATCAAATGGAGAAGAAAAAGGAGTTTGTACTGATATCCCTTGCTGCTTCCTGCCTCAGACTCAAGAAGTTTCTGAGGTATTTCCCTGTAAGCCTCTATGAATTGCCTGTAGCCTGGAAACTCCAGCAACTCGACTGTAGCTTTCCCGGAATCGATTTCAGCACGGGCGGCTATCTTTTCAAGCTTTCTTTGATAATTTTTAATCTGCTTGTGGGATATATCCCTCGTCAGTTCATCAATCGTTTTACAGCTTCTTATCTCGCTTGCCTCTTTCTGAAACCAGAATATAGGGTCAGGCACGCTCAGCCAGTAGGAATAAGTATATTTGAAATATTTAATAAACAAAGCATTAAGAGCATCGTAACTGCTGGAATCCTTCAGCGGAGTTTCTGTAAGGTCCGTTGCAAGTTTCTTGATCTGGTAGAAGCTTTTCACAACAAGATAAAAATGATCGTCCTTGAAATCCCGGATACGGATAAAGGTTGAATTTAAAACCGGCAGGAATCTTTCAAGATTAAAGCCGGATTCCTTTATGATTTTCTGTAAAAATAAAATGAGGTTATCTATAGCATCTGCTTTGATATTCCTGTCAGCAGCAGATTCAACGACACTGATGAAAATATCAACAAATATTTCGGCTGCCTTTGGCCCTTTTGGATGATTGTAGATAAAATGAAAATAATCGAGGCTGAAACTTCTTGCTTCTTTAACTATAAATTGCCAGTTTTTGTAAGGATGGGAGAGCTCTTTTAAGAAGGTGTTCAGACCTTCCATAAGCCCCTGGTACCTTGAAAAAACCTCTTCAAGTACCGAATATTTTGAGTCAACGGCAACATCAACATAATAGCTTGCCAGATTGACCTCAAGGGCTTTTGATTTGATCATGATAACCTGTATATGGTTTTTGATCTCAGGTTAAAGGGGAAGGGCGTTCGGTGCTGCCGATAGTTTCAAGTCACAAGTTTCAAGTTTCAAGTTATTCCTATAGCTTGCATCTTGAACCTTGCATCCTCCCCTCTTGCAACTTGCATCTTGCAACTATCTATTCACTGTTTTCTCACCGCGCCAGTGCCATCAGCCTGTAAACCAGCATCCCGGCCAGCCATGCAACATCCTCAGAGGGGAAAATATCACCAATTGTATCATAAAACAATATGTTTGCTTCAGGCGAAAATTCCTCATCCCCTTTCCAAATGACAAGCTGGAGTGAAACTCTAGGGAAAACCCTGAACTCAAAGCCGGCATCACCGGCATCAATAGCTTTTCCGTTCAGGCGGTTTGCTGCTTTCACAAATTCTGAGACTTCCTTTCCGAATGCTTTTTTAAGAGGATCTACCGCTCTTTTAACAAAAGCGCTGAAATAAAAGGATGCCCCGGGTATTTCCCGGAATGAAACCAACCTTCCTGCTGAATTTACAGAAGGCTTTGCCATGAGATAATGCAGGATAAGCACCTGCTCCTGAACAGGAACCTCTCTCCCCTCTGAAGATTCATCCGCAAATTCAAAACGGGGCCATCCGACAATATAAACCCTGTCCAAAAATGGAATCCTGAGAGTGTTTATATCAATCAAACCGAATCCGGACCTTTTACTTATCTCATCGCAGGGTTCCTTTCCCAGCTCCCCAGCTGCTATTTTTTTTGCATTAATATAATCATCAACACGCGCCATGATAATGCTCCGCCGCCTTTCATATAGTAAATGCCATAAATATGTTCCGTTTGGGTATGGGTGCGTATGCGATCCGCAGGAATAATGACCTGCCCTTCGTCAATCCGCCTAGGCGGACATCCATGAAATCCGTGCAGCCCCAGAGGAGTTATTCCCACGAAGTCGTTTATCGTATCCGCCTGTACAATCTATATTATCTATTCGGGGGCGTCCTCGAAGACCTGTGACGAATTTCCTTCGGTTCGCATACGCACCCATACCCAAACAATTTGAACGAGCTCCAATCGGAACATTATTCTGACAATCACTATAATAAAAAAGCCTCACCCCGGATAAGGGAAAGGCTTTTTATCACTTATTTTATTGATAAAAAATCAGACCTCAAGCCATGAATCGGAGTAAAGTATCTTTCCAAGGATTACATTGGTTGTCTTTGCATATTCCTGCATCTCTTTTGAAAGAGACTTTACATCCGGGTCATTCCCGTCCATTATCGAGTATATCAGGTCGACTATATCAGGGCGTTTCCCTTTTGCTATCTCGGTCAGCTTTTCATCCAGAGGATCTGAAATAACCGAATACATACCCTTTTTCTGAAGCATAACCATGTAAGTCTGATTCAGAATCGGCCTCAGATGGACAGGCGGACCATTTGAAATGTTTGACAGTCCGCAGGTGCTCTTGGCGCCCGGAGCTATATCCTGTATCATTCCCTGGAACTCCATGAGGCTTATAAGCTGGGGCTGCTGGATATTAACAGGAGTGACGATCCCGTCGACCCAGATCTTCTCATTCGGAATACCGGCCTCATTTGCCGCGTAAACAAGCTCAACGCAAAGGGCTGCACGTTCATTCTCATCACGCGGCAAACCTTCGGGTCCCCACATGAGGGCTATGAAATCGGCTTTGTATTGTGCGGCAATAGGAATCATCTTCTCATAGCGCTCGGGACGGCACATGATAGAATTGATAAGCGGCGGAAGTTTGCAAACTTTTAAAGCCGCTTCAATAGCATCTACATTGGATGTATCAAGAACCAGCGGAATATCGTCAACGACTTCCTGGACAACCTGAACCACCCATGGCATCAGCTCGTGCCCGTCCTTTTTTGCCGGTCCGAGGTTGATGTCTATGTAATCCATGCCCTTTTCCTTTTGCAAAAGGGCTTCCTCCTGGATCGGCTTGGGATCCCTCTCCTTGTAAGCTCTACCGATCTTTTTTGAAATAACGTTTAAACTTTCACCAATTAGTAACATACAACCTCCCCGTTTTTTCTCGCGGTTTAAATCGGCGGCAGACCCTTATTCCGGAAAGGAACGTCAGGCATGCCGCCGGTTAATATTCATTACCTCGACTTCAAAAATGCCGGGATATGAGCTGCTTCACGAGGCCCGACTGTGATAGTCCACCCGGGAAGTTCTTCTTCCATATCGCCTGCTATTGCCGCAGCATAGCCTGGAATGATTATTTGCTTATGCTTGACTTTGTCTGCAATACCGCTTTTTTTGACGAATGCTCCGACATCGTCCCCTGAAAACTTCCCGGCAGCCCAGGCAGTCATAACTGAAAGCCCTTCTGAATCCTTAATCAGGAGCCACGACGGCACCTTGCTGCTTTCAATCTCGCCCGTAACTATAAAATAGGTCAGGGCAAAATTCGTCGTAACAAGAACGGGTGACTTCTCATCCGGATTCCCGATCGGATAGATACCCTGCGTCACTGTCATTGGCCTCTGGGGATCTGTGAATATGTTGAGCCTTTCCAGGAGAAGCGGGAAAATATTCTCTCCCTTAAAGTCTGACATTACGACAATGCCGCCGTATTTTGCGACATGCATTCCGGCAATAAGAGTCTCCATGTCGAGGTTTGATGTCATCTCGCACGGGAATGTTATTGTCGGAAAACCGAGAGACCTGTTTCCTGCTTTGAGTGCCGCACGCCTTATTCCGACCATATCTTCGAGAGACTGTTTCATCTCCCTTGACCCCGGATCCAGAATAAGATCTTTTAATCCCATTCCCGTCAGTTTATCGGTAAGCGGGATAAGACCCGATACTGAATCGGCCTTAACGGCAAGGGGCAGGTTGTTTTCTTTGGCAACGGCCCCGAAAGCATCGGCGTTACCGGCTGTTGCAGCATACATAACCGGCTTTTTGAATTTGCAGGCCTCTATACCGGCTTTCATTACATCTACGTTTTCAGTCATAAGGACAAGGTTGAACTCCGAAGACTCGGCAATCAATTTTGCCTTTTCGGCAAATTCCTTCTTATCTCCCTTGGCGTCCCTGAGAGCCACGAGTTCCGGCCTTAAATTCAATCCAACCCTTTCATACTGGAAAGCATTCCAGACCTTCAGTTTATCTTTAAGATCGGAAACCTTTATATCTGAACTGACAAGGGCAGCAAATGCCGTCGGGTTGAAAAAAGTCTTTTCATGACGGTATTGTACTGTCTCGCCGCCGGTCGTGAATGCGCGAACACCTTTCCCAACGGCAACAGGACGGATCGGGGGCGCTGAAGCCTCTGCAAGTTTTTCCCTGGCCTCGTCGGATACATATGGACAGCTATCAAGCTCAGCCTTACCGGATGCCAGGTTCATGGCAAATGCAAGGCATGTGGGAACACCGCATTCCTTGCAATTGGTTTTCGGCAGGAGTTTGAAAATCTGAATACCGGTTAATGCCATTTTTATCTCCTTATTTAAATTTACAGTAAGTGCTCAGGTTGTTTAGACTGTAGGCTGAAGGCTGTTATGGTTTTTCGTAAAAACCGGTTCATGAACCGACTCAAAACCCATCCTCTTTGTGCTATCTCGAACATTTTTCCTACAGCCTAAAGACCTACAGTCTACCCGCCTGAGCAGTTACAAATTAAAACATATATTCTTATTTGCCGCCAATTCCGTTATCCCAGCAATGAAGGCATTGAAAGAGCCGGATGCCCCACTTTCTGCAGGAACGGCATAATCTCCTCTTCGGTTATTCCAACAGTCTCATCAGCTATCATATCATACAGGTTGGGATACCCAAGCGCTTCTCCCCTTTTTATAATCCTGTCTTTGATTTCTTCCTTGAGGCTCTTTGGCATCCACACCATCCTTGCGAGTCCGCCGTCGCCCACAAGGAATTTTCCCTGGGTAACATTGAATTTTGAATGTCCGACAAATCCGGGTGATGATGCTCCTCCGCCCATAACACCTGCCAGCGTGGTGAACTTCATGCCGCACGGTGTTTCACCGGTGTAATCCCTGTGGACAGTCATTATTCCGTTGCATGTAGGAAGCGTGGCAGCAATAGCTTCGCAGCAACCGCATGTAGTCATCGGGTCCTTAATCATCGAATAGAAGTTGTAATGGCTAACGGCCCCTCTCGACGCCTTGAAAACAAAGTCATTAACACCTTTCCACTGGCCGAGAACAGTATCAAGACATTCGCCTTTTTCGATCGGCTGGTTGGGTCCGGTCGGGTTGATTTCAAAAGAAGCCTTGCAGTCCATCCAGTTATATGCGCCGCAAAGGCCTGTTCTTTCAGGGCTGACCGTGCAGACATGGTTTGGAGCAAACGACTGGCAGAGTGTGCATGAATAGTATGTTTCCACAGACTCGTCAGTCATCTTTTCAACTCGCTCATCTCTTGTCCTGTATTCTTCCCTTGCACGTTTTGTGAGTTTATCAACATCAGCCTTCTTGGTGAAAAGAGTTACCTGTACCTTGTCAACTATTTTCTGGAAATCCTGGTGGAACTTGGCATGGAGCACAACGCCGATATCCTTGAGGGAGAAACCCTTGTCAACGGCGGCCTTGCTCACGCGGATCCATGCTATATCCCTCTGCCCGATATGCATTACGCCCTGAATGTAGTTGATGAGGTGGTGAATCTGGCGCTCGAGAATCGGCTCAAAATCGATCTGGAATTCACGGCCTGCAATCTGGACATAGATTCCAAGCGGAAAAGATTCGCCCGCCTTTACATCCTTGATATCAGGTCCGATTACTTCAACTTTCCCGTCTTCGATTTCATTCATCTGGGCCAGTTTTACAAGCTCGGTAGCCTGAGTCTTACCGCCTCCCATCTGGCAGAAAAGATCGGCGCCTCTGACACGCTCGCCTTCATAAGCCGGGCCGAATGCGCAGGGGATTTCGATCTTGGATACCGAGACCTTGAGACCCCTGACTTCAACCGACCTCTGAACCATGTCTTCATGCTTGACATTGGCAACAACGTGTTCGTATGTGCAGATACCGGTGGGAAGGATTTCCGGAATATCGGTATCGGCAAGTGTCGGGAATCCCCAGTTTACGCAACCTGCAGCGGCTGCCGCCCATTCCGCACCGACGTCGCCGAGAGCATTTACGAAAGCAAAGATTCTGTTTTTGTTGTACAGCAACATCGTTTTGTAGTCCCCGGGTTTGATTCCGCCGAAAGCCATTGCGGCCCTGTTTGCAAAACCAAGGGCAAATATGGCTGAAGAGATATCCGGCCCGAAAGGAACAATTCTTGTATTCCATCCGATCTGAACGCCTGCTTCAAG
>JAGVOC010000346.1 GCA_020052975.1 Desulfobacterales bacterium | reverse complement strand
TCGGGCTCATAACCCGAAGGTCATAGGTTCAAATCCTGTCCCCGCTACCAAATAAATCAAGGGGTTAGGCAAACAGCTTAACCCCTTTTTCTTTTGACAAAGTATCATTCCCGGCACTATACTCAACAGCAGAGACTGTCATTATCGTGATGGATATTTTATCTTTTCCAAGTTGTAAAGTAAAGCTTATTGCTCAATAGAAACGTTATGTTAAGGAGCTTCTTTGGTTATGGAATTGCATTTTAAATATAATAACGGCCCGGTTGATGAAGCTATCAGGCAGTTAATAGACTTATCGGGCGATATCTCTCGTCCTGCCATCGTCAGGGAGATGATATTGGCATCATTAAAAGCCGGTCAGGAAGATAATGGGAAAGTTGATTTAAAGCTTATGAATGCCTCCTTAAAGGAAATGCGTTTTACGGCAAAAGTATTTGGCCCTTACCGCCATGTAAAGAAAGTAGCCGTATTCGGTTCGGCACGAAAGCACCCGGACGAGGCTGTTTATAAGATGGCACGGCAGATGGGCTCAAAGCTGGCCGAATCGGGATATATGGTTATAACAGGAGGTGGTCCAGGTATCATGCAGGCTGTTCATGAAGGTGCCGGTCCGGAGCATTCCTTTGGAGTAAACATACGGCTTCCTTTCGAACAAAAATCCAACCCTGTCATTAAGGGAAATCCCAAAAATATAGTTTATAAATATTTTTTTAACCGGAAAGTGGCTTTTCTCAAAGAATCCGATGCGATTGTGCTTTTCCCCGGAGGATTCGGTACTCTGGATGAAGCCATGGAAACCCTTACCCTTGTGCAGACAGGCAAGCGTAATCCCTTGCCTGTTATTCTTGTGGACGAACCGGGCGGTACATATTGGTCAAAGTGGATTCGTTTTATAAACGAAGAACTTCTGGAACATAGTTATATAGGTAAATCAGACCTGAACCTGTTTGAAAGTGCTGAGTCTGTGGATGATGTGGTTCACAGAATTAACCGATTCTATTACAGATATCATAGTCTTCGGTACATCGGCGACCAACTCGTAATACGTCTTGCATCCTCTCTTGATGAAGAAAAAATACGACAACTTAAAACCACCTATAACGATATCTTGTTGCCACATGGAGACATTTATCTTTCAGGACCTCTCCCGGAAGAAATTGAAGAACCTGAAATCAGTCATCTCCCAAGACTCATTATGGATTTCAATCGAATAGACTCCGGAAGACTGAGAAATTTCATCGATGAAATAAATCGTGAATAGCCCATTTCAAAACCTATTTAACACAATAATAGCAAGCGCATTCCCCCAGCTTGCTGCGGGGAGGTTCAATCTTTTCATTGTCTGCATCTTGGATCAGATACAGACATATCCTTATGAAAAATATAGCTGACGGGCCGGACAAACCCCATGGCAGGAGGTGAATAATGCACATCCGATATCAGGGCAGTTATTTTTAGAAAATTTTCTGAAAAAATTCAGAATCGGAATTAATTCGCTGTAGTAAGTATAAAATGGAACGGCGTGTTCAGAATCGTTTTTTTCCACTATATCCATGTACAGCAAATAATATTCAATCCCTTGCAATACGATTGATCCGGTCAAGTAAAAACGGACACCTGGTTAAGCTGCTTTTGCCAATATAAAATTATTTTTATAATCATTTGGACTTTTGTATCCCAAGTAAAATGCCCTTATCAGATCACGCCATCCATTCGCATCACACAAAGAGCCGTGCTATCACTTAAAGAGGGAAGTTGTGCCTGAATCGCGGTTATGCGTAATGGTTTTAGGAAGTTGTGTGCGTTGTTTGCGGTATGACTCGTAAAGTGCGGATTGTTTTATCATTGTTGGGAAAAAATATTTGACATGCAAATAAAACTTTCCTATATTTTTCCTGTCAGAAAGCAATGTCTTATCAAATCAAAAAAAAATACCATATGACAATCGTCAAACCTCTCTTTTTGTTCTTTCTGTTCGTATCCATCCTGAGCCTCAGTAATGGATGTGCGACCTTGCCGAACGTCTCTGAAATGATTGATGAGGCGCCGACTGCACAGAAACCTCGGCAAATCGTTTCGTCCAACGGACTGTTATCTCATCAAAAAAGCAAGGCTGTCATGGAACGGCTGAAGCGATCGGTCGGCCCGACGGACATTCTGGAACGCCACGCTGCCGTGGTAGAATCGGTCACCGAAAGCCCGCTGACGAAGGGGAACAAAGTCGCTCTGCTCGCCGATGGCCAGGCTGCCTATGCCGCAATGTTCAAAGCAATACATCATGCTAAGGACCATATCAACCTCGAAAGCTATATCATTGAAGATGATGAAACAGGCCGCAAATTTGCCGATCTGTTGCTGCAAAAACGAGCGGAAGGGGTTCAGGTTAATGTCATTTATGACAGCGTGGGCAGTATGAATACTCCCGCTTCTTTTTTCCAGCGCTTGGGCGACGGCGGAATTCAGGTGATCGGATTCAATTCGGTAAATCCACTGAAGGCTAAAGGTAAATGGGGACTGACTCACCGGGACCACCGCAAGATTTTGATAGTCGACGGCAAAGTCGCCATTATCGGGGGCATCAACATCAGCAAGGTTTATTCGAGCATTCCTTTCAAATGGAAACAAAACGAAAAAGCGCCAATTCACTGGCGCGACACAGACATTCAAATTGAAGGCCCGGCCGTGGCCGAATTCCAGAAGCTCTTTCTTGACACCTGGCAGAAGCAGAAGGGACCGGAACTTTCCGAACGG
>JAGVOC010000153.1 GCA_020052975.1 Desulfobacterales bacterium | reverse complement strand
TGGTTTTTGGTCTCTTGTTTGTAGTTTCTGGTTTTTTCTTTTAACCAGGAACCAGTAACCATAAACCATGAACCTAAGCCTTAAATATCGCCTTCCTTGAACTTGAGTCTAAATTGAATGTTCTGCAAAGGTCTCTCTTATAGAATAACCTCGTCTGTCAGCTCATTGATATCATCCTTTTTTACAGGAAAATATCTGGATAACTCTTCGCCGCATTTTGATATAGCCTGACATGCTGATTTCCCGTATTCATTTTTCTTAATTCCTGCGGAAAGATCCGTGGTAATTTCCCTCCAGAAATCAGGGGCTATTTTTGCATTGATGCCCCTGTCTCCAAGTATCCATACCCGGTGTTCAAGAAGTGAAATAAAAATAAGAATCCCTGTTTCATCCTTTGTTTTATATAATTCCTTTTCATAAAAGGCCATGACAGCACGTTCCCGGACAGTCTCTTCAATGCGTTTACCCGATATGAAAAGAATTTTCATTTCAGGTAGTTTCGATAATACGAATTTAAAAATAAAGTACAGGATAAACACCATCGGGATATAAGTCCAGATACTGGCATTTTTTGCGGCTTCGATGAGAATATTATATGGGAAATTCAAACTACCAGATTCCCAGCCTGGTTCAAAGCTGAGGACGGATGATTTTATTAATTCAAATAACAGCGAAAAAAAGCCGGAAAGGACAAAAGCCCCGAAAGTTTCAGCTTCACTGTACGAATCACTGGAGTCAAGAACCATTATTGCTATTTCGCCGGAAGTCTCAGCTTCAGCTTTCTTAATAGAATCCGCAATGCATTCTTTGTCTTCCGGACTGAATAATTCAGATGCTTTAATTTTCATGGTCAATTTCCTTTTACCAGCTTCCCGATGATCCGCCGCCGCCGAAGCCTCCGCCTCCGCCTGAAAAACCTCCGCCTCCGAAGCCGCTTCCGCCTCCGAAACCTCCTCGGCCAAAGCCGCTGCTTACAAAGCCACCGGGGAGATGTCTTCCACTGCCGCCTGTTAAGGCTCCTGTAAATAGCCCGAAAGCAAATCCGGCTATTGCAAGAATGCCCAGCATCATCAGGGAAATTCCGGGAAAAGAAAACAGGGATATTGCAGGGAGGAGAATTGCGCCTGATGTGCCTCCGAGAATTTTCGAAATGCCGGATAAAGCCGCTGTTATAACAAAAAGAAAAATAAGCAGGGTAAAGATGGGGTTTTTGCCGCTTCCTTTTCGCACGGCGTTCTTTTCTGATGCCTTATATTCGCCCCTGACAACCGAAACAATGGCGGTGGTACCGGCCTCTATTCCGCCGTTGAAGTCGCCTTCCTTGAACTTAGGGATTATCTCGGAGCGTATAATCCTTCCCGAGATAAGATCGGTCAACTTCCCTTCAAGTCCCCGGCCCACCTCGATCCTGATTTTTCGGTCATTTTTTGATATGAGAAGAATGGCTCCGTTGTCTTTATTCTTTTGCCCGATTTTCCATTCTTCGGCTACCTTTATGGAGAATTGCTCCAGGACTTCTCCCTCCAGAGAGGGGATGGTCAGCACCACAACCTGGGTCGAATCACTGCTTTCTATCGCAGACAGCGTCTCTTCCAGTTTATTCTCAGTTTCAGGAGAGAGCACTGCAGCATAGTCATTTACTCTGCCCTTTAGGGCGGGAACGTCAAGCGCTCCGGCAGAGTATGGAATAATTATAAAAATAAGTGCGATGAACCAGTTTAACATTAAATATATCCTTAATTCTTTTTGTCTGAAAAGCTTACTTTGGGTGCGGTTTTTGCCGCCTCTTCAGCCTTGAAAGGCTCTTTGCGCGCAAGATGGAGCAGGAGGGAGTTGGTCAGTGAGTTGGGGAAAATTCTGATGCTGGTGTTAAAATCCTGAACGGCTTTGTTGTATCTAACTCTTGCTACATTTATTCTGTTTTCAGTACCTTCAAGCTGGTTCTGCAAATCAAGAAAATTCTGATTTGCCTTTAAATCAGGGTATCTCTCAACAATAACCATAAGCCTCGAAAGAGCGCCTGAAAGCTCTCCCTGGGCCTGCTGGAATTTACCGAATGTTTCGGGATTGTTTATCATCTCTTTTGAAATCTGTATGGATCCTGCCTTGGCTCTTGCTTCGACAACAGCCGTAAGTGTTTCGGCTTCGTGCTTCGCATAACCTTTAACCGTTTCAACAAGGTTGGGTATCAGGTCAAGACGGCGCTGGTAACTTGCCTCAACATCTCCCCATGCAGCAAAAACGGCCTCTTCATTCGCCTGCATCGTGTTGTATCCGCAACCGGTTAAAGCAAGAACAGATATTAATCCAAACAATAAAATAAAATACTTTTTCATGTTTCCTCCGAATTTGTGCAAAAAACCGCGGTATTATAAAATATTAAATTCCTGATCCGTGTAAAACATCAATCATCGAAAAAACTCTTCCCTTTACTCCTTCTTTTAACCTACTGTTCAGAAAGAATATGGCGTCAAGGGTTCCCCTGGCATAGATATCACGACCGTTGATATTGTGGGAAAACTCAAATTTGACCGTTTTATCGTCTGAGACAAGCGTATAGGTATGCCATCCGTGTCCTTTTATAAATTCAGGGGGTATGCCCCACACGCTTTTTTGTCTTTCAGGATCGCGTTCCATTGAAATTTCCTGTTCTGTGAAAGGAATTCCAAGCTTGTTAAAATAGCCGACAATTGCCTTGGCTGTTCCGCTTGTATCGGCCTTTCCTTTTTGATGGCTTTCTTTCACGGTCAGTGAATAACCCCTGAACAGATCCGGAAATGTTTTAGCAGCATATTCCATCATTGCCTGAAAACCGACTATCTGCTTTGCCATGTTCGGCGAAATTATGGCGCAGATACCGGAAGAAAAGATAGTCTCAGCAAGTTTCTTCCTGTCTCCTCCGGTTGTGCCCATAACAAATGGCATAGAATTGCTGCAGAAAAATTCAGCATTACTGTTTACTGCAGATGGATGAGTATAGTCAATGCTTATAAAGCTGCCTTCTCTTTTCTTAAGTTCATCTATGATATGCTGTCTTTCCCCGGGATGAACAAGACGGATTTGAAGTGATGAAATTTTATATTCTTTTTCCATTATTTCAGGACCTGTAAGTGAAAAAGGGATAAGCTCAAATCTGTCATCATCTAAAACATGTTTAGCTACATTTGTAGCCATGTTTCCAGGCAATCCATTTACCATGACTTTTATTCGGTTCATAATTACCTCCACGTATAGCTTTTTAAGTGCCTATTTCCGGCAATATATCAGAAAGACAAGCCGGTTACAACAGATTCTCAACAAGTGATTTTAGTTTCGGGAATTCATCTTTGTCAAGCAGTCGGAAGCTTTCTTTGAGTGTTTTAAGTGCCGCAGGGATATATTTCTCAAAAAAAGTTTTTCCTTTGACCCTGCTTAAATGGCCAAAAGCCCCCAGAATCTGGAGATTCCGTGTAATTGAACAGTATTTGAAGCAACGACAGAAATTATCTGCTTTTATTCCGGCAATAGAGTAAATTCTTTTGGCGCAGTAATCGACCAGTTCCGAACGAACTCCTGAAGGTAATCCGACGTACGGATCTATTAAAAGAGATGCGAGATCATACTGAAGGGGCCCGAGGCGTCCTCCCTGGAAGTCGATAAAATAAATGCCATCTTCTTTAACCATGATATTTCGGGACTGCATATCCCGGTGCATGAATCCCTTAACCTGATATTCAAGAGCATGTGATGCAATAATTTTGAATTCGTTTTCATATACATCGAATTCAACATCTTTATTCAGGTAACCTATAAGAAAAGCATCCGTGAAGTATCTGCATTCCTTTTCAAGAATAAGATCAGCCGTGTAACAGGGTGTCTGGTATGTCCATGAAACATCAAAACCTGAGCTTCCGGTAAGAGAAAGATTTATAAGAAGATCAATAATGGTTTTATACCGTGAGATGATTTCATCTTGACTTGTTATGTTCATTATTTCTGTTTGTAAATTCTTATCTCCAAGGTCTTCCAGAAAAACAAGCCCGGAAAAGGAATCGTGGAGAAATATTCTCGGAACCGGCAGTCCTTTGTTATGCAAATGGAGGCCGATTGCAATAAAGGAGTCAGCCTCGGTAACAGAAAGCTCTTTCCTGATACCGTGATCAGCCATAATTAAAGAATCTTTTCCAGATACAAGCCGGGACCATCTTCTGTCGGAACCGTCTCCTTTGAGTCGGGACATATTAATTTTCCGGTTTTTGTAATCCTGAAAAGCAAGCCCGAAAGCCTTTGGGGCTGTTTCTCCAATCACCGTCTCAGTGTATTTCCCAGGCGTTCCCAGATCATTCCAGGAGTGATTTTCCGGATTAAAGGCACGGATTTTTTTCCCGCAGGAAATCATTTGCCTATATACATCGATGCTGTTTGAGAATGAATTTGCCGGGATGAAATCAAGAATTTCAGGGTTGAGAACCTGAATGCCGGTGAAGGCAAGACGCCCGATATTTCCCTTATTTGTGGAGGGAAGAGGATTGGTACGGTGATTCTCAAAACCAAGGATGTAATCGTCTTCGCCAATCAGAACATTATTGAATTCTTCATAATCGGTTAATACAAGGGTTGCCGGATGATTATGGCCAAGATGAAATCTGTAGACTTCGAGCAGGTCGATATTGGTAAAGATATCGCTGTTTATAACAATAAACGGTCTGTTGTTCCAGAAGTCGCCGGCATTTTTTATGGCGCCGCCGGTTCCGAGAATAACCGGCTCATAAAGAGTCTTTACGGGTATGGAATATTTCTGTGAATTTAAAAAAGCATCTATTTTATAGTGAAGATGGTGTGTGTTTATTATGATTGATTCGCATCCGGCCGCTTCCAGGTTTCTTATTATAATATCGAGCAGGGTGCGGCCTGCGACCGGAAAAAGCGGCTTGGGAGTGTGATCTGTATACGGGGCGAGCCTTGTTCCAAATCCTGCGGCAAGAATAAGGGCTTTCATATATTACTGCTCTTCATAAGTATTGTGATAGATATAACGATTATGGGCCCCTTATTACAGAAAGCTCAGGTATTTCTGAATGGCATCTTCATAGAATTTTATTTTATCCATTTCTTCAGAGCTTTTGATTCCCTTGTTGTTGAAGAAATCAATTGCATTTGAATAATAAACTTTCGATAAAGCTTCATTGCGTTCAATTTCATGGTTTTTATACATCCTGCTTCCTAGAGTTTGAATTTTTTTGATACGTTCCTTGGCATCAGATTCGTTTTGGGAAGTTTTCATAAAATAATTAAGAACTACAAAGTATGATTCGTAATAGGGTTTTAAAAAATTCGAAAACAGCTTCAACTTATTTAAACCGGACGATGTTACATTGTATGTATCAGGAAGAGTTGCATGGGGAACCAGGATAGCGTCATCTATAAATGTCTTTATGTTTTTGCGGACAAAGTATTCGGGAGTTTTGTCAATATTGTATGCAAACTCATACTTGAAGAAATTTTGCTGAAAAGCATACCCCGAATGAAGGTCGGATGCCTGGAACTGAAACGATTCTATATTAAGAATTTCAAGGGCCGTAATTGCAGCAGGAACAAAGAACGAAATGCAGTTATTTTTATAATATTCCATTGCCGGGCGCTTGTTAACATTTACTGAAAATTCCGGGACAAATGAGTGGCTCGCTTTTTCCATATGAACCGGTTCGATAAATTTTCTCTGCACATAGGAATCAAGAACTTGTTCAATTACGTGTCTGAAATCGGAAATAAGCGTATCTGACAGCTTTGCGCCTTGTGAACTGAGGTATTTCATGTAAGTATCAACAGAAAAGATGATGCGATCATACGTAAATCTCTTTCTTGAACAGTTCAGAACGGAGCAGGCAGTAAGGGAAAATGGAGTAACAACAGAAACGTCGTTTATTGAGTTTATTATTCTGTATCCAAGATTGCGGCATAAAGCGTTCTGCTCTTTCGATGTCATGCTTTTCAGCTGAATATCCTTTTCACCGAATAACTCGTTTAATGATATCGGGTCATTGAACTGTATATATATTTTACCATATTTTTTCTTCAAAAATTTTCTGGCTTTTATGACCTCAGAAAAACTTTCAGGTTTTTTTTGTGCGCCTTCAAGCTCGTCTAAGTAAGAGCTTTCTTCAATAACTCTGTCATATCCTATGAAGATGGGAGCTATTATCATGTCTTTGCAGGCGCCTTTCTTATAGGCATCAAGAAGAATTGAAAGGAGTCCAAGTTTGGGCAGGATAAGTTTACCGGTCCTGCTTCTCCCGCCTTCGATAAAAAACTCTATGTTAAATCCTTCCTCGAGCAGCTTCTGAATATATTCGGAAAATACCCTTGAATAAAGGGCTGCACCTCTAAAGGTACGCCTGATGAAAAATGCTCCGCCCCTCCTGAAAATCGGACCCATAGGCCAGAAGGACAGGTTCTTGCCGGCAGCTATATGGGGGCAAGGCATGTTGTTATTAAAGAGCAAATAAGAAAGGATAAGGTAATCGATATGACTTTTATGGCACGGAATTAATATAAGTGGGCCTTTTAAAGACATGTTCTTTACTTTGTTTAAGCCATCAGTATTGACGGTGTAGCCATCGAACATGGTATTAATAATCCAGCCGACAATTGCTGCCAATACCCTTATAAGGGCAATATTGTAATTCGCTGCAATTTCTTCAATATATTCATTGACCTCTTTTCGTATATTCTGGGCAGGCATATTGCGGGATTTCGAATAATTATCAAGGAATTCCTGGAAGCGTGCATTTGTGAGGATGCTCTCTTTGAGCTCTTCTCTTGATTTGAGAACAGGCCCGATTATGCTCTGGCGGTGGCGGTTTAACTGGAGAAGAAGATCTCTCCTTAAAACAAGGGACTGGTATTCAATTCCTCGCTCCTGCACCTCTTTTGATTCAAGGAAACTTTTCAGATTAATCGGTTCGGAAATTTCAACAATTATTTTTTCCGGATATTTGAAAAGAGTTGCTATTTTTCTCAATCTGCCCGGATTGTCCGGAGTCCCAAATATGATGTCAACCAAGGAAGGGGTGGCTCGAAGAGGGTTTTTCCCGAAGGACATTATTTGTGGGACAATATATACAGGTCTGTCGGTTAATCCCTGCAGTTCTATCAAATGAGCTATCGGATCTGTTTCAGACTTGACAAACCGCCTGTAAAGCCCTTTATCTTCTACAAGAGACAGAAACGCGGACCGCCCATTCAAAAGCTCTTCTCTTATGTATCCGCTTTTATAGGGATCAGGAAATGATTTGTTCACAGAAAAATAATCGAGATAGGAAAGCAGCGTTCTGAATATGCGGGGCACAGGTTGCCAGATAAAGACCTTGTAATCAAATCCTATTTCAGGAAAGGGGAGGTTATTCTCTTTGTAACGGGTGTAGGCGAATAAATATTCAAAGTGACTTTTAAATTTTGTCGCGTAAACTACAATCGCTTCTTTTGGAATTTGCCTGAGTATATCAATCTGCTCAGGGCTGGTCTTTATTCCGGAGAAATAAAGATTAAGGGTACTCGAAGAAAAAGTGCTTATATTCCCTGGCAGATGACAGGTAAAGTGATTGTGTGTACCTTGGAGTATCCGGTTGATCCATTTCCTTATTTTGTTCTTTAATATATTCATGCCGGCAGTTGGTATCCGTTTATTTTATGTTAAGTTTATCTTAGTAAACTATCAAAACCTCAATTTTTTGCAATATCTTAATTGATAAAAGAAAATCTGGTAAAAGAAAATCTTGAGTTCAACAGCATTGCGTGATATGTTTACAAGAGTAATAATCTTTATTTCAGAAGGTTGCCGGGTATTTATTATGTTTTGCCAGGAGGGTGACATTATATGAAAGCTTTAATTAGCGGAGCCATTGTGTCTGCACTGGGAATAGTTTTGCTTGTTCTCTGGTGGGAAGAATTCCTTATGATTCTTTCCGGAATCCTTCCTGTATCCCTTGTCCTGGGAGGGGGTCTTGCCATTTATCTTGGATTCGATGAATTGAAAGAAAACTGGAATAAAGAAAATATTATGTCCGGCTCTTCTAGCAGTGAAGTGGAAAAGTACAAGCAGGAGATTGATGAACTAAAAAAAGAGATCGAATCACTCAAGAAAGGATAGAAATAATTGTTCCGGGAAATGCCTTTGTTATGCCTTTATTAAATAAGGGATATTCCCTGTTATGTTTTTTTTACAGCCTTATTTGCAAGAAAATCTGCCCGTTCATTACCTTCCTGGCCTGCATGGCCCTTGATCTTGATAAGTTTCAAGTCTTTAAACCGCCTCATTGATTTTTTAATTGAATCTATCAACTCTCCGTTTTTTTTTGCCTTCCAGTTTAATGTCAGGACACCGAAAGCATATGAACTGTCTGTAAATATTCTTACGGGATTATTTGTTGTTTTAAGTTCCAGAAGGGCAGTCTTTATTGCTTCAAGCTCCGCGATATTGTTGGTTGCAATTCCGATGTTTCTTGACAGCTCCTTTTCATGTTTTCCGAAACGGAGAAGAACTCCTATACCTGACGGGCCAGGATTTCCGGATGATGCGCCATCTGTATAAATGTAAATGGCATCAGAGGGTATAACTCCTTCTGAAGCGAATTCAACAATCTCTTTTCTATTATTAAATGATGCCTTATCCTGAACCTTTTTCCTGATCTGAGGGTTGACGGATGCGCCTGGACTTATCTCTTCAAGATTCTTTTCATCAACCCAGTATTCATAATCCTGGTTTGTGTTGTATTTTATCAGAACTTTTCCGTTTTTATACAAAGGTTTTTCATCCGGACCAAAAGCCTGCCAGACCTTGTTGCCTTTAAACATCATTCTTTTCCATGGAATGTTATTATTTTCCATAATTGGCAGTCCTGTTAATATAATCGTTAGGAGCCGTTACGAAATAACCATTACATTCCCGCCTGCAATCTGTCGGGCAGGCCTGCCCATTTCGTTACGGCTCCTTATGCCGGTCACGGCATTTCAATGTTACAGTTATTTTATCACAACGGCTTATCAGGCATAAAGATAATAGTTTCGGCTTATATGAAAATATTCCTCAAGTTCGGTTTGCCATGTTTTTTCAATTTCATCGATTGGATTCGGGTTTTCAACAGCCATCCGGATAGCTGGATTTCCGGTAATAAGGTCAACGGGTAATTTTTCAAATTCATATTCGTATGGAGGAACCTTCCATTCGAATTCCTTTGCATGATTGAGAAATACTGCATGGAGCAATTTAAGTGTCGAAAGGAAGGGCTTATATTTATACGGGTCAGTAACGTGTATCTGGAATCCTCTGCATTGTTCTTTCTGCCATTTGTTTGATGTGGGTTCGAATACCAGGGGTCTTAGTACTGCGCCCGGGAAATTGTTGCCGCCCAAAGCTGAAATAATTTTTCCGGTATCAATAAACGGGGCTCCAAAAATTTCAAATGGCTGGGTTGTGCCTCGTCCTTCCGACACATTCGTTCCTTCCCAGATTACCTGGCCGGGGTAAACCATTGCAGAGACAGGAGTCGGAAGGTTTGGGGAAGGGGGAATCCAGGGGAGTCCGGTAGCATTGAAAAACATTTTTCTTCTCCACCCCTTCATGGGGACTACACAGAGATCGCAGTCTATTGCGAAATGATTATTGAACAAGAGGGCGAGTTCGCCTATTGTGAGCCCGTGGCGCATCGGTATAGGATAATGCCCGACAAATGAGATAAATTCAGGCAACAGACAATTGCCTTCAACAATTTCACCTCCTATCGGGTTAGGCCGGTCGAGAACGACCACTTTTCTGCCGAATTTCTTTGCGGCTTCGAGGCAGTAGGACATAGTGTAAATAAATGTATAAACGCGGGTGCCGGCATCCTGCAAGTCTATTATAAGTATGTCAATAGGATCAAACATCTCTTTTGTTGGGATGCGTGTTTTATCATAAAGGCTGAAAACAGGAACGTTAAGCAATGGATCAATCATGTTTTCAGATTCAATCATGTTATCCTGTTTTTCGGAATAAAAACCATGTTGTGGAGAATAAAGCGCCTTGAGTTTGCCTGGAAATCTGGTGCTTATAAGCTGGCGCGCATGGTTAAAATTTCTGTCAACTGAAGCCGGGTTGCATAAAAGCCCCAGGCGTTTATTACGAATAAAAGCCGGGGGTAATTCTATAAAATTTTCAAGTCCTGTCAAAACTGGAACCATCCTGTTTAGCATCTCCTTTTGCTGTGTCTTTACCATATCAGAATTTGGAAAGACAAGGTTTCCTTAATATATTTAAAGGAAAAATTTGACGGTTTCGTAAAAAGTCAAGATCTCACACCAAGCCGCAAAGATCACAAAGTTAACTTATTAATATTAAATGATTTTTTCTTGGTGTTCTCAGTGACTTTGTGAGAAAATAAGATTTTTACGAGTCCATCAAATTTCTTGACATCAGCAAAATTAAAAAATACAAGTTAAACTTATCTGTAAATATCATGGGTTATTGGAATATGCAACTAATGGAAATTAAAGACATTTATTTGGGTTTTCCGATTCTTCTGTCCGGGTCGGTGTAAATGGATATTCTGCTTGAAGGAATAATCATAATTGTTGGAAACTACGGGAGCGGCAAAACAGAGATTTCAATTAATCTTGCGGCAAACAGAAAACTTGCGGGGATAGATGTAAGTATTGCGGATCTTGATCTTGTCAATCCTTACTTTCGCACGCGGGAGGCAAGAAAGCAGCTTTCAGAACTTGGGATCGGCGTTATTTTGCCTCCGGATAAATACCTTCATGCCGACCTTCCCATATTAACTCCTGCCGTTGGTGGGCTCATCAGAAAGCCCAGCAGGCTGACGATACTGGATGTCGGGGGGGATAAAGTGGGGGCGACTGTTCTTGCTGCTCTTGCCGATGCTTTGGATGGGAAAACATACCGTATGCTGCAGGTTATAAATCCTTTCAGGCCTTTTACAGATACTTTAAAAGGGTGCATGAAAATTAAGGGTGAAATTGAAAAAGCTTCCGGAATGTCGATCAGCGGCATTATCGGGAATGCAAATCTGATAGATGATACAAACGCCGGTATTATATATGAGGGGTATGACTTTGTAACTATGGTGTCGAAAGAAAGCGGTCTTCCTCTTGAATTTATTACAGTTCCTGCCTGGCTTCATGATGGAATTGATATGAATCGTTTCTTGTGCCCCGTGTTGGTGTTGCAAAGACAGCTTGTTCCGCCCTGGAAAAAAGCTGCTGTGCTGTAAAAGCAGAAATATTTGCTGCCTTATATTATTAACTTTTTTAAGGCAGCCTGTAATTAAGGAGTATGCATGAAATACAAACATGTTATTGAGGTTGACAGATGCAAAGGATGCGGTTTGTGCATTGAGGTATGCCCTAAAAAAGTTCTTGGAATATCTGAAGCAGTAAACACAAAAGGCTATTTTCCCGCTTACCAAGCTCGTCCCGGGGACTGTGTTCATTGTTCGACATGCTGCATTATGTGCCCCGATGTGGCTATAAGCATAACGGAAACAGAAGATGGTGGGAAAACCGCTGAAAGGGAATAGGAGGAAAACCATGGGCAAGATTCTAATGAAGGGAAACGAAGCAATTGGTGAAGCCGCTATAAGAGCCGGCTGTTTGAACTACTTTGCCTATCCTATTACTCCCCAGTCTGAGGTTGCGGAATATCTTTCACACCGCATGCCTGAAGTTGGCGGTCTTTTTTTGCAGGGAGAGAGTGAAGTCGCTGTCGGATATATGATTTTTGGGGCAGCCGGGTGCGGTGCACGTGTATTTACAACTTCTTCAAGCCCCGGAATCAGCTTGATGAGCGAAGCGATAAGCTATATTGCCGCAGCCCAGTGCCCGGCGGTATTCGTGAATATCATGAGAGGAGGGCCGGGGCTCGGCGGAATTCTTCCTTCCCAGGCCGATTATTTTCAGGCAACGAAGGGAGGGGGCCATGGCGATTACAGGATGCTTGTTATGGCACCGGCAAGTGTCCAGGAGGCTGCTGAGATGGTCATGATGGCTTTCCCTCTCGCGGAGAAATACCGAAATCCGGTCATGATTCTTGGAGACGGGCTGATTGGGCAGATGATGGAGCCGGTTGAATTTCCCGAGCACCTCAAATCTGAACCGACCAATAAAGATGAATGGGCTACAAACGGTATGGATACGAGAAAGAGCAGCAGGCGAAATATTGTCAAGTCCCTGTTTCTGGATCCCGTTAAACTTAATGAAAACAACCTGACCCTTAAAGAAAAATATGAGCGCATGAAGCGCGAAGAAATAAGATATGAGGCATATAATATTGATTCTGACTATAATATTTTAATCGTCAGCTATGGCACTATGAGCAGGGTCTGCAAGACGGCCATTGATAATCTGAAGGAAGAAGGGATCGAGGTAGGAATGATAAGGCCTCAGACTCTCTTCCCGTTCCCTGAGAATGCGGTTTTTGAAGCAGCCTCGAAAAAGGATTGCGCAATGGCTTTGAGTATCGAGATGAGCATGGGTCAGATGGTTGAAGATGTTGAAAGGTGTGTGCATGGCAAATGCCCTGTAAGATGGTATGGAAAATGCGGCGGTGAAGTGCCGACGCCCGAAGAGATAGTGGATGTTGTAAAGTCTTATCTATCGTAGCCTGTAAAGTTGACGGCTTCGTAAAAAGCCGAAATTCAGACGGCAAAGTAAAAAGCTCATTATGCAAGGCGCGCGATTCTTGAGGAATGAAGCGTACTTATTGGTACGCTGCAATGACTCACCCTGTTGAATCGGCCTTGCCGTCTCGCGCAGCGAGAATTCAACAGGGCGGGGATGAAGCGCAACACAGCAGAATGACTTTTTACGAAGCCGTCAAAGATAACAGACGGATTTAATGATTTATATATGACGAACTTTATACTGAGACCGGTTATATAAAGTTCTCATAAAAAGGAGTGAAAATAATGGGAAAAACATTCAAAAGACCTGAAGCCCTTTCAGAAATGGATAGTCATTACTGTCCCGGCTGTACGCACGGGGTTGCCCACAGGCTTGTAGCAGAAGTGATTGATGAACTGGGCATAAGGGGACGGACTGTTGGTATAGCGCCTGTCGGGTGCGCTGTTCTGGCTTATAACTATTTTACATTCGATTTTCAGGAGGCGGCTCACGGCCGGGCTCCGGCGATGGCGACCGGAATAAAAAGGGTCCGCCCGGATCTCGTTGTTTTCACTTATCAGGGTGATGGCGATCTCGCGAGCATAGGTATGGGGGAGATTATTCATGCTGCCAACAGGGGAGAGAAATTTACGACTGTATTCATAAATAACGCGGTTTACGGCATGACCGGCGGCCAGATGGCTCCGACTACCATGCCGGGTCAGCGCACAACAACCTCGCCTTTTGGCCGCGATGTAAAGGATGTCGGTATGCCTATAAAGGTTGCTGAACTGCTTTCGGCCCTTCAGACTCCGGCATATATAACGAGGCAGTCGGTCATAAAACCCAAATATATTGTCAAGGCAAAGAAAGCGATTAAAACGGCTTTTGAATATCAGCTTGAAGGCAGGTGTTTCAGTTTTGTTGAACTGGTGAGCACATGTCCTACAAACTGGGGGTTTACTCCTGTTGAAGCTGTAAAATGGGCAGAAGAAACACTGCTTTCTTATTATACGCTTGGAGAAATCAAGACTCCGGGGCAGGCTGAAGGAGGATCCGATGCAAAGTGAAGTCATGTTTGCCGGTTTTGGCGGGCAGGGTATTCTTTTTAGCGCAAAGATCCTTGCCCATGCTGCTATGGAGCAGGGTTTTGAAGTTGTCTGGATTCCTTCTTACGGTCCTGAAATGCGCGGCGGAACAGCATATTGCATGGTTGTAATAAGCGACAGGCCGATAGGTTCTCCGATTGTCAGGAATCCGCACCATCTTGTTGCAATGAACCGGCCTTCCCTTGAGAAATTCTCGTCCGTTGTTAAACCCGGCGGTGTAATAATGATCAACAGCTCTCTTATATCGTGTGATTCGGGCCGGAAGGATGTCGATGAATTAAAAGTTCCGGTTTCCGATATCGCAAAAGAAATCGGAAGCATAAAAGCCGCGAATATAGTTGCCCTCGGGGCGTTTGCGGCGCGAAGCGGGATTGTCGATTTTGAAATCCTGAAGGAATCGGTAAAAACAGAATTTGCGGGCAAAGAAAAACTCATACCCCTTAACATGGCAGCCCTTGAAAAGGGGAGACTTGCAGCAGGATAGTAAAAATATGAAACTCAAAGTGCCGGATCATATTCTTTCTATAAAGCCGTACGTTCCGGGAAAACCCATTGAAGAGCTTGAAAGGGAATATGGTATTTCAGGTTCCATAAAAATGGCTTCCAATGAAAATCCCCTCGGACCTTCCCCCATGGCTGTTAAGGCGATTGAAGGCGTTATTTCAGGTCTCAACCGGTACCCTGACGGAAGCGGACATGATCTTGTCATGAGTCTTTCGGAATATCTGGGGGTTTTGCCGGGAAAGATCATTCTTGGAAACGGCTCTGATGAAATTATAGGATTGCTCACACGCGCATTCCTTGTGCCGGGGGATGAAGTTATAATACCTGACCCTTCGTTTCTCATGTACGAAATAATGGCCAAAAGTGCGGGTGCAATGCTTTTGCGTGTTCCTTTAAAATCGCTTTCAATTGATCTTGACGGTATAGCCGGAAGGATTTCAGAAAGAACCCGCATAATTTTTATATGCAATCCCAATAATCCTACAGGGACGATTTTATCAAAAAGTGATTTTGAGAAGTTTCTTCAAAAGGTTCCGAAGGATGTCATTATTGTTGTGGATGAGGCATATATTGAGTTCGTGCGGGATGATAACTGCTTTAGAGGCATTGACTATCTCGATTCGGGAAGATCTGTTGTTACTCTCCGGACTTTCTCCAAAATATATGGTCTTGCCGGGCTCCGGATCGGGTATGGCGTAATGCCCGAAGAAATAACGGGCATATTAAACAGGATCAGACCGCCTTTTAATGTAAGTTCCTTAGCTCAGGCCGGGGCCATCGCTGCCCTCCGTGATGAAGCATTTTTCAGAAAAACTGTCTGCCTGATTCATAACGGACTTGATTTTATGTATGATTCCCTTAACAGAATGGGCATCAGGTATTTCACTACTCAGGCCAACTTTTTTTTAATAGATGTCGGAAAAAAGGCGGATGATGTTTTTGAAAATTTACTCAGGGAAGGAATCATAATAAGGTCAATGACATCTTACGGCTATCCCGAATATGTCAGGATTACGGTCGGACTACCGGAAGAAAATGTTCGTTTCTTAAAGGCTCTTGAAAAGGTCTTTTCATGAAAAACCAGTCAGATTCCGGCGGAAAACCCCTTCTTATTACCATAGACGGTCCTGCAGGAGCCGGAAAAACAACTGTGAGCAGAATGTTGTCAGACCGCCTCGGATACAAGTATATTGATACCGGAGCTCTTTACAGGGGCGTTGCCTGGGAAGCAAAAAAAGCCGGTATCAGCCATGATGATGATGCAGGCCTTGAGATGCTTTGCGGCTCTCTCAGGCTTGAATTCGTCAGAGGCATAAATGGCCTTCACCTTTTTTCAAACGGCTCTGACATTAATGGTGAAATCAGGACGACGGAGATGTCAATGCTTGCTTCCGCTGTTTCTGCGCGGCCGGTTGTGAGAAAGTACCTTCTTACCCTGCAAAGGGAGCTTGGAAAGGGAAAAGGGGCTGTTTTTGAGGGACGCGACATGGGAACTGTGGTGTTTCCCGGAGCAGATATAAAATTTTATCTGAATGCTTCTGTAAAGACCAGGGCAATAAGGAGGTATAAAGAACTTTCAGATAAAAAGGATTCTTCGACTATTGAGGAAATTGAAAGAGATATCAGGCGTCGTGACGAAAATGACAGCACCAGGGCTCTTGCTCCTCTTAGGCCCGCCGAAAAGGCCATTAAAATAGATTCGACAGACCTTGATGTCGAATCTGTTATCAATCTTATGATATCCCACGTTCAGAAGCATTGCCTTATAAATCGCCAGACATAGTTGACAGGCCTTTTGTCAGACTTTTAACTCTTTGTAATTCTTAAGTATTTATTCGCTTCCGCTCATCACTTCGTGGCACTCGAATCATCGAACTCTTGAACGCTCGAATCCTCATAGGATCTCAACTAATTTGGAGATGATCCTTAAGAGTTATGAAAAAAGATGAGAAGCAATAAAGATGGACTTGTAAAAAGTCCGTCAACAGGCCGAGGGCGATTAAGCCCCGGCCTAGGGTGAGGGTGGAACCGCTTGACCGGAAAAGCGAGCTTCAACCACGCAGTTTTTGCGGGGTTAGTGAGCGAATACAAAATGCCCAACTACCTTACCGGGAAGATCCACTGCAGCTTGTTGCAGTGAATCTTCAATTTACTTCAAGCGGCGGGAGAGGGGAAGCCGTTTCCCGCCAAGTAAAAAGTCGTTTTTTGACTTTTTACGAAGGCATCAATAAAGACGGCAAAGTAAAAAGTTCATTATGCAAGGCGCGCGAATCTTGAGGAATGAAGCGTACTTACTGGTACGCTGTAATGACGAAAGATGAAGCGCAACACAGCAAAATGACTTTTTGCGAAGCCGTCAATAAAAATAAGATTGTTTTTTAAAAAATAGTCTGATACTAAACTCAAGTTGTAATAAGCTATATATTTAAGGGATAGCGATCAAATGGGCTAAGGGGGTACTTTCTTTTCATGGAAAATCTGGTTAAAGGCGATACAAAAGAGAATCCAAAACAAAAAGGTTTGTCCGATTCTGAAGCGATGAAAGAGTCCGGCGACGATAAACTGCAGGATGCGGTATTAAAACCTGATTCATCGGATGTAAAATTATCTGAAGATATAAAAGGCCGTGACGACAGCATGGAAGAGCTGATGGGCATGTACGACGAGAGCTTTAAACGTTTTCAGGAGGGAGAAGTCGTTACAGGCAGAATAATATCGATAGACAAGGATTATGTCCTTGTTGATATTGGCTATAAATCGGAAGGGCAGATAAGAATTAACGAATTCAGGGAAGAAAACGGTAACATAACCGCAAAAATTGATGACACCGTTGAAGTTATGGTAGAATGGTGGGATGATGAGGAAGAGCGGGTAGTCCTTTCTAAAGAAAAAGCCGAAAAAGTCAAGGTTTGGGATGACATAAAGAAGGCTCATGATGACGACGGGATCGTCGATGGCGTAATATTAAGCCGTGT
Organism: Desulfobacterales bacterium; assembly: GCA_020052975.1. The sequence continues at coordinate 22,602 of JAGVOC010000153.1, read as the reverse complement.
TAAAGGTGGGTTTTCGGTTGATATCGGGGTTCAGGCGTTCCTGCCTGGTTCTCAGGCAGATCTGCGACCGATAAGAAATCTTGATGAACTTGTAGGAAAGACATTTACTTTCAAGATATTAAAGTACAACCGGAAAAGGAGCAACGTTGTTCTTTCCAGAAGAGCTATTCTTGAACAGGATCGAGAGTCTAAACGATCTGCCACCCTTTCAGCAATTCATGAAAACAAAGTTATTGAAGGATTTGTTAAAAATATCACAGAGTACGGTGTATTCGTTGACCTTGGGGGTGTGGACGGACTTCTTCATATAACAGATATTTCATGGGGCAGGGTTAAACATCCGGCTGAAATGTTTGCGGTCGGCGACAAGATAAAAGTCAAGATCCTCAGCATAGATCACGAGAAGGAAAGAGTATCACTCGGAATGAAACAGCTGACGGGTGACCCATGGCTGATTGCTTCTGAAAAATATGCAATTGGTTCCCGGGTAACAGGCAAAGTGGTAAGCCTTACCGATTATGGCGCTTTTGTCGAACTGGAGGAGGGCATTGAGGGCCTTATCCACGTTTCAGAAATGTCGTGGACACGCAAGATCCGCCATCCTTCCAAAGTCGTGTCTGTTGGAGAGGCTATCGAAGCGATTGTTCTTGATATTAAACCCGAAAACAGGCGCATTTCTCTTGGCGTAAAGCAGGTAGTTCCGAATCCATGGGATGTTATAAGCGAAAACTATCCTGTTGGAACAACAATAGAAGGGAAAGTTAAAAATATAACCGATTTCGGAATATTTGTAGGAATTGATGAAGGCATTGACGGCCTTGTTCATATTTCGGATATTTCCTGGACAAAGCGCATAAAGCATCCTTCAGAGCTTTATAAAAAAGGGGATGTGATACAGGCCATAGTCCTTGCAATCGAGAAAGAAAATGAGAGATTCTCTCTGGGAATCAAGCAGCTTCAGAAAGATCCCTGGGAAACGGTCAGCGAGCGTTACGAAGTTGGAAAAGAGATAACCGGGACAATAACTAATGTCACAGACTTCGGTATTTTTGTTGAACTTGAGGAAGGAATCGAGGGTCTGGTGCATGTTTCTGAAATCAGCAAGGAAAAGATTAAAACACCGGTTGGAAAATTCAATGTTGGTGATGCCTTAACCGCGAAGGTTATGAACATAAACAGTGTTGAAAGAAGAATAGGTCTTTCTATCAAACGCCTCCAGATGGATGACGAACAAGGGATCCTGACAGAGTATATCAACAACATGAAACCTGCGACGTCTACTTTTGGTGAAATGCTGCGGGAAAATCTTCAGGAAAAATTAAACGGGGAATAATCTTTATCTGAAGTACTTTTATATGAGAATACAGGAGTCAGAATACAGAAGAAAAACAATACCATGGTTATTCTGGCTACTGACTCCTGGCTCCTGTATTCTCATGCTTCGTTGTGTCCGCACCGAGCAGGGCTGTTAGTATAACAACTTTTATTTAAAGAAAAAATCAATGTTTTCACGAAGGCATCCATATCTGTTTTTCATTCTGGTATCTTCTTCTATTTTTGTTGCTGGAATTATAGGTATCTCCACGCTTATTTTTCTTGGAACACGGGAATCCGATTTTAATATTGGTGAGAAAGTAGGGGTTGTTGAGATATCGGGTATAATTACAGATGCTAAGGATACAATCCGCAATATCAGGAAATACCGCGAGGATGATTCTATTAAGGCGATAGTCTTAAGAATTGATTCGCCCGGGGGTGTCGTGGGACCTGCTCAGGAAATTTTCAGGGAGGTCAGGAAGACGGTCGGAGAAAAGAAAATTATTGCTTCCATGGGTGCTATCGCGGCATCCGGGGGATATTATGTGGCAGCCGGTACGGACGGTATCATGGCAAATCCCGGTACAATAACCGGCAGCATAGGTGTTATAATAGGATATACAAATTTTGAAGAGATTTTGCAAAAGATCGGTTTGTACCCGGTTGTTGTTAAGAGCGGGGAGTTCAAGGACATGGGATCTCCTGTCCGCAAAATGACGGAAAGAGAAAAAAAGCTGCTTCAGGATTTTGTTGACAGTACGCACAGGCAATTTGTTGCTGCCGTTGCCGAGGGGCGCAAGATGGATCTATCCAAAGTAAAAGCTATTGCCGATGGACGGATTATTACAGGTGAAGATGCTAAATCGCTGGGCCTTGTTGACCGTCTTGGAAATATTGAAGACGCAATTGAATGGGCCGGCAGGATGGGAGGTATTAAAGGGAAGATATCCGCAGTTTATTCAAGAAAGGCGGATATTTCGTTAGTAGATTATTTCATCGAATCTTCCATCAGGAAAATAGTTAACCGCGTTGTAAACCCTGAACTTTATGTCGGTTATATTCTAAAATCTCCTATTTGATATATGACGGCTTTGTAAAAAGTCATTCTGCTGTGTTGTACTTCATCTTTCGTCATTGCAGCGTACGAAAAGTACGCTTCATTCCCCAAGATTGAAGCTTTTCGCTGAAAGCAGCGATGCAGCTTCGACCGTAAGGAATATTAAACAATTTAAGATTCGCTCGCTATTCCCGCAAAAAGCAGCGGGGAATGCGCTCGCTGTTTCGGTTCGTGCGCCTTGCATAATGAGCTTTTTACTTTGCCGTCTGAATTTCGATTTTTTAAGGGGCCGGCAGTTTCTATTTTCAAAGAATGGTTATGTCTCCTATCCCTTTCCGGATTATTTCAGGGATGTCATCAATCAGTGAAACAACGCTTGATGGTTGACCCGGAACCGGACCTCCGTCTATTACCATATCGATTCTTGAGCCGAAGTAGTCATGTATTAAGGAAGGATTATCAAAAACAGTGCCGTCCGGCATTGTGGCGCTTGTTGTTATGATTGGATTCCCGATCTCTTCAACAAGCGCAAGGCATATTTTATTGTTTGGCACCCTTATCCCTGCGGTTTTGCGGTTTGTAAGCATTATCTTCGGAACAAGCTTTGAACCTTCAAGAATAAAGGTATATGGTCCCGGGAGAAGACGCCTCATGGTCTTATAGGCGTAGTTTGATACTTTGGCATAATCGCTGATATTTTTAAGTCCCGAACATATGAAGCTGAAAGGCCTGTTCTTGTCTCTCTGTTTGAGCATATATATTTTTTCAATGGCCTTTTTGTTCATTATATCACAGCCTATTCCATAGAACGTGTCTGTTGGATAGGCGATAATACCATCCTTCTTCAGGACTTCAGATACCTTCCTGATGAGGCGCTGTTGCGGATTATCCGGGTTTATTTCAATCAGCATAATTTTAACGATATATTTTTAAGAATGACGGCTTCTTAAAAAGTTGAATAAATATTATTCTAAAGCCCCTTCTTTATTGCGTCAAAACACGGACTCTTTTAGTATGTGTTCTATTTGCTTGTCAAGGTAAAGGCAAATAATGATTGCTAAAAAAAGCCCCTTCTGCTATGCGGATATAAAAATTATTAAAGACAGCCATGGTTTTTTTCTAACCATGCATTCAGATTACTATGCAATAAACTCAATATGATAGGCGTGTAAAGCTCTCCATTTGACGGAGGCTGCTGCACAGGATTTTGCCTGAAAAAACGGTTTCCGTTAAGGCACGGATTATTAATAAAACGAATTTACCGGGGAGGAACTCATGGTCAAAGCAGAACTTGAGGATGCCTATTCTTTTGATGATGTATTGCTTATTCCAAACTATTCCGATGTTTTGCCTAAGGATGTGAATACAACAACATATCTTACAAAAAATCTTCCATTAAACATACCAATCGTAAGTGCAGCCATGGACACCGTTACCGAAGCCCATACTGCTATAAGCATGGCGCGGGAAGGTGGTATTGGCTTCATACACCGTAATATGAGTGTGAAAAACCAGGCTGTGGAAGTGGACAAGGTTAAAAAATCTGAAAGCGGTATGATTGTAGATCCAGTTACTATTCATCCGGATCAGAAGGTGTGGGAAGTTCTTAAACTAATGGAGGAGTACAGGATTTCAGGTGTTCCTGTTACAAAAGGGGATCAGCTTGTCGGAATAGTCACAAACAGGGATTTGCGTTTTGAAACCAAGTTAGACAGGAAAATAGCCGATGTGATGACAAAGGATAACCTTGTTACTGTTTCGGAAGGTATTTCGCTGGAGGAATCGAAAAAGCTTCTGCACAAGCACAGGATTGAAAAGCTGCTTGTTGTTGATAAAAAAGGCCGTCTTACAGGCATGATAACCATAAAAGATATTGAAAAAATAAAAAAATTTCCGAATGCCTGCAAAGACAGGATGGGAAGGCTCAGGGTAGGAGCCGCTGTGGGTGTCGGGGAAGATATGGAAGAGCGGGCTGAAAAGCTTCTCGTTGCAGGCGCGGATGTTATAGTGATTGATACTTCCCATGGCCATTCGAAGAATGTTATTGAGGCAGTTAAGATTTTAAAGAGCACATTCAAGGATATGGAACTTATTGCGGGAAATGTCGCAACTGAAAAGGGAGCCGGCGATCTTATCAAGGCCGGTGTAGACGGGGTAAAGGTCGGGATAGGTCCCGGTTCCATCTGCACAACCCGTATAGTAGCCGGTGCAGGTGTGCCTCAGATAACGGCCATTATGAACTGCAGAAAGGTTTCAGATAAAACAGGCGTGCCGCTGATTGCTGACGGCGGGATAAAGTTTTCAGGGGATCTCACAAAAGCGATTGGTTCGGGCGCCCATGTAGTCATGATAGGCGGGTTGTTTGCCGGAACTGATGAGAGCCCCGGCGAGTCAATCTTTTTCCAGGGTCGGAGCTACAAGGTTTACAGGGGTATGGGCTCCATTGAGGCAATGAAAGCCGGGAGCAGGGACAGGTACTACCAGGGAGATCAGACTGAAGAGGATAAGCTCGTTCCCGAAGGAATTGTGGGACGCGTTCCATACAAGGGAACACTCTCATCGAATATTTTGCAGCTTGTCGGGGGGCTGAAAGCCGGAATGGGGTACGTCGGGTGCCGGACGATAAAAGAGTTGAGGGAAAAAGCGAGGTTCGTTAAGATAACCGCTGCCGGGTTGCGTGAAAGTCACGTTCATGATGTAATAATCACCAAGGAAGCTCCCAACTACAGGCTCGATTGAACGGAAACGAACAGTGAATAGTGAATGGTGAATAGTGAATAGGCAAAAGGAAGGCGATATTTAAGGCTTAGGTTTTTGGTTTATAGTTACTGGTTCCTGGTTAAAAGAAAAACCAGAAACTACAAACCAGAGACCCGGAAACCAAATCTTTATAGTAATCGGGCAAAAGTGGGTGTTATACAAAGGTCTCTATGCAAATGTCTCAGGCCATATAAATATGTCAGATATATCTCCTTCTTTTGTCCATCTTCATGTACATACCCAATACAGTCTCCTTGACGGAGCCATAAGAATCAACCATCTCCTGGATCGTGTGCGCGATTTCAAAATGGATTCTGTGGCCATAACTGACCATGGAACCATGTTTGGAGCCCTGGAGTTTTATCTTAAGGCTATTGATGCGGATATTAAACCGATAATAGGCTGTGAGTGCTATCTTGCCCCGCGAAAACTTACCGACAAGACTCCTCAGGATAACAAGGGGCTTTCCCATCTTGTTCTTCTGGCTGAAAACAATGAAGGCTACGCAAACCTGTGCAAGCTTGCTTCAATAGCTCAATTAAAAGGCTTTTACTATAAACCCCGCATCGACAAGGAGGTTCTTTCCAGATACAGCAAAGGGATTATCGCCCTTTCGGCATGCCTTCACGGTGAGATACCAACACTGATAGGTGAAGGAAAATCAGTGGAAGCAGATGAAGCAACCCGCTATTACCTTGAGGTTTTTGGAGAAGAAAATTTTTTTCTCGAACTGCAGAATAACGGATTGGCGGCTCAGAAAAAGATAAACGAAGCGCTGATAGATATGAGCAGAAGGCTTTCGATCCCTCTTGTCGCATCAAATGACTGCCATTATCTTGAAAAGGAGGATGCACGCGCCCATGAGCTTCTCCTTTGCATCCAGACGGGAAAAACCATAAACGATCCTTCCCACTTTAAATTCGAAACGGATCAGCTTTATTTCAAATCAGGTGAAGAGATGACCTCTTTTTTCGCTTCCACCCCTGATGCAGTTGAACATACTGTAAATATAGCAAAAAGATGTAATCTTGAGATGGATTTTAACTCTTATCACTTCCCCAGGTTCAATACTTCACCGGGGCAGACAGAAGAGGAGCTTCTCGGCATCAAGGTAAAAGAGGGATTTGAAAAGACTCTTATTAAAATAAAAGCAAAGAATCCGGCTATAGATGAAAAAATATACCGGGAACGTCTTGAACATGAAATGAAAGTTTTAACATCCATGGGTTTTTCGGGCTATTTCCTTATTGTCGCCGACTTTATACATTATGCAAAGGAAAACAAAATTCCTGTCGGTCCCGGAAGAGGCTCTGCTGCAGGAAGCCTTGTGGCATATTCCCTTGGAATTACCGACCTTGACCCGATTGAACACGGACTTATCTTTGAACGCTTTCTGAACCCTGCCAGAAAGAGCATGCCTGATATAGATGTTGACTTCTGTATAAACGGCCGTGAGAAGGTTTTAAAATATGTTGTAGATAAATATGGTGAAGACAGGGTTGCACAGATTACCACTTTTGGTTCAATGAAAACGCGGGCCGTTATAAGGGATGTCGGACGTGCGCTTGATATACCCCTGCGTGAAGTTGATGAAATAGCCAAGCTGGTTCCTGATGTAGTGAAGATAAGTCTGGATGATGCATTAAAGCAGGAGCCGAGAATTGAGCAACTGGCTGAAAACAGAGCGGATATTGCTGAGCTGATAAGCGTTTGCCGGACGCTTGAAGGGCTTCCCCGTCACGCATCAACACATGCGGCAGGTGTTGTAATTGCGGACAAACCCCTTGAAGAGTATCTTCCTCTTTACAGGGGTAAGAACGGTGAATTTGTAACCCAGTTTGATATGAAAAGGGTTGAAAAAATTGGTCTTGTTAAATTTGATTTTCTGGGGCTTCGCAACCTCACGGTTATAGATAAAGCGCTTTCTATTATTTCAGGACAGGGTCAAACTCCTCCTGATATTGCAAACCTGAGACTTGATGATGCACAGACATACCGGCTTCTTTCGGCAGGAGACACTACAGGGGTATTTCAGCTTGAAAGCAAAGGAATGAAGGACCTTCTGAAAAGGGTTATGCCTGAAAACTTTGAAGATATTACAGCTCTTGTTGCCCTGTACAGGCCTGGTCCCATTGAGAGCGGGATGATTGATGATTATGTTGAGAGAAAACACGGCAGGAAATCCGTAGAATATTCTGTTTCCCAGCTTGAGCCTATCCTGAAGGAAACTTACGGGGTTATTGTATATCAGGAACAGGTAATGAAGATTGCGGGTGTGCTTGCCGGGTATTCCATGGCTGAGGCAGACGATCTCCGCAAGGCAATGGGCAAGAAGATCACAGAGATTATGGCTTCCCAGAGAGAGCGGTTCGTAAACGGGGCTACGGCAAACGGGGTACCGAAAGATGAGGCTGACAAACTCTTTTCTCTGATAGATAAATTCGGCGGTTACGGATTCAACAAGTCTCACAGCGCGGCATATGCCCTTATTGCTTACCAGACGGCATATCTGAAGGCACACTATCCTGTTGAGTTTATGGCTTCGCTTCTTACAAGTGAAATGAACTCAACCGACAGCGTGGTTAAGTACATTGCCGAATGCAACAGTCACGGGATACAGATTCTTCCTCCGGATATAAATGAAAGTGAACGGGAATTTTCCGTAAACGGCCAAAAGATAAGGTTTGGTCTCGTGGCGGTAAAAAATGTCGGCGAGGGCGCCATAGATGCCGTTATCGAGACAAGAAAAGAAAAAAAATTCTCTTCCATTTTTGACTTTTGCGAGCGGGTCGACCTGAAAAAAGTAAACAAGCGTGTTATAGAGAGCCTTATAAAATGCGGCACCTTTGACTCAACCGGGACTTTCCGTTCAAGAATGATGGCTATCCTTGAGGATGGCGTGGAATACGGCCAGAGGGTTCAGAGGGAAAAAAACGGCCCTCAGATCGGCCTGTTCGGGGCTCCGAAAGAGAATGAAGTTCATCCCGATATCCCGCGTATGCCTGAAATTGATGAATGGGATGAAAAGGAACTCCTTGCCTTCGAAAAGGAATATCTTGGTTTTTATATCACAGGGCACCCGCTGAACAAATATGAAGAACTGCTTGCAAGATATACAAACACGGATTCCCTTTCCATTAAAGATATGAAGGACGGTGAAATAGCAAGATTCGGCGGAATCATAATAAGCTCGAGAATCATCAGGACAAGGAAAGGGGATTCGATGGCATATGTTGTTACGGAAGACATGAACGGCACCATTGAAACAACCGTTTTTCCTTCTGTTTATGCTTTGGTGAGCAGTCTCATTTCCGGTGAGAATCCTGTTATTGTCCAGGGAAAGGTGCAGAAGGATGAAAAATCACTGAAAGTGCTTGCCGATACGATTGTTCCTTTTGAGAAAGCGGAAGAGACATGGACGGACGAAGTCCATTTTAATATTGATATAAGGAGATCCGACAGAGATTCTCTTACAAAGCTTAAAAATATTTTTATGAAATACCCCGGTTCGAGCCCCGGTTTTATTCATTTAAGAGATCCGGGAAAAACAGATGTAATAATAGCTCTTCCCGGTACAATCAGAATCAAAGCAGGTTCTCTGCTCAGAAGGGAAGTCAAAGAGCTTCTGGGTTATGGTGCCGTTGATACTGTCTGCACGACTGCCGGGCACTCCTATCAGGCAAACAACAATCATAAAAGAAAGAACGGGAAGGTATACAAGGAACATGTCAAAAGCAAAGTATAATGTGTATCCTGTACTTCTTGCAGGAGGAGCTGGTACCCGCCTGTGGCCGGTTTCAAGGGAGCTTTATCCTAAACAGCTTGTAAAATTTATCGGAGATTATTCCCTTGTCCAGAGCACCATAAAGAGGCTTGAGCCGGTTCTTGATATCGGCAGGGTAAGAATAGTTTGCGCAAAAGAGCATTTCCATGAAACGGCAAGGCATATGGAAGGAATAGGTGTCCGCTCAAACGACAAGATCATATGCGAGCCGTGCGGACGAAATACCGCCCCGGCCATTTTGCTTGCCATACTTGATATCCTGAAAAAAGAGGAGGATGCCGTTCTCTGCATCTTTCCGGCAGACCATGTAATCAGGAATATTCCCCTTTTTCACGATAAGCTGAAATCTGCCATAAAACTGGCGGAGGAAAATTATATCGTGACATTCGGGATAAAGCCCCATTATCCGGAAACCGGATACGGCTATATAGAGGGAGGCAAGGCTGTATCCTTTGGAGCCGGTATAATAAAAAGATTTGTTGAAAAACCGGATAAAAAAACCGCTGAACGATATCTTGAAGCAGGCAATTTTTACTGGAACAGCGGCATGTTTGCCTTCAGGGCCGGTGTCATGCTTGAAGAGTTTAAAAAATTCCAGCCTGTTCTTCTTGGCATGATGCTGGAGATTAATGCAAAAAGGAGCCTTCTTACGAAAAAAAGGTATGAAAAGCTGGATAATATATCGATAGATGTCGCCATAATGGAGAATACAAAAAAAGGGGTGGTGTTGCCTTCCGATTTCGGATGGAGTGATATCGGTTCATGGAAATCGCTTTATGACTTTCTTCCCAAGGACGAAAAAAACAATGTAATAGACGGAGATGTTGTGGCTGAAAATACCACAAACTGCTTCATCATGGGACGCCAGAGGCTTATAGCCGTAAACCGGCTTGACAACATGGTTGTAGTTGACACTCCCGATTCTGTTTTTGTGTCGGATATCGAGAACAGCAGAGATGTCAAAAACATTGTCGCAAGGCTCAAGCAGAAAAAACGGAAGGAATACCAGCAGCACAGGACAATTCATTATCCCTGGGGAAGTATTACCCTGCTTGAGCAAAAAGATGATTTTACGGTCACAAGCCTTGTCATATATCCCGGTTCATTGTACAGGATGAAAAATTCGACCGCCTTAACTAAGCAGCTTGTTGTAGTGAGCGGCACGGTCAAGGCAGACTCCGGGAAGGGATTAAGGCCGCTCAGAAGAGGAAAAGCGGTTTTAATTTCCCGGAAGGGATTCACTCCCATTTTGAATCCCGGAGATAATCCTGCCGAAGTTATTTGTGTGGAAACGGAGAAAAAGGGAAAATAACGTCCCTGGTTCACAGTTCCTGGTTTCTGGTTAAAAAAAACCAGATACCGGAGACCAGGAACCAGTAACCATAAACCAGTAACCATAAACCATAAACCATAAACCATAAACCAGGAACCAGGAACCATTGAGCATGAAAGTCCCCCTTCTTGATTTAAAATGTCAGTATAAAACGATAAAAGATGAAATTCTTGGCGTTACAAGCGAAATTTTTGAGAGCCAGCACTTCATACTGGGGCCGTATGTTGAAAAACTGGAGAAGGAGATAGCCGCTTACTGCTCTGTAAAGCATGCCCTTGGAGTATCGTCCGGAACAGACGCGCTTATTATTTCACTTATGGCCGCGGGAATAGGACCCGGAGACAGCGTAATAACTTCTCCGTACACTTTTTTTGCAACAGCAGGATCAATTGCCCGTGTCGGGGCAAAGCCGGTGTTTGTTGATATCGATCCGGATACTTACAATATCTCTCCGGAAAAAATATCTGAGGCCGTATGTTCCATGAGCGCCTCTGAGCGCTCTGACCTGAAAGCCATAATGCCGGTCCATCTCTACGGTCAATGCGCCGATATGGATCCTGTTCTCGGGCTTGCGAAAAAGTTTAATCTGTTGATTATTGAGGATGCCGCCCAGGCAATCGGCTCCGAATACAAAGGCAGGCGTGCCGGTTCAATGGGTCATTTCGGCTGTTTTTCTTTTTTCCCTTCAAAAAATCTCGGCGCATTCGGAGATGGAGGGATTGTAACTGCCAATGCAGACACCTTTTATGAAAAACTTGATATTCTCAGGGTTCATGGTTCTTATCCCAAATACTATCACAAATATATCGGCGGTAACTTCAGGCTTGATGCGCTCCAGGCCGCTATTGTTTCTGTAAAGCTGAAGTATCTTGACGAGTGGACAAGGGCGAGGCAAAAGAACGCAGAAAGGTACAGGAAGCTTTTTCAGGAAGCCCGTCTTTCGGAAAATGTCAAGCTTCCTGCAGAAAGGGAAAGCCGCCACATATATAACCAGTTTATCATACAGGTTCCGGAAAAAAGGGACGAACTTAGAAATCATTTAACCGAAGCCGGGATAGGCACAGAGGTTTATTACCCTGTTCCTCTTCATCTCCAGGAATGTTTTTCGTATCTGGGTTACAAAAACGGGGATATGCCGGTTTCCGAGTACGCTGCCCTGAATACGATAGCTCTTCCGATATACCCGGAACTTACAGAGGATATGCAGGTTTATTTGGTTGAAAAGATAAGAGAATTTTGTCAGGCTTGATAAACTCGGAAATAATCAAAATTCATACGGCAAAGTAAAAAGCTCATTATGCAAGGCGCGCGAATCTTGAGGAATGAAGCGTACTAATTGGTACGCTGCAATGACGAAAGATGAAGTGCAACACAGGAGAATGAATTTTTACTTTGCCGTCAGGCTTGAGGGGAAGGAGAATGGTCGGATCTCTTGTACAAAAACTTGGAAGATGGACCATTGACCACGGGCTTTTCTATTCCGGGGCAGCAAGGGTTTTGCGCGAAGTCGCATCGGCAGCCAACAGTTTTTCCTTCCTCAACAGGGCCGTGTTCATGGTTCTTGTACGGCAGATTTATTTCACCTCTGTTCAGGCAATCCCTGTAATATTTGTTTCATCCCTGATACTCGGTTCCATTACCGTAAATTACCTGCTCTCAATTCTTACGCATTTTGGCGCGTACAACCAGGTGGGCAATTTCCTTCTTGGCACAATGCTGCATGAAATTGCTCCTATAGTAACTGTTATCATACTTCTTCTTCATTCAGGAACCGCTGTCATTACGGAAATTGCGTTGATGAATATTAACGGGGAGATGGAATCTTTGCGCCTTATGAAGATAAGCATTCCCCGCTATATTTTCCTTCCGAGGATTCTTGCTTTTATAATCGCAGGCCCCAGTCTTGCCATCTTTTTTTCAATTACAGGTTTAATCGGGAGCTTTTTTATTCTTGGTTATGTCCATGACATTACTTTTGACAATTATCTTGACCAGCTCTTTTTTGCCATAGAGATAAAGGATGTTGCCGTTGTTGTTTTAAAGCCGGCAATAATGGCCGCTGCAATTGCCGCGATTTCTGTTCAAAACGGGATGGGTGTGCAAAGGGCATTTACCGAAGTCCCCGTGATGCTGATACGCGGGATGATGCAGAGCCTGGCTGTTATTGCTCTGGTCGAGGTTCTTTTTACATTTTTGACATGATGAGAACTCTGAATAAATCACATTTGCCGTGTCGGAGGGAAAATATAGAAAAGGCCGGGCCGGGGTATGGGCTTATGCGTGCCGCCGCCCCCATACCCGACCCGGCCTTTAACTGAGAGACCTTTGAAGAACGTCCAATTTTGGCCAAGTACAAGGAAGGCGATAATAAAGGCTTAGGTTCCTGGTTCACAGTCCCTGGTCCCTGGTTAAAAGTAAAAAAACCAGAAACTACAAACCAGAGACCAGAAACCAAGTCTTTAAATAAATCGGGCAAAAGGGGGCGTTATGCAAAGGTCTCACGGAGTGTTATGCAAAGGTCTTGACATATGAGCATCTCTTATGTTTCACAACTTGTTGAGAATAAAGAAGATCTGATTTTAGTTACTGACGGGGCTGATATTCCGTATTTTGTTTTGTCGGCTATTACGGATTTCCCCTCAATTTGTATTGTCAGCGACAGATTCCCTCTTCTTGCAAATTTAAATGTCATTGAGAACATAACCCTCTTTAATATGTACCACGGAAACATCGGTTTTAAAGAGGCGACCGAAAGGATAAAGCCTTATCTTTCTGATCTCGATATGGCCGAAGTCTCCCGGAAAAGAAAGGAAAGCCTGACAAGACAGGAGCTGATACAAACCTATGTTCTTCGCTGTTTTTCCCGCGGGTGTGACTTTATTATGACCGATTTTGACAAGATGAGCGACATGAAAATATTGAGAGAGACGTTGGATAAAATAAAAAAGCGGGTTTTCCTCTGGATAATGTGTTCACAAAACGATCTTGGTAATTTCAGCGAATTTAATTTTAACAAGGTGCGGATATCCGGGTGCAAGGTATGAATACAAAAGACAAAATGGAATTTAAAGTAGGATTCTATGTGATTGCCTTCATGATAATTGTGATCTCTTCTGTTATCTATATTGGCGTAAAAAAAGATCTCTTCGCAAAAAAAGTCAGCTTTTTTGTTACGAGCAATACGGGCGAGAAAATTGAAAGAGGGATACCTGTCAAACTTTCAGGTTTCAAAATAGGGCAGGTCACGGAGCTTTACCTTGACAATATAGATTACGTAAAGATTGAGATAGAAATTCTTGAGAAATATTATAAATGGTTCAAGCAGGATTCAAAAGTTATTCTGGAACAGGAAGGAGTAATCGGTAATACTTATTTGAAACTTATTCCCGGTTCGGAACGTTCTCCGGTACTCGAACCCGGATCTACTTTAAGGCTTAATAAGATAGGCGGCCTCAATGAGATCCTCGACAAAGCCCAGCCTGTCATGGACGATCTTAAAAATATTGTGTCGAATATAAAAAGACTCTCCGATCAGTTCGCGGGAGAAGACGGCAATCTCCAGAAGACGATAAGGAATCTTGAAGAAATAACATCGAAGATAAATTCAAAAGACGGGCTTATTTATTATGTCAGTCAGGATAAGCGTCCGGTTGAAAGAATCGATGCAATCCTAGCGCACACCGAAACAATTCTTCAGCGCACCGAGACAATCTTTGCAGATTTCGACGGCCTTGTAAAAAATGCAGACAGCAAGGTGGATGATTTTTCCAGGGTTAAGGATGAGGTCAGCGCCGTGCTGTCCGAGGGAAAAGAATTTATTAAAGAATTAAGGGCGATGAGGGAAAATCTTTCTCCGGCAGTTTCAAATATTAATTCCATTATGTACGAGTTTAAGGAGGCTTCGGAAAATCTTAAAACTCTTCGAATGGAGAGCGAGCATACCCTTCATGTCGGAACACAATTTATCGAAAAGCTTAATGAATCATGGCTCATCGGAGAGGGTAAAGAAAAAAAACCGGCTCCTTCCATGCCGTTGCCGTGATAAAAAGTGAATAGTGAAGGGAAGGATTCAAGGATTCGAGGGGGCAAGGAGTCAAGTGGGGAAATAATAGGGGCGAGGGTTCAGGGTTTAGGGGCGAGGGGAAAAAGTGAATAGTTCAAAGTTAAAATTTCTTCCGGTTTTGATCATGACGGCATTGCTGTCCGGCTGTGTGTCCTTTCATGATAAAAGCGCCTATCCTCCTGCCGGTGAACTCAAAATGGCGGAAAGCTGGAGACATGAATTTGTTAATCTATATCTTCAGGGGCGTTTTTGTGAGGCAAAGAACCAGTTCGAAAAAAGCATCCGGGCTTTCCTGATGCAGGATGATTTCTGCTCGGCAGCTGAAAATTACGCGCTTTTCCACAATTTAAAAATGTATTCGGATGTCAGGGACAATTATCTTTTTGAAACAGCTTTAAAATTAAGAAAGCTCGGGGGCGGATGTCCGGAACTTGAGGCTCTTTTTTCCTGCGCTCAAGATGAGTGCAGGGGGGAAATAAATTCCAAAGATGCATACTACAGGATGCTCCTTTCGGAAAATGACTTCGACAAGTTTCTAAAAGCCGTATCGGGCGAAGATGATAAGCTGTACGCGTCGGTTTACCTTCGTAAGGCCGTGCGCCTTGCGGTTTTGCAGAATAGAGACTGGGCAAAACAGTTTCTTGCAGAAGCTGTTAAAATAGATTCTGCTCAGGGCTGGGTCGTTTTTTTGTGCGAGGACTGGAGCATTATGGCCGACCTTGAAGCAGGAACGGAAGAAAGGGAGAACATGCTTGAACGTGTCAGGATGTTATCCGCCATACTCCAGCCTTGCGACTGATAATCCTGCCGGTATCGAAAAAAAGTTAGTTATATTTTCCATGAACCTTTAGAGACCTTTGAAGAACATTCAATTTTGGCCAAGTACAAGGAAGGCGATAATTTCAACCGCAGGAATACATTGGAGTATTTCGAGGATTAAAATTTGAGCCTGACGCAGTAATCGGGCAAAAGGGGGTGTTATGCAAAGGTCTCTGTATTTGACATGAAAATCCCTTGACATATTACTAATTTTTTGATTTTAATAAGAAAAATGTTTTAATATGTTTATTGTAACCATCATCAAACAGCCATAACAAATCAGGAGCATCTGGAGATGAAAAATTATAAAATACGAAATGTCATACCGGCATTGATTTTTCTTCTTATGTTAATGCCTGTATCAGTTTTTTCCCAGCAGGATAAAGATGCCGCGCCAGCCGCAAAGGTTCAGGGGGAAGTTGCCGCCGATAGCGATTCATACATCATAGGGCCTGAAGATAGCCTTAATATCTATGTCTGGAGAGAAGAATCATTGTCAAAAACTATTCCGGTGAGAATGGACGGAAAGATATCTCTGCCCCTTGTTGATGATGTCCAGGCTTCGGGACTGACACCGCTCCAGCTTAAAGAGATTTTAGTCTCAAAACTCAAGGATTTCATTGATAATCCCAATGTTTCCGTAACCGTTATCGAAGCAAACAGTTTTAAGGTATATGTCTCCGGTCAGGTCAGAAATCCCGGTGTTCAAAGGCTGCGCAGTGAAACATCATTTCTCCAGCTCATGACTATGACAGGAGGTTTTACTGACTGGGCCGACCAGAAAAATATTTTAATTATAAGGAAAGAAAAGGGTCAGGATATAAGAATAACTGCCAATTATAAGAAAATAATTGAAGGCAAGGCATCAGATTTTGCCATTAAACGAGGGGATACGGTGATCATACCATGAAAAAAATGATACTGATTGCATATTTTCTGTTCGCATGCATGCCTTTTATCGCCTATGCAGACGGTCCGACTGTTGAGCCCGGATTTCATCCGCACATTTCCGTTCAGGAAGAATATAATGACAATATCAATCTTACCGGCACAAATAAAGTAGATGACTTTATTACTACGGTAAAACCCGGGTTGAAATATTCAAACACAGATTCGGTATCAGGCATTGATCTTGATTATACCCTTGGTTTCGTTTTTTACGACAGCGATTCTAAGAAAAACCATGTCAGCCACAACGGGTCACTTAACGCAAAATATCTTACAAAAGAGCACTTTAATTTTTATCTGAAAGAGAACTTCATCCGTTCAGATGAGCCAAGGGAGAGGGAATACTTTACTCTGACAGAAGAAAACAAGTACGTTCTTTCCACAGAAACGCAGAGAGAGGTGTACTGGCGGAATGTAGCAGCTCCGACCGCCGAATATCAGTTCGGCCCGGAAAACCGCGTTGGGGTCAATTACCGCAACAATATATACAGGATAGATAGCACAACCCGGGAAGACAGCCGTGAAGATTATGTCAATCCCTACTTTGCCTATTCGTTTGATCAGAAAAACGGCATCCATCTCGAATACGGATACACTATGGGGAATTTTGAACGGTCGCCTGACTTTACCGGCCACAGGGCAAACGCTAAGTTCACTCACCGTTTTGACCCGAAAGCTTCGGTTTTCGGAGAGTATACATTTTTAATGCGCGACTTTGATCCCCCATCGGTTGATTACGATATCCATGAGCCGTCCGTGGGTATATCATATGCCTTCAGCCCAACATTGAACGGATCGGTCCAGGCGGGATATTTCCTGAAAGATCCTGAAACCGGTTCAAGAATGGACGGCATAAGTTACAAGGCCGGCATTACAAACCGTGACGTACGGACTTCTTATGTCTTAAGTTTGCAGGGCGGATATAACGAAGATTATTTCACTTCAGAAAATCTCGGTTTCAGCCGATACCACAGGTTGACCGGTTCGGTGACGCACTCTCTTGATATGAGAACATCCATCGGTTTGTACGGCAACGGAGAGCGGGCTGATTTTGATTCGGACAGAAGAGACTGGATCTGGGGTATTGGCGCCAAAGCTTCTTATAATCCGTTAAAATGGCTGAAATTGTCTTTGGACATATCTCGCAAAGAAAGAGATTCCAATGTAGATACAAACGATTACACCGAAAACAGGGGAGTCATCATAATCACCGCAACATACTGAAGGGGATAGGGTTTAGGGGATAGGGTCAAGGGTATAGGATTTAGGGGGGCAAGGATTCCTCCTAGACCCTATCCCCTTGACCCTAGACCCTGAAATAGACCCTAAACCCTCTAAATAATAACATATGGACTCATGAGACTTTAAACTATGATAAACCCGGCACGTTCTTATAACATCGATGATTATATAGAAATTTTTCGTAGAAGAATCTGGTATTTTATTATTCCGTTCCTTGCCATAATGGTGGGGACTATTCTCTACGCTGCTTTTGCGCCCAGGCTATATAAAGCATCGACCCTTGTTCTTGTATCACCCCAGAAGGTTCCGGAAGCATTCGTTCAGTCGACTGTAACATCCGGAATTGAAGAGAGGCTTCAGTCGATCGCGCAGGAAGTTATGAGCAGGACGCGTCTGGAACGGGTAATCAGTGAATTCCGTCTCTATCAGAATGAGAGCAAAAACCTCTCTAAGGAACAGGTTGTGGAGCTTATGCAGAAAAATGTCCTGGTCGAACTTCCTACCAAGAGGAAAGATGAAAAAAGCTCTTTTGCCATCAGTTATATCGGAAAAGACCCTCAGGTTATAACCGCTGTCGCAAACAGGCTTACTTCTCTTTTCATTGAAGAGAACCTGAAGCTGAGGGAACAGCAGGCAGTTGGAACTACGGAATTTCTGGCAGGCGAGCTGGCTGCTTCAAAGGTGAAGCTGGAAGAACTCGAAGCAGCCGTCAGCCAGTACAAGAGGAATCATATGGGCGAGCTTCCCGAACAGCTGGACAGCAATCTGCGAATCATGGAACAGCTCCAGAGCCAGCACCAGAGACTCGGAGAAAGTCTGGGGGCTGCCCAGGACCGGAGATTTTTCATACAGAAGCAGCTCACCGACTTTGAATCGCCGGGGGCAAGTGCAGAACCTCTTACTCTTATAACAGGAAAAGAGGGGAGACTCAAGCCCGGCCGGGTATCCGTTTCTACGGGCGGTAAGGCATCTTCTCTGGGAACGGAGGAAGGCGGGACTTATGAATCCCAGAAGGAGGCTTTAACAAACCTCCTGAATGAACTGAGATCAAAGTACACTGAAAGCCATCCGGATGTGGTTGTGACAAAAAAGAAGCTTGCAGCCCTCGAATCAAGAAAAGAAGAAGTTAAAGAGACGTACGATGTAAAAAAAGACCCCCGGTACAGGGAAATGAAAAATCAGCTGGCAGTGATAGACCTTAATATCAGGCAGCTCGAGGGTGAACAGGCCAATGTCGGAGGTCAGCTGAACAGGTACAGGGCACGGGTCGAAAACATCCCGTCACGGGAGCAGGAAATGGCCTCATTGCTCCGTGAGTACCAGAAAATGAAGGAGTCATACGAAACCCTCTATAAAAAAAGTCAGGCTGCTCAGCAGGCAGAAAACCTGGAGATCCGGCAGAAAGGTGAGCAGTTCAGAATAATTGATCCGGCCCGTTTGCCGGAAAAGCCTTTTTCACCGGATATACCAAAAGTCCTTCTCATTGGTCTGGTGCTGTGCCTGGGCTGCAGTTTCGGGATGGTAATTATCCGTGAACAGTTGGATACAACTTTCCACGATGCCGGGGATGTCGAAGTTACTCTCGGATTGAGGGTGATTGCCACAATACCCAGAATAGAAAGAGAAGCAGCCTAGCCATGTATGAAAAGTACTATGGCTTCAACAACAAGCCATTTGAAATAACGCCGGACCCGAGGTTTTTCTTTCTCAGCGAAAACCATAAGGAGGCCCTTGCTCACCTCAGGTACGCAATCAGGGAGGGAAAAGGGTTCAGTGTCATTACAGGGGAAGTTGGTACAGGAAAAACGACTCTTGTTCATATGATTTTAAGTACATTGAATGAAAATATACGGATCGCAAATATATTCAATCCTCTTATGGAACCTGATGATTTCCTTGATTATGTTTGTGTCGATCTGGGGATAAGAGAAGAAGGCGGGGGAACGCGGGGGCAAAATATCACATTGCTGTATCATTTCCTTCTGGAATGTTTCGAAAGGAAAGACAAGGTATTTCTGATCATAGATGAAGCACAGAACCTCGATAAGAAACTCCTTGAAGAAGTCCGGCTGCTTACGAATCTTGAAACTTCAAAAAACAAACTGCTCCATGTTATTCTCCTTGGACAACCGGAACTTAACAAGACTCTGGCAGATGAAAAATTCAGGGCATTAAAACAGAGAATTACCACTCGTTACAACTTGAATGCACTTAATTTGGCAGAGACACAAGAGTACATTTTATTCAGGCTGAAAAAGGCGGGAGCCCGGAATCTTTCTTTGTTCGATAAAGGGGCTGTTGACGCAATATATAAATACTCAAAAGGTATCCCGCGTTTGATAAACATTGTATGCGACAATGCCCTGATTACGGGATTTTCGAGGGATTTAACCCGGATCAGAAAACCGGTCATTCTTGAGACAATCAGGGATCTGGAAGGGCTGCAAAAGGTTAAGAAGAGCAGGTTGTGGCCGGCGATTATTGTTTTTTTCATCGTGCTTATTTGCGCAATATTAATAGCTTATGGAATATTGAGGGGCTAGGGGCGAGGGTATAGGGGATAGGGTTTAGGGGCGAGGGGATAGGGTATAGGGTTTAGGGGTAAGAATTACATCCTCGGTCCCTTGACCCTAACCCCTTGACCCTAGACCCTTTTCTCCAAACTCTCCGACCTCTGTGAGAAATAAATTAAAAAGGTATCAAATCAGGCAAAAGGTACTGGATTGCTATGGGAAAAATGTATGAAGCACTGCAGAAGGCAGAGAAAGAAAGGATTCCGGAACTAAAAGCAGAACCGGTTAAGGCCTCAATTGATAATTCTGTTTTAGACGACAAACTTGTTTCATTTTTCCAGTCCGGCTCCATTGTTGCAGAGCAGTTCCGGAAATTAAGAACATATCTGTTCAGACCTTCCCTGGAAAATAAACCGAAGACAATCCTCGTAACCAGCTCCTTCAGCGGAGACGGCAAAAGCCTCATAGCGATAAATCTGGCCATCACCATTGCTGTTGAATTGCACAGCCATGCAATGCTTGTCGATTGTGACCTGCGGAATCCGACCCTCTCGAGATGGTTTGGGATGGCGGAATCCAAGGGGCTTTCAGATTATCTGCTGGGATATTATGATCTGCCCGACCTTCTGGTAAAAACCCAGATCGATAAGCTGTCTCTTCTCACCGGCGGGAGTACTCAGGATAACCCGGTTGAACTGATTGCCTCAAAAAGGATGGAAACTCTCGTTGATGAATTGAAATCACGCTATAATGACCGGTATATTATTCTTGATTCTTCGCCGGTACTTGCAACAACAGAGCCAAGTGTTCTGGACAGGATGGTTGATGGTATTATTTTTGTGGTAAGGGCGGGGGAAACACCAAGGGAATCGGTTCAGCAGGCCGTTAAAATGCTGGGAAAAGAAAAAATCATTGGTGTCGTGTTGAATGACATGGTTTTTAACTCACCGGCTCTCCACTCACGTTATTTTGGAACCAACCGGTATTATTATGATTATGGTTATTCTAAAGAAACCAGGCCTCAGAATTTTCTTGGGAAAGTCAGTTCGTTTTTTAAGAAACCGAAATGAGGAGGGGATAGGGTCAAGGGTTCAGGGTCGAGGATGGAGTTTTTCCCCCTAAACCCTATCCCCTATACCCTTGACCCTATCTCACATCATTATTATATTGATTACTGACATGGTTAATTATATACGTTACCAGTGTGATTTATTCACATACATAACGATTTATAACTGTTATACTATACAAAATTTGGAAGATTTATTAAGAAAAAAACATGACCGTTAGTGACAAAGATGAATGAACCTTTTATGGATACTGCTGACAAATTAAGCTCAAATGGCAACAAGTCATCCGGTGGCTTACAAAACAGGCAGTCAAAAGAGGTTGAGGAACCTTTCATTGAGAAAAACCATATATTTTGCACCACTCCCATCTTCCATCACATGCTGCGGATCGAGCGGAAAAGAACGGAACGATCAAGAACGCCTTTCCTCCTTTTGCTTATCGACATCTCAGAACTTCAAAGTGGAAAGCGCAACAGTCAGCTCCTTGATAAAATAAAGGATAAAATGAAGGGAGTTCTCATTTCCTGCTCAAGAGAAACGGATATCAGCGGATGGTATGAAGAGAATAAGGTCATGGGGGCCATATTTACGGAAATGGCTTCCGTCAATGAAAGTTCGGTAGAGTCTATATTGCGCAATCTGCACAACAGGATTAGTAAGGCTCTTGATGCAGAATTAGTAAAAAAAATCAAAGTATCATTTCATGTATTTCCGGAGCAGAACGGAAGCTCCAAAATCAATGAGGGACTGTTCAATATAAACCTCTATCCCGATCTTTCGAAGCCCGGCACCTCCAGACAGGCAAAATCACCGGCAAAAAAACTTATGGATATATTAGGGAGTTTATTTGCTCTTGTGTGCCTTTCTCCCCTTTTACTGATCATTGCCGCAGCGATCAAATATACTTCGGAGGGCCCTGTTTTTTTCAGGCAGGAAAGAATGGGATTAAACGGCGGGATATTCACATTCCTTAAATTCAGATCAATGTACACTGACTGTGATTCTGACCGCCACAGGGAATACATTAAAAAATATATCGGAGAGGGAAAAGATGATAAAGATGCACCGGGGGTTTATAAAATAAGCAATGATCCGCGGGTGACACCCCTTGGCCGGTTCCTGAGAAAGACAAGCCTCGATGAACTTCCGCAGTTCATAAATGTTCTGAAAGGTGATATGTCGCTCGTAGGACCCCGCCCTCCTATTCCCTATGAAATTGAACTTTATGATATCTGGCACAGGCGGAGGCTGCTTTCCGTCAAGCCCGGGATTACCGGGCTGTGGCAGGTCACCGGAAGAAGCAGCACCACTTTCGATGAAATGGTGCGCCTTGACCTCAGGTACGTCAATGATTGGTCATTGTGGCTCGATATCAAGCTGCTTCTCAAGACCCCCTGGGTAATTCTGTCAGGCAAGGGGGGGTATTAAAATAGGGTTTAGGGTCAAGGGGATAGGGTTTAGGGGAGGATACTAAACTAGGGTTTAGGGGAGGATATTAAAATAGGGTTTAGGGTCAAGGAGATAGGGTTAGGGGAGGATACTAAACTAGGGTTTAGGGTCAAGGGGATAGGGTTTAGTAGGGGTAAGGGTATAGGGGCGAGACCTTTGAAGAACGTCCAATTTTGGCCAAGTACAAGGAAGGCGATAATTTCAACCACAGGAATACATTGAGTATTTCGAGGATTGAAATTTGAGC
>JAGVOC010000039.1 GCA_020052975.1 Desulfobacterales bacterium | reverse complement strand
TCAAATATTGCCGGCATTTTGAGCTTCGCTGTTTTTTCATCAAAGGTTATCTGAGGCTTAGTCTTTGGGTCCCTTAAAGCTACATTGGCCACTATAGAAACCCTATAAGCCTTATCTTTATCCAGCTTCTTTTCATCAACTATCCTATAGCTTTTAACATAACCCCTGCATTTTGACAGTACATTTTCCTTTACAAGGACAAAATTATTTACCTCAGTGTTTGAGGAAATCATTACCCCTCTAGCCTGTTCTACCGCTAATTTCAGGGCATCATCAATGGCAGACTTTCTTGCGTCAGCAATCCCTACTTCACTAATTGCCCCCACACCGCTTACCGTAATCTCTATGGTCTCCAAATCTGTTCCTTCCTCTGCCTGTGCCATGGTGTTTATAAAATAGAGATTTAAAGTAAGTAACACCAATAGATACAAGGCAATCTTTTTCTTCATAGGCCCCCTCCTTATTGACGCTGTTCAAATTGTGCCTGTAATGAGGAAGTGATAACCGGCATACAGGATTCCCCCTATTTCTATCTAAAAATATATTGTTGCAAAAAATCTGTCAAGAGAATATATATTATTTTATAATGATTTAAAGGGTGTCTGAGAGGACAGGGGAACTTTTTGCCAGTTTGTCAATGTTAAAGGAGAGAAAAAGACAATGCTGAGTTTCTTGCCAGGTTTAGTTCGTGGGGTTTTATCGACATTAATGTATTTTATCAATACGGTTTTGGTCCCGATTCAGCTGGTTCCGCTGGCGTTCTTAAAACTGATTGTGCCTGTCAATGCCTGGCGTAAACTCTGTAACAGAACAATAAACGGCGTGGTTACCAACTGGGTTTATTTAAACAATCTCAATCTCCGGCTTATGCACAAAGTTCGTTGGGATATCAGTGGAATTGAAGACCTGAAACCCAATGAATGGTATCTTGTTATAGCCAATCATCAGTCGTGGGTTGACATCCTCATTTTGCAAAATATCTTTCACCGCAAGATCCCGTTCCTGAAATTCTTTATGAAGAAACAACTGATATGGGTACCAATTATAGGACTTACCTGCTGGGCTTTGGATTTTCCTTTCATGAGACGTTATTCCGAAACCCATCTTCAAAAGCGCCCACATCTAAGAGGCAAGGATATTGAGATAACGCGTAAAGCCTGTGAAAAGTTTAAAACAATCCCGGTGTCCATTATGAACTTTCTGGAAGGGACTCGTTTCACGGCGGAGAAACACAGTAAACAACAATCGCCCTATGCCAACCTATTAAAACCCAGGGCTGGGGGCATTGCTTTTGTGCTTGCTGCTATGGGGGAGCAACTGCATCGTATTCTAGACGTAACCATTGTGTATCCCCAGGGTACTAAGAGTTTCTGGGCATTTCTCTGCGGTAAAGTCAGCGAAATTAAGGTAAGGGTTCAATCGTTCCCCATACATAAAGAAATTATAGGGGATTATTCCCAAGATATGGAATTTCGTGAACTATTCCAGAACTGGCTGAATACATTTTGGGCTGAAAAAGACAGGTGCATAAACGCCTTGCTCCATTAACCTCTGAGCATGTCCTGAAATTGGTGCCCATAGAGGCTTACCTCGGAATCAAAAAAAGACGGCTCAAATTCTATATGACTGAATACCTCCAGTATAATTATAACTACTCTGCAAGGTGTTTGGAGCTCCAAATTTGATGAAGTCGTAAAAAGTCAAAAATAAGACGGCACAGTAAAAAGCTCCAGATGCAAGGCGCGCAAATCCGAAGGAATGAGACGTACTTACAAGTACGCTGCAATGATTGAGGATGCAGCGGAACGCCGCAGATGGACTTTTTACGAAGTCGTCAAATTTAAACTTGCGTTTTAACTGATTATAGACTATAAAAAAGACGGAGGAAAATACTTGTTTCGTCTCAAAAACCTTAATAATACCACTGAGATATATTGATGAAACTCTTCCGTTACTCTCCAGCTTTTATAAGTATTATACTGCTAATCATTCTTTTTCTCCCAGCGAATGCCCTTTGTAAAAAAGCAAGAATTAAAGATGCAATTGTAACTAACACACCTAAAGATCTTCTAGTCTATTTCTCCGTGGAAGGCTGTTTTACAAAAAAAATGGAAGAGGCAATCCTCAACGGTATCTCAACCACCTTCACGTTTTATATTAATTTGTATCACCCTCGTAATTTCTGGTTTGATGAACCCCTTGCAGCGGTTATTGTTAGACACACCATTGTTTATAATAACCTGAAGAATCAATTCACGGTTACTCTCAATTCAAAAGATAAAAAAGAGGTAATTTTAAAGGATTTTTTAGAAGCCAAAAAGGCAATGGCAGAGGTAAATGGGATTACCGTTATACCTATGAGTTCTTTAAAGAAGAATAATAAATATTATGTGAGGATAAAGGCAAAACTGGATCCTATAAAACTCCCATTTTTTCTCGATTACGTGTTATTCTTTGTTTCTCTGTGGGACTTTGAGACCGATTGGTATAGCGAGTCATTTATTTATTGAGAATTAATGTAACTACTCAGGTTCAAAGTTCCAGAGTTCACGGTTCAAGGTTTCGAGACCTGGGTTGAAAAATGCCCAATTTGTCATTGCGAACGAAGTGAAGCAATCTATGTGCCTTGCCCTGAGACTGCTTCGCCCCGACTTGTCGGGGCTCGCAATGACTGAAAGCGAGTTTTTCAAAGGTCTACACGGTTCAAGGTTAGAGAGTGATGAAATAAACCTCGGGTGAGCAAATGCTAAATAGAGATTCTCCAAAGATTAACATTCAGGAATTGAAAAGACGAAAACGCGAACGTTATATAATCCTGTTCACCACCATTCTGGTCATCTTCCTTACATTCCTGGGAATCTACTCATCAAAGACAGTCAATCAACTCCCCATCGCCAATAATATATTGGTCTTT
>JAGVOC010000135.1 GCA_020052975.1 Desulfobacterales bacterium | reverse complement strand
GAAAGAGGCTGTAAAAAGAGCCGGCATCGATCCGGTTTTGATAGATGATGTCCGGTACGGATGCTGCATGGAACCTGCCGACGCCCTCAACGTTGCCCGCGTAAGCGCCCTTTTGGCCGGAATACCCGATACAACAACAGCGGTAACGATCAACCGCGTGTGCATTTCCGGTATGGAAGCCGTTATTTCAGGGATGGCAATGATACAGGCTGGCATGGCAGATGTCATACTTGCGGGAGGAGTTGAACACATGTCGGGTGTTGCATATACGGTTCCTGGCGCAAGATGGGGATGCCGCCTGCAGGATCAGGTCTTTGTGGATACCATGATTCGTGCTCTCCATTGCGGATCCCATATTATACCCCATCCGGAGGACGGTCCTGTGAATGCCGATGAGGCGCCATTGAGCCTTTTTAAAGGGAAACCGTATATCATGGGGCACACAGCGGAGTTCATTGCCCAGCATATGGATATAAGCAGGGAGGAGATGGATGAAGTTGCTTTAAGGAGCCAGAATGAAGCTGAAAGAGCCACCAAAGACGGTTCGTTTAAGGAAGAGATAGTGCCGGTCGAAATTCCGGGAAAAAAGAAGGAATCTTTAATTTTTGATAAAGATGAACATTTCAGGCCGGGCCTGACAATGGAGCAGCTTCAAAAGCTTCCGCCGGCATTTATTCCTAAGATCGGTAAAGTCACTGCCGGTAACTCGAGCGGTATAAATGACGGTTCGGCAGGATTAATAATCATGTCTGCTGAAAAAGCGAAAGAACTCGGACTCAAACCGCTTGCAAGGATCAAAGCGACCGGTAGAGGCGGGTGTCATCCTTCGGTAATGGGGCTTTCCCCTGTACCGGCTGTAAAAAATTTAATGGTTAGAAGTGGACTTAAGATCGAAGACTTTGAACTTATAGAAGTAAACGAGGCTTTTGCGGCCCAGTACATAGCATGTGAAAGGGATCTTGGCTTACACAGAGATATTACAAACGTAAATGGTTCAGGTATTGGCCTAGGGCATCCTGTAGGTGCAACAGGCGCGCGAGTCATTATTACTCTGATGCATGCGATGCGAAAAAGAGGGAAAACACTTGGTCTTGCCACTCTATGCGGCGGTGGCGGGGTCTCAATGGCCTGCGCAATAGAACTGATATAACATCATTATCTATTTAAATAAACTTTCGGCGGGGTGGATCAGCACAAGCATATATCAATGCCGTAAAGATTCCATGCAGCTTGCCGCAGGGATCTTCAATTCATGTGAGGTTTAATTGGCAGAAGAAATTCTCTGGGCTGAAGTTGACCTTAAAGCTATTGCCCATAACATATGTGAACTGCGGCGAATTACAAACAGCAATTCACGCCTTATGGCTGTTGTTAAGGCTAATGGATACGGACACGGCTCTGTTGAGGTTGCGCGTTGTGCTCTTGATAATGGCGCTGAGGCACTTGGTGTTGCAAGAATACATGAAGCAATTCTGTTAAGAAATGAAGGAATTGATGCGCCAATTTTGGTTTTAGGTTATACTCCGGCATTTTATTATGAAGATATTCTCAATTATGATATTACTCAAACTCTCTTTTCTCGCCAAGCTGCGGAAAGCCTCTCTTCTTTTGCCGTATTGCATAAAAAGAAAGTCAAAGTTCATGTCAAGATAGATACAGGTATGGGCAGACTTGGGATCTTGGTTGGCCCTTCTATAGAATACAGAAATGGGAATAGCCAGCAAGAATATGTAATAAAAGAAGTTGAATCTATCGTCCGGCTTCCCGGGCTTGAACCGGAAGGCATATTCACCCATTTTTCAATGGCGGACAGTCTCGACAAAGCTTTTTCAAAAAGACAGTTTGAGATATTTATGGAATTTATAAACAGTCTCATGAGTCAAGGCATTGAATTTGGTGTAAAGCATGCGGCAAACAGCGCCGGAATCATTGATATGCCCGAAACCCATCTTGATATGGTGAGGGCAGGCATATCAATGTATGGCCTGTATCCATCTGATGAAGTAAATAAAGATAAGGTCGCTCTCTTGCCGGCAATGTCGTTAAAAACCACGATAATTCATATTAAAAAAGTCCCTCCCGGCTTCAAAGTCAGTTACGGTGCAACTTATGAAGCAAAAAAGCCAACATATATTGCAACTGTTCCTGTAGGATATGCAGATGGGTACAGTCGGCTTCTTTCTTCACGCGGGAGCATGCTCGTTTGCGGGCAAAGGGCGCCAATAGCAGGCCGCGTGTGCATGGATCTTACGATGCTTGATGTTGGTCATATTCCAGAAGCAAAAACAGGTGACGAGGTAGTTGCTTTTGGAAGCCAGATAGGTTCATCTATTATAGTTGATGAAATAGCATCAATAACAGGTACGATAAACTATGAAATTGTTTCATCACTGACGGAGCGGGTCAAGAGGGTTTACCTTAAGTAAGCCGTTGTAAAAAAATAATTGTAACACTGGTTGTCGTAACCGGCATAAGCGGCCGTAACAAAATGAGTAAAAATGTAATAGTTCTTTCGTAACGGCCGCTAATCCCGACGAAAGGAATAAAATGATAAAGCATGTCGTAATGTTGAAATTTAAAAAAGATGCGCAGGAGGCAGGTATCGGCGAACTTGAAAAAACACTGGGAGTTCTTCCCGGAGAGATTCCTGAAATAAGGAGTTATGAATTTGGGCGTGACGTTATCCGGTCGGAAAGATCATATGATTTTGCGCTTGTATCCGTTTTCGAAGATATAGAATCTTTGAAAAGATACCAAATCCACCCCCGGCATCTGGAAGCGCTGAAAAAAATCAAAGATCTGTGCGAGAGCATTATTGTAGCTGATTTCGTATTCTGACGGTTTATTCTTCAATGAGCAAAGCAGGCTTTCTTATCCTTTTTATCCTACTGCGATGTCGCTTTACTTCAAGACGTTTAATTTCCGATTTGCGTGAAGGTTTTGTTTTAATACGGGGCTTTTCCCTTTCAGCGGCTTTCCGTATCATTTCTGTAAGTCGGTTGAGGGCATCCTTGCGGTTTTTGCTCTGATCTCTGAATCTGCGGGCAGTTATAATTAAATAGCCTTCTGAAGAAAGCCGCTTGCCTGCTATAAGAATGAGTTGTTCCCTGATATCTTCCGTGAGAGAGGGAGAGCTTATTACATTAAAACGTAATTGAACTGCTGAAGCGACCTTATTAACATTTTGACCTCCCGGTCCTGAAGCTTGAATAAATTCTTCTCTTATTTCATTTTCGCGAATTGCTATTTGAGTTGTAATATGAATCATGGCAGAATGCGCCTGGATGTCCAGTAATATTTGTTCCAGTAAGGATCGTCTATTCTTGAAATAGAGACTCCCTTACGGCTGGAAGTGTGAGCAAATTCACCGCTATTTATATATATTCCAACATGACGTCTAATCCTGGGCGGTTTAAAAAAAACAAGGTCGCCTGGTTTCAGTTCTTTTTTATCTATAAAAACACCTGCCATAGCCTGATTTATCGTATCACGCGGGAGCGTAATTCCAAAAAGCTTATCATACACGATCATAACAAAGCCCGAACAATCAGTCCCGTCGAATTTTGTACCTCCCATGCTGTGAGGAGTATCGGTCCATAACTTCAGCTCTTCACGCAGAATTTGTTCAATATATATTTTATGTGTTTCTGAAGAATCCAGCTCCACCTGGTAACTTGATGCACATCCAGTGAGCATATAAAATAAAACAAGAAATATTAATATAATAAAGGAAAAAACCCGGATTTGCAAATCAGCAAAACAATTTATCCGCATGCTTATTCGTTCCATGTGAATTTGTATTTAAATTTGTATGATATAAATATCAGATCTAATATAAACAATTTCTATGTGATAGTAAAGCAGATGTATTAATCGGAACAAATTGTATAGTTACGTATTAAAAGGTATTGTTACTTCATATATACCATTTTCCAGATTTGCTTTTATTCTATGGCCCCCTTTAGCTAAAACCTTCATCATGTCTATGTTTGAAGACAATACATCCGCGATAAATCCCTGCAAGCCCTGCTCCTTTGCTATATCAGCAAGCATTTGATACAAGTATGTCGCAATTCCTAATCCCTGATATTTTTCATCAACAATAAATGCTACTTCTGCAAAGAGATTGTGCCGGTTTTTCAAAAATCTTGCTTCTGCTATAATGTGTTCATGACCGAGCTCTCCAACAAAGCCAACAATTGACATGATCTGACTGAAATCGATATTGACATATTCCTGCATTCTGGAGTGCGGCATGGTTTTAACACTTGAAAAATATCTATAGTAAACCGCCTCGTCAGAAAAGCGATAAAAGAGCCTTCTCATACCCTTTTCATCTGATGGCTTGATTGCTCTGAAACTCACAGCAACCCCGTTTTTGAAGGTATGCATTCTATCAATCTGGGAAGGGGAGAGATGTACGCAGTCGGGGATAAAAATCTGGTCCTGGTATAGAAGCCTTTCCTGTTTTGCCTGCGCAACAAGTTTGGGGCGGTCGTCAGGATGGGCAATTTCAATAATTGCCTGGGCTCTTTCACGCACTGTCAGTCCTTTTAATTGTGCAACCCCGTATTCGGTCACGACAATATCGACAGATTCACGGAGACTGAACCGGTTATGCAGACTTCCGGCGGATATGCGAATGTTGGGTTCGCCTTTTAGATTTCTGCTTGAAAGCGCAAAAACATTCCGCCCGTCATCTGAAATCTCGGCACCATTAAAAAAATCCACGGCTTCACCAGGTCCGACGGCAACGTTTCCTTTTCCGATATTAAGCACAATTAGGCCGGACAAATCGACTTTACTGGCATGGAAAACAGCTACAAATCTGGAGTTGCTTCCAATATTGATTGGATCAAACACCTTCGCAATGCCTTGAAATTCTACGAGTGGATTGCAGTTGAGCCAAGACAGAAGTTCGGGTGTTCCAAGAGCATACGAGGTAAGAGCTTTACCCTGCCATATCTCTTTGTTCCTGTTGGTTACAGCCCCGCTTTTCATAAGATCCATTAAGGCATCTGTAAAGAATGGAGAATGTATTCCGAGATTGCGTTTTTGAACAAGATGGCGGCTAAGAGCTTCAAATAAAGGCCCGATTGAAAAAGCTATACAGCTACCGTTATCAATAACGGATGCAACATTAAATGCAACCTTGTTAAAAACCTTATCAACAGTCCATCTGGGGAAATAAATAGGTTCGTGAATCGAATTTATCAGCATGTGAAAATCTGAAACATGTACAAAAGTATCGCCGAAAGTTTCGGGAATTCTCGGATTTATTTCTCCAACAATAATTGAAGCCTATTCCATGGCTTCCCGGGCCACGTCTACGGCTATTCCCAGACTGCAATAACCCGATTTGTCAGGGGGGGAGACCTGAATAAACACAACACCTATGCGAATTTTACCGGTTTTTATCAGGCCGGGTATTTTGGAAAATCGGCAGGGGATTAAATCAACCCTGCCTGCAGTGATGGCTTCGCGGGCTGCCCATCCCGAGTAAAACGTTTTAAGGCGAAATTTTTGAGAGTATAATTCTCTAATTGAAACCGCGTCCCCGAAGCTGACAAGCTGAATGAGTTCAAGATCCTCTAAATTAGGTGCGTTTGAGGCCATAAGATGTTTAACAAGTGTTCTGGGTTCAGCAGCCCCTGTTCCAATAAATATACTCATTCCCGGCTCAATTTTTTCAACAACGTTATACGGAGAAACAATATTTTTATCTATTCCCATACTTAAAAACCTTCATTTTTAATACTATGTGAGGCTGTCAGGATTTTGATGAGTTATGTCAGACAGAAGATCTTTAACTAGAAACAAATGATATTCTACCGGCTAAGCGAAAGCTTTGAACCGAAACAGCAAGCGCATTCCCCGCTGCCGGTGCTTGCGACGGGGTTAGCGAGCGAATGCAAATAGACGCTATTTCCTACGGTCGAATCCGCCTCAGGCGGATCGTAGCTTGCTGCGGGGAGCTTCAATAACTCCCATTTTGCCATGTTGGGAAATAGGCGCATGCGATCCGCAGGGAAACTTTGAGAAAATATAATCAATGCCCCAGGTATTCGATAAAAGACACACAGGCAGAGACAATATATGTCTGCGTGAGGATGGCTTCTTTGGTGCTGCCCGGATTTCATGGAAGTACGCCTCAGGCGGACCGTTGCAAAAAGGCAGGAAAACACTCCTGCGGATCGCATGCGCCTATATCCCAAACATGACCTTTGATCGGATGTTAGTCAAAGGTCAACACGCAAACTAATATTAACATGCTAAAATAACAGACAATAGGAGTCAACAAAAAAATGGCTGAAATCAGGGAGTAAGAAAAATATACTGAATTTATGAAATTTTGCTATGAAAGAAAACTGTGGAACCGTTGTTATTGGACGAAGCAGTATCAGCAAGTCTTTTTTTGCGGGGAGTGTTTCGCGATTCATAATTGATGAGGGCAGGCGGATTGACCCCTTGAATCCTCTTACTCCATTAACTAATCTGGAGATGATCCAAATTAAATAAATTCAAGAAAGAAAACATGAAAGAAAGCTTTTACTACACAACCTATTGTAAAGATAATCACGGAAGCCACCACATGCTGTATATATGTATAATTATATATAAATTATGCAAATATTGCTTGACATATGCTAAATAAGGTGTAATAAACGCAAAAAAATACATCAATTACTATATTATTTAGCAGGATGTTCGTTTATGATAAAGAATTCCTTAAAAAAAACCAGAGAATCACTCATGATGAGCAAAGCCGAACTTGCTAGAGAGGCAAATGTGTCTCCAATTACCATTTCACGTATTGAAGAGGGTATGCCTTGTCGCATGGAGACAAAACGAAAGATTATACTTGCACTAGGTTTTAATCTTTCTGACAAAGACAAAATATTTAGCGATTGAGCGTGTCTTATGGCATTCGGAAGTAAAAATCATCTTATCGGCCTGGATATTGGATCGAGAAGCCTGAAAGCGGGAGAGATAGTTGAAACGAAAAAGGGCCGTCGCCTCAGGAAATTTGGTATGATCGATATTCCTCCCGGGATAATTGAAGATGGCGCAATAAATGATCATGAAGCTGTTGCAGAATATATTCGACAGCTTTTCAAGAAAAACAAAATCAAGGAACAAAATGTTGCTGTGTCAATAGGAGGTTTTTCTGTTATTGTAAAGAAAATAAACGTTCAGACTATGGATGAAAACAAGCTTCAGGAGACCATTCAGTTCGAAGCTGAGCAATATATTCCTTTCGATATCAGCGATGTCAATCTGGACTTTCAGATTCTCGGAGAAAACGAGAATAACCCGAATCAGATGAGCGTTTTCCTTGTAGCTGCAAAAAAGGAGATGGTAACCGAATACATTAACCTTGTCCAGTTGGCCGGACTTAATCCATGTATTATTGATGTTGAAGCGTTTGCATTACAAAATATTTTTGAGTTCAATTATGATATAAAAGATGAAAACATAGCTTTGATAGACATAGGAGCCAGCAAGACGTCATTGAATATCTTAAAAGGCCTCTCATCTTTATTCATGCGAGATGTCTCTTTGGGTTGCGGACAAATAAATCAGAAAATTGTTTCTCTGTCGGGATGTACTTTAGAAGAAGCAGAACAAATTAAATTCGGAAGTCAGAATAACAAAATATCTTCTGAAGATTTAATAGAAATCGAATCTTCTATTGTAACAGATTGGTGTGCAGAGATAAGACGGGCCCTTGACTTTTTTTATTCTACATACCCTGAAGACACCATAACAAAAATTGTGATAAGCGGCGGAGGTGCTAATATAAAGGAATTTCGGGAACTACTTGCTTCAGAGACTTCTGCTGAAGTGGAAATCATTAATCCATTTAATAAGCTGGATGTGGCTGAAAACTTTGATTCTTCATACCTGGAAAAAATTGCACCGCAAGCTGCTATATGCATGGGCTTGGCATTAAGAAGGGTTGATGATAAATGATACGAATTAATCTTCTGCCTTTTCGAACGGCAAGAAAAAAAGAGAATGTTCGACGCCAGTTATCAATATTGCTTTCTTCTTTGTTCCTGGCCATTATATTAATGTTCTATATCAACATAAGATTGAGCAGCCAGGTTAAAGAAGTTAATAATAAAGTTGAAAGCACAAAGACTGAAATAGCTAAATACGACAAAATTAATAAGGAAATTTCAGAAATTAAAGGAAAGCTCGAAGTTCTTAAAACTAAGATGAATGTTATTAATGATCTTGAGGCCAACCGCTATGAGCCGGTTCGACTTATGGATGCAATGACAAAGCTTGTTATTCCAAACAGGATGTGGTTTCTCAGTTTTGATGCAATAGGAAAGACAGTCAATATTTCTGGTGTTGCGGTTGATAGTCAGACTGTGGCTGATTTCATGATCCGTCTTGAAGGTTCGAAGCTTTTTGAAGCCGTAAATTTAAAAACTATAAAGAAACAGATGGTAAGGCAGGCAAGCCTTAAAAACTTCGAAATATCATGCAACAAAAAATATGCAAAACAAGAAGTCAAGAGTGAGGCAAAGAAATAATGGGAAAACCAGACATTTCAAAATCAATTGCCCCTATATTTGAAAAACTTGAAAAGCTTACGAAGATAAAACGATTTCTCCTTTTCAGCGGTGTAATAGTTGTTATAGTAACTGCTTTTGTTTATTTTATTTTTTCCCCCAAACTACAACAGTATCATAAGCTTAGTTCTGAATATTCAGATTTGGATAAAAAACTTGCTGCTGCAAAAATAACCGCAAAAGAACTTCCGAGGTTAACAGAAGAATTTAATAAAGCCGAGATACAGCTGAAGGTAGTTATGAAAGCCCTTCCTGAATCGAAAGAGATACCATCTCTTCTCGAAAGTATATCCTTATCCGGCCAGGAGGCAGGACTTGAATTTGTCCTTTTCCAACCAGGAAATGAAAGAAATAAAAGTTTTTACGCTGAAATTCCGGTATCGATACAAATTTCCGGTAAGTACCACAACGTAGCCGTTTTTTTTGACAAAGTGGCGCGGCTTCCAAGAATAGTTAATATTCAAGATATTGTCATGAGAGTTGACCAGTCAAAAAAGAATAACGATCTTGTTACCACATGTACTGCTGTAACTTACAAGTTTTTGGATACAAAGGATTCCGAAATATCAGAAAAAAAGGGAGCCTCAACTAAGAAAACAGTAACAAAGCCTGGTAAGCATGCCTAAACATCTAATTAAAATTATTATCGCAGTTTGTTTTGTATGTCTGTTTTTATTAATAAACGGATGCGGCGATAAAACTGAACCAACAACAAAGCCTGTGGCTGTGAGTAAAAAGATAGTTGCAAAGAAGAGTGAAACAGCTCCGGCTGATGTTCCGGTAACTGTGAATGTTCCTGCAAAACAGGGCACAGAAGTTAAAGAAGTAAAAACCGATACTTCAACAGCCAAAACCAGCAGTGGGGCTGAAAAGCCGGCAGTTTCCATACAGCCGCCGGTACTTCCGGATAAGGGAAAATCGGGAGAGGCGGTAAAAACAGAACAGGAAAAAAAAGATACGGCAATGCAGGCAGTTAAACCAAAAACAGAGGTTATCTCAGGCGAAGTTAAAACAACAACCCCTTCCCCGGCCCTTCAACCGTCAGCACCAGATCCTGCTGCTGAAATTGCGAAAATACAATCTGAAATAATACCTGTTTATAATCCTCAAGGAAGAATAGATCCATTTATTCCTCTGTTTAAAGATGAAGGGCCACTATCAGGAGCTGAAAAGGAAAGGAAAGGACGTATTCCCAGAACTCCACTGGAAATGATTGATTTAGGTCAGCTTAAACTAGTGGCAGTGATGCGGGCTCCAAGCGGGAATAAAGCTCTTGTTGAAGAAGCGTCAGGCAAGGGATATATTGTTGCAAAAGGGACTTATCTGGGAATTAATTCCGGAAGAGTTGTTAAGGTACTCAAGGATAGAATAATTATAGAAGAAGAAGTTGAAAGTATTGTTGGGAAGAGTACTATCCAAGAAAGAGAACTTAAACTTCAGAAACCTCTTGGAGAAGAATAATATGAATTATGACCAAATAAAAATGTTCGGTAGTTGTTCGGTTGCCATTTTTCTTGCCTTTCTTATTTTGCTGTATACTGGATCATCTGATATTTATGCTCAGCAAAAAGATCAGAAGCTGGCAGGTATAACCGGAACCGCAACGAGTGAAATAAAACAGGTTGATTTAACAACTGCTGAAATTGCGCCTCAAACGGCAACAAAATTTGAATCTGTAGATTTTGCGAAAAAAGATAACGGCATAGCTGTGAGTATCAAGGCAGACGGGAAGATTAACAATTTTGAATCATTTACGATTAAAAGAAAAAATAAGCTTCCGGCGCGCATAGTTTTTGACCTTTTAAATATTGCAGGTTCAGAGGAGAATAAGGAACAAACGGTATCTGCCGAAACTGAATGGGTAAGCAGAGTCCGCTATAACTCGTATGCGAATAAAGTTCGGGTTGTTTTAGATACAAAAAACGAGTACCTTAAAGCTTTTTCAGCTATACCGGTTTCAGACGGGCTTTTAATCAATATTGGTTCTATGGAGTTGGCTAGCTCAAAGACAAATGGTCAGCCCAAAATTATAGTTCAGCCTGTTGTTTATGAAGAAAAAAATCAAGTTGCATCACCTCAACCAATAACTATCCCTGATGCTTCAAAGGGAAAGTCGGTTGCTAAATATGTGAAACCTGCATGGGTTAACAAGATTGACTTTTCAAGTGAAGAGAACGGGAAATCCACATTATCCATTGGAACTACAAGACCTGTCGAATACAACATTAAAAAGGCTGCGGACAGATTACTGCACCTTCAGCTAAATAATACCAATATTTCCGCGTCAAGAAAACGGCCTCTAATTACCACAAGGTTCAACAGCGCAGTTGACAGAATTATGCCTGTACAGAAGCCGGTAATGAAAAACACATCCATTATTGCAATTGAGCTGAGAGAATCGGTTCCCTACGTTGTTGAACAATCGGGAAGTTTTATAAAGGTCCATTTTGAAGCTTCTTCAGTTTTGCCAAAACCGGAAAATGAAACTGATCTCCCGGATTGGAAAGAAGTTCTCACCAATGTGGCTGTTGAACCGGTTGAAACTGAAATAAAAGAGCCAGTTACAAAGCAGGTTGCAGAAGCTAAAAAGCCTCTTCTTGAGCCAGCGCAAAAATATACAGGGGAGAAGATAGCGCTTGATTTTTTTGATACTGATATCAAAAATGTATTTCGTATTTTGAGAGAAGTCAG
Organism: Desulfobacterales bacterium; assembly: GCA_020052975.1. The sequence goes on along the minus strand of JAGVOC010000135.1, from coordinate 23,391 downwards.
CGGTAAAAATTTTGCAATAGATAAAAGTGTTACTGGGAAAGTCACATTGTCATTGGAAAAACCTGTTCCATGGGACCAGGTTCTTGATCTTGTTCTTAAAATGAATCAGCTTGGGATGGTCTATGAAGGTGACATTGTACGGATAGCTCCTCTTGAAGCTATTAAAAAGGAAGAAGAATTAAAGCAGGCAAAATTCCTGGCTGAACAAAAATCAAAAGAGCAGCAAAAATCACTTGAAGAGCTCGTTGTTGAATATATTCCCATAAACTATTCTAACGCTAAATCAGATATATTGCCCCATCTGGATAAGATTAAGACCAAGGATCGAGGGAATATCAGTGTTGATGACAGGACAAATCTTATCATCATAACGGATGTGGCTCAAGTAATTAAACAGGCAAAAGAAATTGTCAAAAGACTTGACAGGGTTACTCCCCAGGTAATTATAGAGGCAAGAATAGTTGAAGCTAACACCAACTTTTCAAGAGAAATTGGAACCACATGGGGATCAGGAGTTGGTGTTCAACCTACAAGCCTCCTTCCTGCCCAGATTGGACCAAATGCTACTACAATTGATGACCGCGTGGGGGTTGGTCCTCAGAGAAATTATAACAATCTCGGGGGGACTTACGGTTTAAATATGGCTATGAACTTTCCAACTACATCAAGTGCTGCAAGCATCGGATTTAATTTTGTTAAAATTGCCGGTACTCCCCTTTTGTTGAATGCCAAACTTCAGGCCATGGAATCCCAGGGAGATGGGAAGATAATTTCTGCGCCCAAGATAGTTACTCTTGACAACAAGGAGGCTACCATTAAACAGGGGTTGCGTTATCCTTATAACAAACTTGATACATCAGGGAATACAACAACTGTCTTTGAAGATGTTGATCTCGAGTTAAAGGTTAAACCCCATGTAACTCCGGATAACCGGATTTCAATGGTGATAAAGATCAAAAAGAGGGATTTAGGAAATATAATAGGCGGACAGCAATCATTTACTACAAAGGAAGCGGAAACAGAGCTCCTGATTAATGACGGTGAAACGGTTGTAATAGGCGGTATAATCAAGACCACCAAGAGTACCGGGGGTTCGGGTGTGCCCGGCCTCTCAAAGCTTCCCATTCTTGGATGGCTCTTCAAGGCGGACACAAACACGGACAACAAGGAAGAACTACTTATCTTTATAACTCCCCGAATTGTTCAGCTTGAGCAGCGATCATAAATAAGCAATGGGGCGGACTATAATTGTCATGTAATCCGCCCCATTGCTTTATAAAACCAGCCCCCTGATCATTTCAATTTTATTTCATATGTTCCTTTTGTATTCTTGTGATTTCACTTTTTGCCTGAACAGCCATAAGGCTTTCAGGCGCAACTTCAATGACTTTATTATAGATATCGACAGCTTTGGAGTAATTTTTTAACAACACATAGGCTCCGGCCAGATCCATTTGAAGCTCCGGAAACCCAGGGGAATATTTGATTGCTTTTTCAATATAGCTTACCGCTTCAGAAGCATTTCCAGTTGCAAGATAAGTTAGACCGAGTCCATGCAACGCGGCTGAAAATTTTGGCTCGATTTTCAATGCTTCTTTGTAGTATCGTTCAGCTGCTATAAAATCTTTTTTGTTGTAATATGCACATCCCAGATTGTATAAAGGATAGTGAGGAGTCGCATAAAGAAGATCTTTTGAAACCTCTTTAAAGCAGGCAATTGCTGAATCCCAATCGTTTTTCGCAAAATAGGCTGTTCCCAGATTATTTCTTGCAGGAGCATAATCAGGTTTGAGTTCTATTGCTTTATTGAAATGTATAATCGCAAGTTCAAGTTTGTCTTTTGCCATGTAGACAATGCCAAGATCATTATGGAGGTGTGGATCTTTTGAATACATTAGTTCTGCTTTAAGCAATTCATTAAGTGCTGAAGTATAATCGCCTTGGCCCATATAGGCTTCTCCAACATCCCTAATGTCTTCTTCCTGTTTCTTTAAACGTTCAAGGTTCGCTGAACAGGAAAGCATGTGTATAATAAAAACAAGAAACGCTGTGTAAAAAAGCCAGTTTTTTTTCATATTTATTTATCCCTATTCCCGAGGATTATTTTATTGGTCATTTTTTCAATAATGTATAAAGAAAAAGTTTTTTTGAGACCAGCTATTTTTTTTGAAGATCGAGAATTTCTGCAATCTCATCTGATACGCGGTTTGAAAATATTTTAAAATCAGATTCTTTTAATGGCTTTCCCGAAGCCGGCACTTTTTTCAAATCTTTGGGATGTATCAAAACAGGGAAGTTAACCAGGGATTTATCGGAGGATATCCCGTATTCAATAGGAAATTTATTTTCAAAATACATATCCTGAAATCCCGAGAATTTAAGCGCATGTGCTGTTGAATCTAACACTGCGGAGTCTTTTTTTGATACGAAACCCTTTTTGATTGCGACAACGAGACCGGCAAGACATTCACCGCCATGGGTGCATGCGATGTGTCCATGTCGGTTTGCTGTGATTTGCCAATCCATGATTGCTTGTTCCTTCACTTCAACGAAAAAAACGCATTCTTTTCCGGCAAGACTGTTGTACGTTTCAACAAGATTGATCACTCTTGGCATTGAAACCGGATTTCCTATCATTGCAGCCTGAGCGACACTCGGCTTAACATTTACCGGAACGAATTTGCGTTTTTTGGCATCCGGTTCACTGTAGTAATTAAACACCGGGTTGGCATGTTCTGATTGAACGCCGATTATTTTTGGTAAAACATCTATAATGCCTGTCTCGTAAAATTTTATGAATCCATTTAATACAGCTGTGATGTTTCCTGCGTTTCCGATAGGGACAAATATGGCTTTGTTACTCATATCATACTCGAAATCCTGAGCAATCTCATAGGAATAAGATTCCTGCCCGAGAATTCGCCATGCATTCTTTGAATTCAGGAGAGCAACATTATATTTTTCGGATAAATTTTCTACTATCTTCATGCAGTCGTCAAAAACGCCGGGTATTTCAAAAACCGAAGCACCGCTTCCCAAAGGCTGGGAAAGCTGCTGGGGGGTAACTTTTTTATGCGGAAGCAAAACAGCAGACTTGATATTGGGTTCAAGATAAGAAGCATATAGAGCCGCTGACGCAGAAGTATCTCCTGTTGAAGCGCAGATTGCGAGGACATCAGAAACAAGCTTGTTTTGAACCAGAAAATTAATATAGCTGAATGCACTTGCCATTCCCCTGTCCTTGAATGATGCGCTAGGATTCTGGCCGTCATTTTTAAAGAAAAACCTCACCCCAGCCTTTTCCTGCAGTAAATAATTAGCCTCGATAACCGGAGTGTGTCCTTCACCCAGGTATATTACCGAAGAAAGAGGGATAATCGGGCCAATAAATTCGTGGTAGCGGTATATTCCTTTTAAGGCCGGTATTTTTAACATACGGCGGTAATCAAAAATCTCTCGCCACTTTTTACCAGGGATTCTTTTCAAAAAGGCAAAATTCAAATCTTGAATTAACAGAACTTTGCTGCAATCAGGGCAGGTGTAAAGAAGTTTTTCTATTCCGTATTCCCTGCCGCATCCGAGGCAACGGTAAACAAGATCTCCTTTATGCCCCGGAATTATGTATGGCCTGATATTTTTTGGGAAGGATTCGGATTTCATGGCAATATCCTTTCCAATCCCCCCATGTAGGGCCTCAGATTTTCGGGAATAATAACGGAGCCATCTTCCAGTTGGTAGTTTTCAAGAATGGCTGCAACCGTTCGCCCAACAGCCAGACCCGATCCGTTTAAAGTATGAACAAGCTCTGTGCCTTTTTTACCTTTTCTTTTGAATCGTATATTACCGCGCCGCGCCTGGAAATTTTCGAAATTACTGCACGAGGAGATTTCCCTGTAAACACCCTGCGCCGGCATCCAAACTTCTATATCATATGTTTTTGCAGCAGAAAAGCCGAGATCTCCGGTGCAAAGGCAAACAACCTGGTATGAAAGACCAAGGCGTTTTAAAATGGTTTCGGCATTATTCAAAAGATCTTCAAGTTCATCATAAGAAGTTTCAGGCTTTGAAAATTTTACAAGCTCTACCTTGTTGAACTGATGTTGCCTTATCAAGCCTTTAGTATCTTTTCCGTAAGAACCGGCTTCTGAACGGAAACAAGGAGTGTAAGCCGTATAGAGAATGGGAAGCATCTCTTCGTCTAAAATTTCATTTTGATGAATATTTGTTACAGGTACTTCGGCTGTGGGGATCAGATAATAATCCCACCCTTCCAGTTTGAAGAGATCTTCGGCAAACTTTGGCAATTGTCCGGTGCTTGTCATGCTTTGCTTGTTAACAATAAATGGGGGCAGAACTTCGGTATAGCCGTGTTCAGTTGTATGTATATCCACCATGAAATTTATCAGCGCTCTTTCGAGTTTTGCCCCTGCACCAAAATATAAAGGAAAGCGGGCACCTGTGATCTTTGAGGCTCTGTCAAAGTCAAATATCTTAAGATATTCACCTATTTCCCAGTGGTTTTTTGGCTCAAATTCAAAAGCCGGTCTTTCCCCAACCATTTTTATCGTCAAATTATCTGAACTATCCTTTCCTTCCTGAACTGAACTATGTGGAATATTTGGGAGTTCAAGAAGAATCTTGTTGATCATTTCCTCATTTTCCGAAAGCGCAGAATTGAGATTTTTTATTTTAGCGGAGACATTGCGCATTTCTAATACGAGAGTGTTTGTATCATCGCCCTTTTTTTTCATGATTGCGATTTGTTCCGAAACAACATTTCGTCGATGTCTTAATTCTTCGATTTCGGTGAGAATTAATCGCATGTTCGCGTCATAATGCTTGAATCCTTCAATATCAGCGACCTTGCCCCGTTTTGAGATAGAATTTTGGACAAAATCCAGATTTTGTCTGACAAATTTGATTTCCAGCATAATTATTCCTATTTTATGTTAATTATAAGCTATAAATAAACCATACAGGGTTTATTAAAGAAAAGAAAAATAAAGATATGGCAAAATAATGTTATTATCATAATACTAGTTTGTTTTAACCACGTACAAGCTTTTTAGTCAATGATTTTTATAAGTTGACTTTTGTCAACTATTATGTTAATAAGATTATAAATTCTATTTTCTCGGGAGATCGTATATGGAGGAAATTCGGGGAAAAAAAGGTGAAATGCGAAATAATATATCCAAAATATTTAGCAAGCTTTCTGCTAATAATATATCAGAAAAAACGAAGAACATAGAAAAACGACTGTTTGAATTTGCTAATTTTATCGAAGCAAAAACTTCTTTGCTCTATATTAATTCAGGATATGAGGTAGTTACCAGGGATATTCTTGAAAGATGTTTTGATTATAATAAAACCATTGTTCTCCCTTCATTTAATGCAGAAATGCAAAAAATATCTTTACTGAAGGTTGATAACCTCAAAACGGGTTTAAAGCGAGGGGAAAAAGGTATTCTGGAGCCTGATACCAGCAAGTGTAAAGTCGTTCCAATCGAGTTTATTGATATAGCGATAATACCCGGATTTGCTTTTGATGAAAAAGGAGGAAGAATAGGGTCCGGAGACGGTTTATATGATAGGCTGATTCCCATACTTCCTGTTACCACAAGAAAAGTTGGACTTGCGTATGAAAGTCAGATTGTCCAACATGTGCCGATGGAATCTCATGATAAGCATGTGGATATAATCATTACGGAAAATAGAATAATTTATAAGATCTGAGCAGGAAATCCGGCTTGTACGGCCAGATAATTTTAAGCAGGGCGGTCAATTTTTTTTTAAGATTCCAAGATTTTTTCGAGTTTTTGTAGATTTGAATCTTCGCCAACAGCAATAACTGTATCTCCAGCCTCAATTTTTGTCTCAAAGGAAGGATTGAAAAGCATACTTCCGTCCGGTTTTTTTATTGCTATAATAATCAGATTGAATTTTTGTCTAATACCGGAATCTTTTAACATAATATTTATTAGGCTTGAAGATGAACTCACCGGAATCTCTTCCATTTTGATGTCTTTGCGCTGTTCCGCGAAAGCAAGATCCAAAAAGCTAGTAATCGTTGGCTTTAGAATTCGCTGGGCCATACTTATAGCACCAATATCATATGGAGACACAACGTTATTGGCACCTGCGGCTAAAAACTTGGATTTTGTTTCATTCCGGCTTGCTCTGGCTGTTATATAAAGGTGAGGATTGAGCTGTCTTGCAGTCAGAACAAGAAAAACATTTTCAGCATCTGTAGCCAAGACTGCAACAAGCCCTTTTGCTGTCTTTATTCCGGCTTTTATAAGGTTCTCTTCATCTACTGCATCCCCGTGCAGATATAAAACACCATCTTCTTCCATAACCGGGATGAGGTTATTGTTGTTTTCCAAAACAACGAGGTCGAATTCTTTCTTGCCGATTAAATTTTTACAAAGCACTCTTCCGATTCGTCCGTATCCGCAAACTATGTGATGGTTTTTCAGTCTTCCGATTTTTTTATCCAATCTTCTCCTCCCCAAAATAGCCCTTATTCTTCCTTCTACCATGAATTGAACCATGGCTCCAGCAACATATAAACAAAAACCAACCCCGAAAAGGACAAGCAGCATTGTAAAGATACGGCCGGCCCTGCTTACAGAATGCACTTCACCGTATCCAACGGTAGTGAGAGTTATTATGGTCATGTACATGGAATCAAGAAGATCCCATCCTTCGATCATCATATACCCTGTAGTCCCCGCAATACTTATAAAAAGTGTCAGCAGGAGTGACAATAGAAGATGTTTTGTGCTGTCCATGTATATTCCGGATAATATTTAAGACTAGGATGATTTTTCGGAAACAGTTCAATAGTTGTCTTTTTATATCCTATAAGATAAACAGATAAAAATTTCAAGGCTTGAATTCTTGACGAGTGTTAATTGATTTGGTAGGAAATTAAAATATGAATGAAATAGCATTAAAATATGAGCGCATGCGCGAAGAGATGGTAAAAAAACAAATCGAGACCCGCGGGATAACCGACCCAAGAGTTATTGCCGCCATGCTGAAAGTCCCCCGCCATCTGTTTGTAAGCGATGCTCTAAGCGATCAGTCCTATGGCGATTTTCCTCTTCCTATAGGTGAGCAGCAGACAATATCCCAGCCATATATTGTTGCGGAAATGACCCAGTCGCTTAATCTGAATGAAGAAGACCGGGTTCTTGAAATAGGAACTGGATCCGGTTATCAGGCTGCGGTTCTTGCTGAAATCGCATTTCGCGTTTATACAATAGAGAGAATACATTCGCTTTATTCCAAAGCCCGCACTCTTTTTGACAGGCTCCATAACCACAATATAGTAATGAAATATTCTGACGGTTCGCTAGGGTGGGAATCTGAAAGTCCTTTTGATGCAATAATAGTTACAGCCGGTTCTCCTGATATTCCCAAAATTCTTGTAAGCCAGCTTGCAATAGGAGGGCGAATGGTTATTCCTGTTGGAAACCAGCACTCCCAGGATTTGATAAAGCTTTACAGGGATGAAAGGGGTATTCATAAGACAAATCTCGGTGGTTGCAGATTTGTTAGACTTATAGGAGAGCATGGATGGAGAGAAGAATAAATGCTAAGGAGGATGTACGACTGGGTCATTAGATGGGCTGAAACACCTTTATTTCTTTTGATTTTAACTGCATTTTGAATATCCACAAGAATGGCAAACAAGACATCCTTCCTGATGTATTAGTACTCCGCTGCAATCAGGGCAAACACCCATTATTGAACCGCTTTCGGCAAAAGTGGAATCGGTTCGGTATTTAAGTACCCTTGCAATTGCGTCGGGACAGGAGAGTACCATTTCTCCATTTTGCCATGAGGGAGAAGGGCATCTGATCCCTGCCAGCTGCTTGATTATGGCTTCGGCCTTCACGCCTGAACGTAAGGCAAGAGATATAAGGCGACCTGCTGCTTCAATTTGAGATGAAGCGCATCCCCCCGTCTTTCCCATCTGGGCAAAGACTTCGCACATTCCCTCTTCATCCGAATTTATAGTGACGTATAATTTCCCGCAACCAGTTTTGATTCGTTCGGTAATACCGACAGTGCATTCCGGTCTGGGTCTTGGGACTATTTTGACTGACTCTCTTTTTTCGGCGCCGATATTCAGCACCTGCAGTTGACGGCTTCCATCCCGGTAGATTGTTACTCCTTTGCAGCCGTAATTATGGGCAAGCAGATATACTTTTGCAATATCACTTTTTATGGCTCCGGAGCGAAAGTTTACAGTTTTTGAAACGGCATTATCGGTATATTTCTGGAAAGCAGCCTGAATTTTTATGTGCTGTTCAGGTGATATATCGTGTGATGTTATAAAAAGAGTTTTTACGTGGTCAGAAACTGATTCAATATCCTGAACAGATTTTCCATCCGCTATTTCATCCATCAATTTTTTTTTGTAAATCCCTTCTGCCTTTGCTATGTCAACAAACAGGGGATTAATTTCAGAAAGGGATTTTCCATCAAGAACCTTCCTTACTTGAGCTATCGCAAATAAAGGTTCAATACCGCTTGATGTGCCTGCTATAATGCTGATTGTTCCGGTTGGGGCTATTGTAGTAGTAGTTGCATTCCGCATGTGCGGAGTCTGTGGCGTGTCGTAAAGACTTCTTTTATAATATGCAAAATTGCCTCTTTTTCCCCCAAGCACTGCGGAGGCAATTTTAGATTCTTGTGAAATAAAAGACATTACTTTTTCAGCTTCTGATACAGCTTCTTCCGAGTTATAAGATATTCCCAATTTAATGAGCATCTCGGCAAACCCCATTACGCCAATGCCCACTTTTCTTGTACCTTTACTCATTTTTTCGATGCGGGATAAAGGGTATTTGTTTATTTCTATAACGTTGTCAAGGAAATGAACTGCATCGCGAACAGTTTTTTTAAGGCGATTATAATTAACAGCTTTTCCGGAAACCATTCTTGAAAGATTAATGGATCCAAGAGTGCAGGATTCGTAAGGAAGAAGAGGCTGTTCGCCGCAGGGGTTTGTTGCTTCTATCTCTCCAAGATCAGGAGTTGGATTATCCTGGTTAATTCTGTCTATAAAAATAACGCCCGGTTCACCTGTAAGCCATGCTGAATGTACTATCATGTCGAATATTTTTCTTGCAGAAATGCGCTTTACAATATTCGTTGTGCGTGGATTTATCAGATCGTATTCAGAATCACGCTCCAATGCATCCATGAAATTATTTGTCAATGCAACAGATATGTTGAAATTGTTAAGCCGACTCTGATCATCTTTCAGCTCAATAAAAGATTCTATATCAGGGTGATCTACCCGCAAGATTCCCATGTTTGCCCCTCTGCGGGTTCCGCCCTGCTTAACGGTTTCAGTTGCGACATCAAAGACGGTCATAAAGGAAATAGGTCCGCTTGATACCCCTGCGGTTGAAAGTACTATATCTTTTTCAGGACGTATTCGGGAAAAGGAAAAACCAGTTCCACCTCCGCTTTTATGGATCATGGCGGTATTTTTCAGGGTTTCAAATATGCTGTCCATTGAATCTTCAATTGGCAGCACAAAACAGGCTGCAAGCTGGCCAAGGCGCCGCCCTGCATTCATGAGTGTAGGAGAATTAGGCAAAAACCATAGATTTGTCATAATCTTCAGGAATTTTTTTTCTGCTTTTTCGACGTCATGGGGGGAATTAAACAATGATTCGGCAGAAGCCACATGTTTTGCTACTCTTACAAACATATTTGCAGGTGTTTCAATTACATTCCCTTCCTTATCTTTTTTTAGATAACGTTTTTCAAGAACGATTATTGCATTATTTGAAAGTGGGGTATTCATATTGTTTATTTTGCACCCGATTCATTTTTCATATGTGTAATAAAAGCGCTACATACTGGGGAAAGGCTTCGTTGCCGGCTTGTTGTAAGATAAAAACTGCGTTTAAGATTTAATCCTTCTATGGCAAGGGCTTTTAACGAGCCATCTTTTAAGTCTCCCTCAACGGCTATTGTTGAAAGAATTGATACCCCTGCCTTGCTTTTTATTCCCTGCCTGACAGCTTCGGTGCTTCCCATCTGAGCCGCAATTTTCAGATCGGAAAGATCATATCCGGTTTTGTTTAAATTCAGTTCGATAGATTTTAAAGTGCCTGATCCGCGTTCCCTGATAATGAAAGGCTCTTCAAGGAGCATTTTAATACCAATGCTCTTTTTCTTTCCCCATCTATGGTCTGAAGGAATGATGAGGCGCATTTCATCATCAATGAGAATTTCCTGGTAAATCCTTTTGTCTTTTTTTTCTGCACCAACAACCCCGAGTTCAAGTATTCCGGAAAGGGTGTCATTTATTATTTTTTCAGTATCTCCTATTATAAGAGAAATCATTATTTCAGGATAAATTTTTGTAAAAGAACCAACTATTCGAGGAAGAATATATTCGCCCGGAATTGTGCTTCCGCCTATTATAAGATTTCCTTTTATTATTCCGTGAAATTCGGATAAAGCGATTTCCATTTCATCGCGCAAAGCAATAAGCTTTTTTGCATAGACATAAACCAATTGACCGGCTTTTGTTGGGACTGCTTCTTTTGACATGCGGTCAATCAGGCGGCATCCGAAGTGAGATTCCAAATCTCTAATATGGCTGCTCACTGTTGGCTGGGAAAGATACGCAGTTCCACCGGCTTTTGAAAAACTTTTCAGTTCTATGACTTTGCAGAAGATATTAAGCTGCCAAAGATCCATATTATTTAGAATTGGAAATAAAACCGAATTTTTCTTTTAATTTGTGATTAACTATAGGTGGAACCATACCATTTATGTTTCCGCCAAACCGCGCTGCTTCCTTTATTATTGATGAACTGGTAAATATCCATCTCAATCCGGTCATAAGAAAAACAGTCTGAATTTCTCTGTTAAGACGCCTGTTCATAAGGGCAAGCTGAAATTCGTATTCAAAATCGGAAACCGCACGCATTCCGCGGAGTATGGCGTGGCTTTTCCTTTTTGCAGCATAATCAACAAGAAGTCCGCTAAAAGTGTCAATTTCAATATTATTAATTTTTTTCAAACTTATTTTGAGCATATGAATGCGTTCTTCTACTGTAAACAGGGGATCCTTGCCGGGGTTGAGCAAAATCGCGACGACTATTTTGTCAAAAAGCTTAAGCCCTCTTTCGAGAATATCAATGTGGCCGTTAGTTACAGGATCAAATGAACCGGGATAAATGGCGACTCTTTTCATTTATAATAATCCGTCATGTCTTTTCTGTTGGTTTATATTCAAGTTTGACGGCTTCGTAAAAAGTCATTCTGCTGTGTTGCGCTTCATCTTTCGTCATTGCAGCGTACCAATAAGTACGCTTTATTCCTCAAGATTAGCGTGCCTTGCATAATGAGCTTTTTACTTTGCCGTCTGAATATTTACTTTTTACGAGAGCATCAAGTTTGTGCGGGGCGTACGTTGTTTGTTTTCTCATGCTCCGGCACAACAAGCCCCTGCTCCATAATAAAGGTAAATTAAAACCATGCTTTATCAATAAAGCTTATACCATATAATTGAAAAAGGAAACAAGAGTTTTTCCATATCTTCTTTGATCTGAAATTTTATACTCCAGGACATCTTCAGGAAGAGTTTCTGTCAGGGCGTGCTCGATTATTATCAAAGCATTTTGTTGAAGGAAACGGCTTGCAGAAAGGTTTATTAAAGCAGGTTTTATCAAGTTCTTATTATATGGAGGGTCCATAAAAACAAGATTGACTGAAGGAAACTCGTTGTTAAGAGCGATCTTTTTTTTTGCTATATCCGCTCTTATAATTTTAATTCTGCCCTGTAGCCTGCAAGCTGCAACATTATTTTCGATTAATGAAAGTGCATCTTTATCTGTTTCCATGAAGATTGCAAAAGAGGCTCCCCGGCTTAAGGCTTCAATTCCTAAAGCACCGGTTCCTGCAAAAAGGTCTAGTACGACAGAGTTAAGAGTACGGGAGGAGAGAATGTTGAAAATACTTTCTCTTATTCGGTCGGCCGTAGGCCTTATCTTGATGCCTTTGGGTGAAAAGAGCCTTTTGCCTTTTAATTCACCGCTGATTATTCTCAAACTCATTTTGCTAAAAATATTTTAATTTTTTATGAAGATAACTTCGCCCGACATCTATTGCCTTTGCCGTTTTTGAAATATTACTGTCATTTTCCGAAAGCTTTATTTTTATAAATTCTTTTTCGAAAGCCCTTTTTGCATCCTTCAAACGATCGAAAAGAAAAATTTCATTTACTCCGGCTTTATGTTTTTCTTCAACGCCCAGTTTGTAATTGTCGGGAATATCTTTAACATCTACCGTGGTTTTTTCAACCAGAATGGCAAGTTGTTGCATAAGATTCTTTAACTCCCTGACATTGCCTGGCCATGAATAGCTGCTAAGCAAGTGGAGAGCTTCCTGTGAAAGTATTTTCTTTTCATTTTTGTTTTGTTTCGCGCACTCAGCAAGAAACATATCGATCAGAATGGGAATATCTTCTTTGCGGTTTCTTAAAGGAGGAACTTCAACAGGGACTACATTAAGTCTGTAATACAGGTCTTCCCTGAAATTTCCTTTTACGATCTCTTTTTCAAGTGATTTATTGCTTGCTGCAATTACCCTCACATCAACATTTAAGGTTCTTCTTCCGCCAGCTCTCTGGAAATTCTTTTCCTGTAAAAAACGTAATATTTTAGCTTGGGTTTTTAGACTCATATCGCCTATGTCATCTAGAAAAACAGTCCCATTGTTGGCAATTTCAAATTTACCTCTCTTTTTGGTTATTGCCCCGGGAAAGGCCCCCTTTTCGTGTCCGAAAAGTTCGCTTTCTATCAAGTCTTCAGAAATAGTAGCGCAATCGACAGTAATAAAAGGTTCTTCTACGCGAGTGCTGAGCTGATATATTGTTCTGGCAACCAGCTCTTTACCTGTTCCATTTTCGCCAGTGATCAAAATCGTTGCGTCTGTGGGGGCAACTGCAGCTACCTTTTTCTTTAGTTCAATTGTTGCAGCGCTGATTCCGTTTATGGCGTGTTTTTCAATAGTCTTCTTTCTAAGATATCTGTTTTCTTCCTCCAGTCTTCTGAAGTTTAAAGCATTGTTTATTGCAACTACTATCTTGTCTATAGAAAGCGGCTTTTCAATAAGATCATATGCCCCGAGTTTTGTAGCTTTTACAGCTGTTTCGATGTTGCCGTGCCCTGTAATTATTATAACCTGTAAATAAGGATTCCCCTTTTTGATCTGTTTTAAAGTTTCAATTCCGTCAATGCCGGGCATCCATATGTCAAGAAGAACAAGATCGGGAGATTCCTTGTCTATCATCTTCAACCCTTCATATCCGGTAGAGGCAGTCATAACTTCAAAGCCTTCATCGGCAAGAAGCCCGCTTAAAGATTTAAGAATAGAGGGCTCATCATCAACAATTAAGATAGACGGAAACATTTGCTTTTAATCCTTTTTATTTTACAGGCAGCTCAATAATAAACTTTGCTCCCCTGGGATAATTATCCTGGACGCGAATAATGCCTTTATGATCGGCAATAATTGTATTGACTATTGTAAGCCCAAGGCCGGACCCGGTTTTTTTTGTCGAAAAATTTGGTTCAAAAAGACGTACTTTATCTTCTTCCGATATTCCTGCACCGTCATCCGCAACTTCTATCCTGACAACTTTTGATGCAAAATCATGTTCAACTTTTGTAACAATGGTGCCACGATCTTTAATTGCGGCAACTGCATTATCAACCAGATTAATCATTGCTTGTTTTATTTGTTGCCGGTCAATGTTAATCAAAAGAATATCATCTGGAATTATTGTATCAAAAACAATCTTTTCATGGCCTTCCTTGTAAAGCGCTATGGTTTCCCTGATAATGGACGACAAATCGCAGGGAGCCGGGTTTGCAGTTGGAAATCTGGCAAATGTTGAGAACTCATTTACGAGGTTTCTTATCAAATCAACATGGTCAATTATCATTTGCGTACATTCTTCAAATACCGGTTCATTGAGCCGGTTCGAATATTTACGTTTCAGGCGTTGGGCGGACAATTTTATTGGTGTTAAGGGATTCTTAACTTCATGCGCTATTCGCCGGGCAACTTCGCGCCATGCCGCCATTCTCTGGGCTTTCTCAAGTTCGGTCAAGTCGTCAAAGACCATGACAATTCCCATGTGATGTCCAGCATCATCTTTTAAGGCATTGACATTTATGAGAAAGCTCCGGCGTTTTTCTCCTATGGAAAGGCTTAAGGGTAATTCAACCGCATTATCCGGCGACACTGAAAGGCTTGTCATTATTTCATCGGCAATACTAAGATGCTGGTCCTTCAATAGCTCTTTATAGCTTTTACCAATAATATCATATGGTTCAAGGTTAAACATCTTTTCTGCTGATTTGTTGATTGTTGTTATAAATCCTTTTGCATCAAGTGATATAACTCCTGCCGATATATTTTTTAAGACGATTTCCATGTACCGGCGTCTTTCTTCGATCTCTATGTTTTGCTCCCTGAGCATCATGGCTGAAAGCTCAAGTTGTTCCCTGCCGGTTCGAAGGTCTTTTGTCATTTTGTTAAACGAGTCAACAAGGCTTCCTATCTCGTCATCTGCAGTTATATCAATGCTGAACCCCAGATCTCCTTCTGCAACTCGTCTGGTTCCTTCGGCAAGCTCCATTATTGGTATTGTAATCGATTTGGCAAGGTAAAAACCGAACCAAATAGCGCAAAAGAGTACAAGCAATGCAACTATAGAGAGTAATATGTAGTATGAAATCTGAATTGGTCTCTTAAAGAGTTTAATTTGCTGATATTCTTCAAACCCAAGAGAAATGGATCTCATCTTGTTGGAAAGATGATGAGAAATCAGGCTTGTCAAAGCAATATAACCCGTTGCTTCATTGGGTTTGACCCCGAAAGGAATTGTACCGATAGTTCTGATAATCTCTCCTCTCGATATTTTTTCAGAAATAGTTCTTATATTTTTAGGAGACATATCTTTTTGAATATTATCGGGAGAAAGGGCAGCAAAAGGAAAATCTTCGAGTTCGGGAGCCAGGGCAAAAGAGATGCGTTCGAAATTTCTGTTGTACAGTTCAACCGCGTGGATGTTGAATGATCTTTGGACAATCCCCAAGTAATTGGAAACAGTATTTTTTTTAAGAGGATCAAGGAGTTTTTTGGAGTTGATCTGATATGAAATTCTTTCCAGATAAAATTTGTTGTTTTCTTCAATTTGAGAATAAAAACTTCGGCCAACATCCAGTGAATTTTCAAGCGCGTGCTCAACCGGAACATTGAACCAGAATTCAATGCTGGTTGTTATAAAGCTAATTGAAAAGAAGAATAAAATTATTGTTGGTAAAAGAGTGAGAGTTCCAAAGGCTATTACAAGTTTTGTACGGAGTTTTGCCCCCATAGCTTTCTTTTTTCTGTCATAAAGAAGCTTAAACAGATTTCTGAATACTAAAAAAATCAGAAGAATGAGCAGCAATAAATTTATGTTGATCAGTATAAACATCAATATGGTGTTTGATACTGGTATATCAGTCCCGAATTTAATAACCCTGCTTTCAAGAAAGGTTAAAAGGGCAACAATAAATATTATTGCAATAATTATAATGCCTTCTCGTTTACGTCTGAAGCTTTCCTGTGTTGAGTTAATTGAAGAGGATTTGGTGGGTGAGTTATTTTTCATAGTAGTTTTGGGGTTAAATCAAATCATGCGATAACAGGATTTAATAGACAAAATCTATTATATACCAGTCGGTTTCAAGGTCCCAAAAGTAACCAATCGGAAAGATATAGTGCAGATAAAAAGGTAGGGTTAACTTGCTGACTTCTGCCTTGGCCTGGATCTGATATTTTCCATTTTTTTCCAGCTTGTTTACCTGAATAATTTTCAAGCCGTCAATCTGGGTCATAAGTTCCTGGGCTTCTTTTAAAGATTCAGTTACAACAGGTTCAACATTTTTCCAGGATCTTGATACGGTAAACGTCTTCTTGAGAGCATCGTATTTTACTGCAGTGGTTAAATAAATATCTGCAATTTTGCTATTAAACCACAAATCTTTAATGTTGTACAATTTGACATAAAATGAAAAAGTAGCCGAAACCCCTGTCATTATTGCCTTGTTCATTTCTTCTCTGAATGCACCTTCAAGATTCATTTTAAAGAGAAGATCATCATTATGCCTGATGATTGCAAAGTTAGTAAGTTTTGCCTCCTGAGCAAGGGCTGTTCCCACCATTAGAAAATAAATGCAGAGAAACATTATCCATTTCTTATTATTTCTTAAAATTGACATATCAACAATTATTTCAGTGTGTTGTTTTAGTGAATGAAATTAAGCAATTTGTTTGGGCATATGTTTTATGCCGATCAAATAATATCATTAAACGGTACGAGTCTCCCATGACTCTTTATTAGAGAAAAATTTGTCTATAAAAGCATGATTGAAGGCATGCCCGGTTTTGTTTAGTACAATATGCCCAAGTATAGGCAAGCCAAGGAGAGAAAAGTCCCCTATGCAATCCAAGATTTTATGTCTTACAAACTCGTCCGGAAAACGGAGGCCATCTTGATTTAATATTGAGCTATTGTCAATAACAACAACATTATCAAGAGAACCACCTTTTGCGAAACCATACCGCCTTAGATATTCGATTTCGTTCAAAAAACCGAAAGTTCTTGCGCTGCATATTTCTTTTTCGAATACCCGTTCAGTAATTTTGGCAGAAAAAGTCTGTTTATTAATCAGAGGATGATCATATTCAATGGTACAGGTTATCTTTAGATCTGGTGATGGGTATACCCCAACGGATTTTCCATCTTGCTTTAATTCAATGGGTTCTTTTACTACAAAATAGTATCTGTGAGCGTCCAGCTCTTCTATTCCTGCTTCCTTTAACAGGCGGGTAAAAGGTTCAGCGCTTCCATCCATTATAGGCATTTCATATGAATCAAGCTCAACCGAGACGTTGTCAATTGAAAGTCCTGCGAAAGTGGCCATCAGGTGTTCGATAGTTGACACTATGAATCCATCATGCCCTATTACTGTTGCAAGACTCGTATCGACAACCATACTGAAACAAGCAGGTATGCTCGGACTGTCAGGAAGGTCGGTCCTTGTAAACTTTATTCCGTAATTAATCGGCGCAGGTTTTAAAGTCAGATTAACATTCTTGCCGGAGTGAACACCTACCCCTGAACAACTAACAGTTTTTGCAAGAGTTCTCTGTTTTATATGCAAACCCATTATAACACTGTAATTCCGAATTCTTTTTATATATCTATGAAAACCGGATGCAAACAATCGTTGCAGCATCTGACCCAAAACAAAATAAAATATATACCATATAAATTATAATCGCAACAATATCTTAGATAAAGCGGTATTGTCAACAAATTCTTGACCTTAACAATATTCTTCTGTATATGGAATTAAGGACACATCATTTTTGCTGCTATATATACGGAGGAATTATGCTGGCAAAGGTTTTGAGTAGCGCGGTTATTGGCATAGATGCTTACCTCGTTGAGGTAGAGGTCGATATTGCTTCAGGGCTTCCTTCTTTTACAACGGTGGGTCTTCCTGAGACAGCAGTTAAAGAAAGCAGGGAACGCGTTAAATCTGCAATAACAAATTCAGGGTATTCCTTTCCTGATGACCGAATAACCGTTAATCTTGCTCCAGCAAACATAAAAAAAGAGGGAACCGGTTTTGATTTGCCTATTGCACTTGGGATACTTTCCGCAACCGATATTATTAAACAGAAAATGCTCGCAAGGTATCTTGTGCTTGGTGAGCTTTCATTAGATGGCCGCATAAAGCCTGTAAACGGATCACTTCCTATGGCAATAGCCGCCAAGGAAGCTGGTTATGAAGGTATAATAGTCCCTCTCGAAAATGGGAACGAAGCTTCGGTTATTAACGGGATTTCGGTACTCCCGGTTGAAACTTTATCTCAAGCGGTAGATTTTTTTCGGGGTTTCATACAAATTGAAACTGCTAAAACCAACATAACTTCGTTGTTTGGGAAAAACTGCCAGTTTGAAGTCGATTTTTCTGAAGTGAAGGGACAGGAGCATGCGAAAAGGGCGCTTGAAATTGCAGCGGCCGGAGGTCATAATCTTATTATGATAGGTCCTCCCGGCTCAGGCAAAACCATGCTTGCGAAACGCATTCCATCTATATTGCCTCCAATAACATTTGAAGAAGCGCTCGAGACAACAAAAATTTACAGTGTTATTGGGATGCTTCCCAAAGGGGAGGCGTTGATTACAAAGAGGCCTTTCAGGTCACCTCACCATACGATTTCAGATGCAGGTTTGATAGGTGGCGGACATATTCCAAGGCCGGGTGAAGTCAGCCTTGCACATAACGGAGTCCTTTTTTTAGATGAGCTTTCCGAATTCAAGAAGCATGTACTTGAGGTTCTCCGGCAGCCTCTTGAAGATTTAAAAGTGACGATTTCAAGAGCTTCTTCGGCTATCACATATCCTTCAAGTTTTATGCTTGTGGCAGCGATGAATCCCTGCCCGTGCGGCTACTTATCAGATCCCAAGCATGAGTGCAGGTGCACATTCCAGCAGATTCACAGGTACAGGGCAAAAATCTCGGGACCACTATTGGACCGCATAGATATCCACGTTGAAGTGCCGGCGGTTCCTTACAGGGATTTGGTGGGGGAAGTAAAGGCTGAATCTTCAGAGGAGATCCTTAAGCGTGTAGCCGAAGCCAGAGCGATCCAGTCAGAGCGGTTCAGGCAGATGAAAATATACTGTAATGCACAGATGAGCAGCAGGCATATCAAAAAGCACTGCGAGGTTGACGAAGCTTCGAGCAACATCCTGGAGTCTGCCATAGACAAGCTGGGTCTTTCGGCAAGGGCATTTAACCGCATTTTAAAAATTGCCAGAACCATCGCGGACCTGGATAGTAAAGAAAAAATCTTATCACAGCATATCGCCGAGGCGATACAGTATCGTACCCTGGACAGGAGGAAAGCGTTTAATAGTTAACCTGTGTTATTATCTTAAAACAAAAATGCCCCGCGCTAATTCGCGGGGCGCATGGAACAGGATCCGGCAGACTGCCTGTATATTCAAAGTGGCTGAGGGACGAGGATTCGAACCTCGGTTAACGGGGCCAGAACCCGTTGTCCTGCCGCTAGACGATCCCCCATTGAATTACATAAGTTTATCAATATTATTTAATGGAAAAATGATAGTCAAGATATTTTTGGCAATAATGCAAGCAAAATCAATTCTCTTTACCCTCAATGAAGGAAACGGCCCGCCTTAACCTGTCAAGTGATTTTTCTTTTCCAAGCACATTTAATATTTCAAAGATTCCTGGGCTTACTGTTTTTCCGGTTAAGGCCACGCGAACCGGCTGTGCAATTTTGCCAAGCTTTAGTCCTGTCTGCTCCATTGCCTTTAAAAAGATATTTTCGAGGCTTTTTTCATCGAAATTTTCAAGGGATTCAAAAGATTCGATCAGCATTTTGAGAATCTTAAGGGAATCGGATGTAAAAATTTTGGAAGCTGCATCCTTGTCATATGAGACCGTATCTTTAAAGTAGAATACGGCGCTTTCGGCCATCTCCTTTAAAGTCTTGCTGCGGGCATTTAATGTTTTTATCACTCCTTCGATAAACGGCCCATCTTCAGTTTCAATGCCAAGCTTGTTTAAAAACGGAGCGAGATGCTTTGTAATCTTTGAAGGCAGGGTCATCTTTATGTGGTCGGCATTCAAGGCAAGAAGTTTATCGATGTCGAAAATTCCCGCGGATCTGCCTATGTTTTCAAGGGAGAATTTTTCTATAAGCTCTTCTCTTTTGAAAAACTCCTGATCTCCATAAGACCATCCCAGCCTTACAATATAGTTTATAAAGGCATCAGGCAGATATCCCATGTCTCTGTATTCGGTTACGGACATCGCTCCGTGCCGCTTGCTCAAACGGGTGCGGTCGCTTCCCAGCACCATCGGAACGTGTCCGAAGGCCGGAAGGGAAGCGTCAAGAGCGTTATATATCATTATCTGCTTTGGCGTGTTGTTGACGTGATCGTCGCCTCTTATGATGGTATTGATGCCCATTGTAATATCGTCAATAACAACGGCCAGATTATACGTGGGGGTTCCGTCACTTCTTCTTATGATAAAATCATCGAGCTCGGTATTCTGGAAAACGATGTTATTTTTAATTACATCGTGAACCACGGTTGTTCCCGTGAGGGGAGCTTTAATTCGGACAACGGCATTGTCTGTTTTTTTAAGCCCCTTTTCCCTGCATGTCCCGTCATATTTGGGTTTTTTGCCGGTTTCCATTGCAATCTTTCTCATTTCTTCGAGCTTTTC
The DNA here is from genome assembly GCA_020052975.1 of Desulfobacterales bacterium. The sequence goes on along the minus strand of JAGVOC010000135.1, from coordinate 3,016 downwards.
GGTTGAACACGTGCAGTAGTAGGCATTCCCTGAATCTATAAGCTTCTGGATGTATTCAATATAAATATCAAATCGTTTTGATTGAAAATATGGACCTTCATCCCAGTCAATACCAAGCCATTCCAAGGCTTCAAATATGGCTTCAACAGAGGCTTGTGTTGAGCGTTCAATATCGGTGTCTTCGATTCTAAGTATAAAACGCCCTTTCGTATGGCGCGCGTAGAGCCAGTTGAAGAGAGCGGTTCTGGCGCCGCCTACATGGAGAAAGCCTGTAGGGCTGGGCGGAAAGCGGGTTATAATTGTGTCCATTTTTCACCTTAATTGTTTTTGATTTTTTTTAAATTCTTGCTTCAAAATAAAATAAGTATTAGCAATAAGCAAAAGACATAAGCATCGCATTATTATCGGCATAGATAATATAATAATACAAATTATGCCGATAGTTGTTTTTAGAATAGAGAAGTTAATTCAAAAAACACAGCTCGATTTAATTATAATTCTGTATTATCAGTCAGATAAAAGCAGTGTGATTATCTGCCTCTTGTTCGACATGGCCGAATATCAAATAATATATAATAGTACAAGATTACAAAACCTAAAGCAACGTTCAAAATTTCTTGACATTCCAGCATATTTAAACTACTAGAACGCAAAAATTTTGCAATAATAACGTTTTAATGGTTATTTATATTATTTCAATAGGTTAGGAGATTGCTAATGGCTGTACCTAAACATAAAACATCTAAGTCAAAAAGAGATAAAAGGCGGACTCATCAAAAGGTTGATGCTCTGAATTTATCTAAATGTTCACAGTGTGGTGAGGCAAAGCTTGCCCATAATGCCTGCCCGAGTTGTGGTTATTATAAAGGGCGGCCGGTTGTTGTAAGCAAAGAGGAATAAGGTCTTATGGCCTTTCCGAAAGCAGGAGAACAGACACTAAAAGGGCTTGATACCGAGTCAAGGCAGATGGTTTTAGAGACTGTTGAACGGCTCAGAAAAAGGCTTCTGACAAAGGAAAAAATTCTTGAATACGATAAAAATGAATTTTTTCCAGAAGAAACCATCAGGCATATGCTCAGCCCCGAAATAGGACTGCAGCTTCTCGGAATTCCGGAAGTTTATGGCGGGATGGGAGGGGGCGCCCGGGATATCTGTGTTTTGACACGCGAAATGTCAAAGATTTGTCTCGGTATAACCACGGCCTTTTTTGCTATCCAGCTTGGCGCAGATCCGCTGATTGTAGGGGGCACGGAAGAGCAAAAAAAGAAATGGCTTGGCGCAATCGCAAACGGATCCTCTCTTGTTGCATACGCCGTTACAGAGCCTGATGCAGGGAGCAATGTTGCGGCAATAAAAACAAAGGCCGACCCCGTAGTAAATAATGAAGGAAAAATTACAGGATATATAGTCAACGGAGCGAAGCAGTTCATCTCTACCGGAGGATATGCCGATTTTATTACGCTTTTAGCCGATACCCCGGAGGGCCCTGCCTTTTTTGTTGTCGAAAAAGAGGCTAAAGGTTTTATACGGGGCAGGGGCGAAGAAAAACACGGCATACGCGCATCCAACACTTCACCTCTTTCATTTACGGATGTATTTGTGCCTGTTGAAAACCTGATCGGCGGAGTCCCGGGACAGGGATTAAAACAGGCCAACAGGGTTTTCGGATATACAAGAGTTATGGTTGCTGCAATGGCGCTCGGAGCCGGAGAAGCATCCCTCGGCATTCTTATCCCATATGCAGGACAAAGGATTCAATTCGGATCTCCTCTTTCCGAAAAACAGGGTTATACGCATAAACTTGTTGTTTCAGATGCAGTAAGACTTGAAGCTGCCGCGGCATATATCGACGAGATTGCAGAAAGGCTTGATTCGGGAGAAGAAGATCTCCAGGTGGAAGGATCAATAGCAAAGCTCTTTGCGAGTGAAGCCGCGAATCAGGCAGCCGATCATGCGATCCAGGGCCTTGGCGGATATGGATACATTGCCGAATATGAAGTCGAAAAGATCAGACGGGATGTAAGAATTACAACCATATATGAAGGCACCAGTGAAATTCAACAGAATATCATAAGCACTTTCCGCTGGAAAAAAACCCGGAAAACAAAGGGCGAATTTTACCTTTCCGTTTACAAAGAGATGGAAAAACTGGATTCTTCTTTAAAAGATGCAGGATGCAGGTATTATGGTCTTGCGGCAAAAGCGCTTAATGATACCATAACACTTGTTCATGAAAACAAGCTCACCAGGCAGCAGTATATAATGTTTCTTCTTGCCGATATGATGACTCATGTCGAGGTCGGCGCGAGCTTTGCCAGAAAATGCTCCATGCTCATGAAAAATGGCGGGCAGGAAACTGAAAAGATAAGGATCATGTCAAGAATTTTTGCAAATGAAACGGCGCAGCTTGTAATAAATAACGTCAACAAAATTCTGCTTGGTTCCGGGATTTTTGAAAAGAAAAAAATCTCCGACTTCATGCAAAACATTTCACATGATACGCTTATGATGAGTTACATGAATGTTTTAAACGATATGGACAGGGTTGCCGATATTTTATTTGAGAGGCGGTAATGGCGGATCTGATGAAACGAACGGTGGTCGTAACCGGAGGAACAAGGGGTATCGGAAGAGCGATTTGCCTTGCCTTTGCGGGGCCAGATGCCCGTGTTTACTTCAATTATTCATCGGCTTCCGCAGCTTCTTCAGAAACCGAAGAACTGGTTGCCCGGGCAGGCGGTTTTGCCAAAGGGATGCAGGTCAATGTCGGGTCGGAAAAAGAGGTGAAAAGTTTCTTTGATAAAATACTGGAAGAGACAGGGCGGATCGATGTTCTTGTAAATAATGCCGGCATTACAAGAGACGGTTTGCTGGTCCGCATGAAGGAAAAAGACTGGGATGATGTTCTTGATATCAACCTGAAAGGCACATTCATCTGTACCAAAATCGTTACAAGACCCATGATGAAGCAAAGATACGGCCGGATCATTAACATATCTTCCGTTGTGGGCGTGAG
>JAGVOC010000421.1 GCA_020052975.1 Desulfobacterales bacterium | reverse complement strand
GTGGATTGAGCTGGAAAAGGAAATAAATCGGCGATCAGGTCTGAACGCCTCTGTTTTTGATATTAACGGAATCCGGATAAGCGATTTCCAGAAATGGCCCAACAGGCTCTGTCCTGTAATCAAGGCAAATCCAAAAGGACAAAGCTTCATATGCGCTGTTGCACATATGAACCTTGCCGCCCAGGCTAAACAGACGGGAAAAGCCGTTAAGGAAGAGTGTGATGCGGGACTTGTCAAGGTAGTCTTTCCCATATTTGTATCGGGCGAGTTCCTTGGCGTGGCGGGAGGCTGTGGACTTTTGCTCGACGATGCGGAAATCGATACTTTCTTCATAAATAAAACAACAGACATTGAGGAAGAAAAGCTTGATGATCTTTCAAGTGATATAGGAAAGATAACCTCACAACAAGTTGAAGAGATAGCAAATTTCTTAAAAGAACAGGTTGACAAAATAACAGGTAATTTATAAACGTTTTTTTCATTTTGACCTTTTTAAATAAGAATCCTGTACCGGGAGATAAAAATCCAAAATGGAATCTTCAAATGTTCTTGTCATTGGCGGCGGAATCGCGGGACTTACTGCAACCCATGAACTTGCAAAACTCGGTATTAAAGTAGAGCTTGTTGAAAAAGAGCCTTTTCTCGGGGGTCATGCAATTCAGTTTACCTGCAAAGCCGTCGAAAGCTGTGCAAAATGCGGCGCATGCATGGCGGAAGAGAAACTCAAGAATGTCATTCATGATGGAAATATCATAATTCACACAGGCGCAAATTTAGAGAGGATATCAAAAAACGACCACTTCCATTATAATATTCAATTAAATCCAAATTATATAGATCCGTCAAAATGTACAGGATGCAGGATCTGCGCCGAAAAATGCCCGGTCGAAAGAGCGATATCCTGCGGATTTTCAATAAAAAATCATCCCATATTTTCCATAAATAAAAGCAAATGTTTATACTTTAAAGACAAAAGCTGCACGATTTGCCTTAATCTGTGCCCTGAGGGCGCCATAAATCCTGAAATGACAGGAACCGGTTATTCCTCCTCTGCGGATGCGGTTATTATGGCAACCGGGTTCGAGCCGTTTGATCCTGTGAAAAAACCATACGGATACAGGGTTTTTAAAAATGTAATAACGAACCTTGACCTTGAAAAAATGTTAAAAATCAATGGCATTGCCATAAAGCCTTCGGACGGCATGCCGCCTGGTAAAATCGCTTTCATACAGTGCGTAGGAAGCAGGGATTCGAAACTCAGCCACCTCTGGTGTTCGAAAATATGCTGTGCATCCGCCCTTCGCATGGCACGTGTCATAAAAACAAGAAAGCCTGAAACATCCGTAACCTTCTTTTACATAGATATCCAGGGCTCCGGAAAAGATTTTGAAACACTTTACCAAAAGGCAAAAGAAGATTTCCGGATGATAAGGGCTATTCCCGGAGATATTTATAAAACTGAAGACGACCGGCTCAAAATCACATACTTTGACAACCTGTCAAAATCGAACGGGGAAGAAGTTTATGACATGGTTGTTCTCTCTGTAGCCATGATTCCGGGAAGCGGAACAAAAGAGCTCGCAGAAATGCTCGGCATAATCCCTTGTGATACAGGCTTTGTTAAATCATGCGAAAATGACGACATTGCAGGGTCCGGCGGAGTTTTTGTTGCGGGTACGGCGGGAGGCCCTTTATCCATAGCAGAAAGCATCACCCATGCGGTAAAAACAGCATGGGATGTTGCAAAATATCTTAAAGCAAACTGAGGGGTCGGTTCGAAATGGTGATCGATTTGAAAAACAGAATTCTTATAATCGGAAGCAGCCCGTGCGCTGTAAATATTGCCAAAGAACTTCTTGAAGACGGAAATGAAGTCATCCTGGCATCAAAAGAAAACGAAGATTTATCTTCTGTCGGCGCATTCAAAACAGAAGGCATTGATCCGGCGCAGATACTGACGGATACAAAAGTTCTTTCATGCCGGGGTTGTGCCGGTGATTTTACGATTCTCATGAGAAGCTGCGGGAAAACCATTTCAAAAAAAATATCCGGTGTCGTTATAGCCGAAGAATATGAGAGAAAGCCCAACTTTTCCTCTTATGGTTTAAAACCCGCCCCGGATATTTTACCCCTCTCCTTTCTTGCCGGCTCCGTAATTCCTGTAAAGGATGCCGTTAAACAGATTCCGCAAGGCGGTAAAATCGTATTTCTTACCGGTCTTGGATATGAAAGTAATCCGGTAACTGCGGAAGAAATCATGCATGCTTCTTTGAAGCTCCAGAAGGACTTTAATCTGCAAACTTTCATATTGACAGGCAATCTGAAGGTTGCGGGAAACGGACTTGAAAAATTATACAGGGAAACAAAAACAGCCGGAACGGTATATTTTAAATTCACAAATACTTCTCCCCGGATTCTGCAGGATAATGAAGGAAAAGTCGCAATTGAACTGAAAGACGAGATAACCCGGCTTAATTTCAGAATTACACCGGCGCTTACCGTTGTTGATGAAACCATATCTCCGTCCGGTTATCTGAAAGAGCTCGCGAATGTTTTCGGTCTTCATACGGGAGCAGACGGATTCCTTCAATCCGGGAACCTGCATAGAACTGGCATATATACAAACAGAAAAGGAGTCTTTATTGCGGGACCGTCAAGAAGCGTTCTTAATGCCGCAGACAATATAACCGATTCCGCTAATGCTGCTATTCTTACTTCCGGCATACCGGATAATAATAAAGAGCCGAAAGCAAAAGCCGAAATCAGAAGCGGCTCATGTGTCAGATGCCTTACCTGCTACCGGTGCTGCCCTTACCGGGCTATTGACCTTGATATCAGGCCTTCCGTTATGCCTGACGCATGCGAAGGATGCGGAATCTGTTTTGCAGAGTGCCCGAGAGGCGCCATTTCATTGAATCTTCCGGACAACAGGAATGTAGCGGACGAAATCAGACAGGCTGCATGCATCGTAAAATCATCCCCTCTTATCATTGCTTTTTGCTGCAACCGTTCGGCAGTCCGCGCAAAAGAACTTGCCCTCTGCATGGGATACAGGCTGCCTGCAAATTTGAAAATTATGGAGGTACCCTGCTCGGGATATGTTTCCATGGAATACATACTATCGGCCTTTCAGAATAAAGCCGATGGTGTACTTCTGCTTACATGTCATGCCGGAAACTGCCACTCGGAAGACGGAAATATTTTTGCCCGCCAGAGGGTCGAGCAGTTAAAGGAGGCTTTTTCACACATGAATTTTGAGAAAGAACGCCTTGAGATTAAAACGCTTGCCTCAAACATGGGGTATGAATTTGCGCAGGTAACCAATCTGTTTGAAAATACTTTAAAGGCTCTTGGTTCAGGCAATTTAAAAAAACAGAAGGAACAAAAATGAATCAGACCGAAAAGGTGATCGGTTTAGGGGAATTAAATCACGGCAGATTCAAAACATTGCCTTTTTTTCATGATTTCTGCATAACATGCGGCCTCTGCTCAAGCTCCTGCCCTGCTTCGGGCATAGACGGATTTGACCCAAGAATGCTGGTCAGAATGGCGGGGTTAGGCCTTGAAGATGAAGTTGTGAATGCAAAATGGCCGTGGATATGCACAATGTGCGGCAAATGCGAACATCTCTGTCCTATGGAAATCCGGATTCCCGATCTCGTCAGACACATAAGGGGTTTGCGCGAAAAGGCGAAAGTGCCGGGAATACTTCAAAAGGGTCTTGAAGCGGCTCTTAAAACCGGAAACAACCTTGCTCTTCCGAAAGAGGATTTTATATATATCGTAGAGGATGTTGCAGGTGAAATAGCCGAAGAACCGGGATTTGAAGGCTTTCAAGTTCCTATAGACAAAAAAGGCGCCAACCTTTTATCAACAATTCATAACAAGCTGGTAAACACCCATACAGAGGATTTGAAATACTGGTGGAAAATATTTCATGCCGCGAAAGAGGACTGGACAATAACCTCTGAAAACTGGGAGGGAACAAGTTGGGGGCTTTTTACCGGAGACGATGAAGCCGTTAAAACAATGGCCGGAAGAATCATGGAGCAGATGAACAGGTTTGAAATTAAAAATCTCCTCTGGCCGGAGTGAGGGCACGCATATCTTGCGACCAGGTCTGGTCTTCAAAAATGGTACCCAAAAGAGCTTGAAAAGATCGGGACTTATACCGTGTTTGATCTTCTCATAAAATACATAAAGGAAGGAAGAATCAGGCTTAACAGGTCAAAATTCAAAGTTCTTGCTACATATCATGATCCCTGCAATTACGGCAGGAAAGCAGAAAAAATATTCGGCCATGGTTTTTTTGACGAACCGAGATGGATACTTGACCGGTGTATGGAGAACTGGGTCGATCTTTACCCGGCAAAAGAGAACCAGTTATGCTGCGGAGGTGGTGGCGGTGCACTCACAACCGGATATAATGATGAGCGGATAGCTTATGGGAAAAAGAAGATGGAACAGATTAGGGCTACAGGCGCCGAAATGGTGGTTGTCCCCTGCCATAGCTGTCACGGTCAGCTGAACAGCATCAAAAAAGAATACGGTATGGAAAATCTTACCGTAAAATATCTCTGGGAGCTGGTCGCCGACTGCCTTATATTGTAATTCTACTGAAGCCATATTGGAGATGAAGGAAGCACAAAGAAGGAGATTGACAATGCCCCAATCCGATTCATCAACGATCAAGCAATGAGGAAACAATGGAAGCAATATGGGAATGGGGACTTAAGTTCATCCGGATTGTTCAACAGGTTCATGGGCCGGTGCTCGACACACTTTTTAAGACCATCACTTTCACAGGCGAGGAGTTGTTCTTCCTCATTCTTATTCCGCTTGTTTACTGGTGCTTGGATTCATCTGTGGGAGCCCGTCTCGGTATCATCTTCCTGCTATCGACCTATGCCAACACAGGATTTAAGGATATATTTGCCCACCCTCGCCCGTTCGAACTTGACCCAGTTGTAAGACTATACAGGGCTGAGGGATATGGCTTTCCCAGCGGTCACTCCCAATCGGCGGTGATCGTGTGGGGTATCATTGCAGATGGATTCCGCAGAACCTGGTTATGGGTTGTTGCTATTCTGTTGATGGTTCTGGTCGGCTTCTCACGTATCTACCTGGGAGTGCACTTTCCCACAGATGTACTTGGAGGATGGGCGATTGGTGCCTTTTTTCTTGCGGCCTATCTCATGATGGGACAGCGTGTCGTGACCCTACTTCAGCAGATGGGTTTGGCTATCCAACTGACTCTGGCGTTTGTCATGCCGACGATGCTTTTAGCACTTCATCCCAACAACGACAACATTGGTCCAATGGCAGTACTGATGGGGATAAGCACAGGGTTGGCTCTGACTATACACTTAGCCCCCTTCAGCACAGCAGGACCGTTGCGGCAGCGCGTTTTGCGTTTCGCAGTTGGCGTAATTGTATTGTTTGCCTTGTATTACGGTCTTAAGCTGATTTTCCCGGGAATGAGTAAACCGCTGTACTTCTTTATGCGTTTCGTGCGTTATACAGCGGTGGGGCTTTGGGTATCACTGGGTGCGCCGTGGCTGTTTCGTCAACTGCGACTGACGACGATCAGCTAATAGACGTTTGAAGCCCATTCCAAGATATCTTTTCCGCCAGAAAGAGTTTTAAAAGATTGCAATTGACCGGTTTGAAGCAAATAAGATTTCATATACGGAGTCTTCTGACGGTGATGTTTACCCTGAAAATGAATCGGAATCCCGTCTAATCCGGCAGCATATCATAAAAATATAGCATGGAATCGGATCTTGTAATAATACCGATAATGCGCCCGTCTTCAACGACGGGAAGACGTCCTATGTCATGCTTTACCATTATACGCGCTGCTTGAATCGGGCTCTTCCCGGGTTCGATTGTCATGACATTTGTGTTCATGAATGCCTTTACAGGGGATTTTAACTGGGATTCCCTCTTTATTTTTTTAAAATCCCTCCTGGAAATTATGCCTACAAGCTTTTCTCCTTCGACAACGGGAAGACCTGTGCAGCCTTTTTCCTTAAGTATTGAGGCAACTTTTTCCATTGTCGTATCCGATGCAACGGTAAAAACCGGAAATGACATTATATCGCTTATCTGCACGGATGCCTGCTGATTCCCTTCGATAAGCTCTCTTATCCATTCCTCAACCGCATCAGGATTAACTGATTTAAGCATTGCCGAAGAAGCGCCCGGATGCCCTCCCCCGCCCATGCTGCGCATGATTGCCCCTACATCAATACCGTCCGCATTGCTGCGCGCAATAACCATGCACTTGTCCTTATCCCTGCTTGTAAAGATTCCGAATGCGGCATCCACATTCAGTATTTCCCTGTACATTCCAACAACAACTGCGAGACTGTTAACATGACCGTCTATTTCCAGCTTGTTGATACTCACGCTGTAGCCGTTTATTTTTGCTCTGTTTGCGTTCTGCAGCATATGAAAAAGTATGTTTTTCTGTTTTTCACCGTAGGCTTGGCGCAGAAAATTGCTGATAACATTAATGTCCGCCTTGTTTTCGAGAAGGAAGCCTGCCGCGTAAGCATCCTCTGCCGTTGATGACGGAAAAGTAAGGTTCCCTGTATCCTCATAAAGCCCGGTCAGAAAAAGGGTAGCCTGTATAGGAGTGATATATTTTTTTTCTTTTTTCAGACTTCGGACCATCAGGGTTATATTTGCGCCTGTTTCTTCCTGACAATTCCATATTGCTTTTATATCCCCTGAACCCTTATGGTGATCCCACACAATAATCTCAAGATCATCTCTTTTCGAAAGTGCGCTCATACGGTCAAGGCGACCCCAGCTGTTTGTATCAACTACAACAAGACTTGTTACTTCAGCCAAATCAATCTCTTCCGGGGAACGCAGGTCTAAAACATCTTTATGCATGGAAATAAAAGCCCTGGCATTTGGATTTACTGTTTTAGGAAGAACGCAAACTGCTCCGGGATATAAAACCGTCGCTGCAACCATGGATGCGAGTGCATCAAAGTCTGTGTTTTTATGAGTTGTGATAATACGCATGTTAAATGGCGCCCTTTGAGTTTGTTGATCCTGCAGGAATATTATGACATTGAATCAATCAAATCAACACAATATAAACATAGTTCACACGTAGAAAAATGCCACTGCAGATATTCTGATCTTTCGTCACCTCAAAAACTAAAGGAAATTATTGACAAAACTCCCTTAAAGTTTATTCTGAAAGAAATCCTGACCGGGTGTAAAGATGTAAACTCGGTTGATGAATCCATATTCTTTCATAAACCATAAACAACACATAAATAAAGCGGGACAATATGAATAAATCAGTAATTTCCGTGCTGGGCCAAGACAGGCCGGGAATCATAGCAGCTGTCACAGCCACACTATTTAAGCTCGACTGCAATATTGAAAACATTAACCAGACAATCCTCCAGTCAGAATTCTCGGGAATATTTATTGCTTCAATACCTTCGGATTTAACCAACGGCGAGGTATGCTCACAATTAACAAGAGCTCTTGCTCATCTTAATCTTAATGTATATGTAAAATCTCTCGAACATAAAGAAGGAGGTTTTGAATCAGGCAGGTGTGAGCCTTTTATAATAACCACAATCGGGCCTGACAGAAAAGGGCTTGTTGCGGGAATAACCGAAATAATCGCAAAACACGGCGTAAATGTCACCGATCTTAAAGCCATATTTAAAGGCGGTGACAATCCCACTGACAACATAATGATCTATGAAGTAGACATTCCAAATGACATTGATCAGCAGATACTCCGGGCAGAGTTAATGAAGAGGGCCTCCGAACTCGGTCTGGACATAAGCATCCAGCACAGGAATATTTTCATGTCGATAAACAGAATATGATGGACTCCTAAAAAGTCCATCAACAGGCCGAGGGCGATTAAGCCCCGGCCTGGGGTGAGGGTGGAACCGCTTGAATTTACTTCAAGCGGCGGGAGAGGGGAAGCCCT
>JAGVOC010000064.1 GCA_020052975.1 Desulfobacterales bacterium | reverse complement strand
TGAGCTGTTAAAGGCCACATCTAACATTATTTTAAGACTCAAGCGGGATGACCCGCAATTAACGCTCTTCTAAAAGTTTTACCGGACAGCAGTGATAATGAACTTAAATTAAAAAGCGGGCGCATACTTAGATTTATCGATACTCCTTTTTGCCATTTTCCAGGGGCCTTTGCTACCTACGACGAGAAGGACAAACTACTGTTTTCTTCGGATATTTTTGCTGCCACATCTCTCGACTGGAATATTTATGCGCGCGAAGGATACGAAGAGCAGATGGATGCTTTCCATGTTAACTATATGCCAAGCCGGAAGCATTTGAATTTCGTTATGGACAAATTTGAGAAGCTTGACATTAAGTTGATCCTTCCTCAACACGGTTCCGTTATTCAGGGAGACATGATAGGCAAATGTATTATGCACTTGCGCAATCTGGAATGTGGATTAGATTTGATCGGTAAAGAGAAAGGCGAGGCCGGCCATGCATGATGAGATCGCAAAATTGAGGATCCAGGTCTCAAGCCTTTCGCGCGGTGCCCATGACAAGGACCTTATCATTCAGGCTCTGAATTTCATAACCCGCAGGGAAAGGGAGATGGTCCATAAGACCGTGGCTAGGATGCATAAGCTGCAGCTTCAGGTAAAGAAGCTTGAAGATCTCAAAGACAGCCTTACCCATATGATCGTCCATGATTTGAATAATCCGCTGGCGGCGGTTTCAGGAAATCTTCAGTTGCTACAGTTGTTGTGCAATGAAAAACTTTCTAAAGATGAAAGCGATTGTTTGAAGCAAGCCTTTGACTCTAGCGAAGAATTAAAGATGATGATCGCCAACCTTTTGGATATCAACAAAATGGAAGAGGGCGAACTTAAGTTAAACTATGAAAATTTCAGGCTCCAAGAACTAGTGCGAGAAGTGGTCCGACAGATGCAGATCAGTGCGTCAAGGCAAAGTAAGTCTGTTTCTCTGGAGGCCGATTGCGAGATCCCAGGTATTTCGGCTGACAAGGTTCTGATAAAACGTGTTATAGCCAACTTAATAAGCAACGCGATAAAATACACGCCGGAAAATGGCAGCGTTATAGTGAAAGTAGATTGCCGGAATGAAAATAGTGATCTTTATATAGAGGTTAGAGATTCAGGCCCTGGTATAGCCAATGAATATCGTGAAAAGATCTTTGAAAAGTTTGCCCAGGTCCAAGACAGCCGGGCAAGGCTTGGCCACGGTTTGGGTCTGACGTTTTGTAAGCTTGCCGTAGAAGCCCATGGCGGCAAGATTTGGGTAGAAAGCGAAGTCGGCAAAGGCAGCACTTTTTGTTTCACCATTCCTGCAAAAAAGCCATAGATAGGCTTCCCAAATGCCTAAGGGCTAATAAAGGAGGTACAAAATGCGGAAAAAGATCAAGTTCATAATTCTGGTAATTGTCCTCATCTTTGGATTTTGTTTGACCAGGGATTTTCTTATCAAATCGCTCATCGGCACGGTTGCAAGCAGCGTAACAGGCGCCCCTGTAACAATAGGCGGCTTTTCTTTAAGCGTAATAAGGCAATCGGCCAAAATATCCAATTTCCAAATGTATAATCCTAAAGGATTCCCAAAGGATATCCTTATTGATATTCCTAAAATGAGTATTGACTATGACCTGGGAGCGCTCATAACAGGCAAGGTCCATATTAAAATGATAGACTTAGAACTCAAAGAAGTAGTTATGGTCAAGAATAAAGAAGGCAAGCTTAACGTGGATTCTCTTAAGATAATTGAGGAGCAGAAGGCAAAAGCTCCGGAGAAAGAAGCAAAAAAACCCGCAAAAGAGATTGCGATACGGATCGACCTTGCGAATTTAGCTATAGGCAGGATAGTCAGCAAGGATTATAGCGTTGAGGGCCAGCCGACTGTCAAGGTATACGAGGTAGATCTCAAGAAGAGTTACAAGAATATTACCAGTGTCGAACAGCTTATTGTATTGATGATCTCCGAACCATTAAAGGCGGCAGGTATCCATGGGCTTAAAGTATATGCTGCATCCATGTTGACCGGAGCGGCGGCTTTGCCTGTTGCTGCTGTATTGAGTTTTACCGGTAAAGACTATGCCCAAGATTCTTTTAACGCAACAATGGATAAGGCATATGATGCTGGATTGCAGGTGCTCAAACAGATGGGGGTAGTTAAAAGGGAGAATAGACCCAAGGGCATTATAAACGCCGAAGTTAAAGGCGCAGGTGTTACCCTAAAACTTAAGAAACTCGATGCTTCAACCACTGAAATCACCGTTTCCGCGCGTAAGTTAGGGCTTCCCAAGCCCGAGGTAGCGTCCGGAGTCATCTACGAGATAACAGATAAATTGAAGTAGAGTTATGCTTTGCTAAACAGGGAAGAACAGGCTGATCGATCAGCCTGTTCTTGTTTATATGAGGTTAATTTTATGTTAAAATAAACCATTCGAGAATTCCTAATAGAAGATGCAAGAAAGTGTGTCTACATACTTTCGACTGCCAGATGATGTTTCATTCGAAGAATAACAAAAAAATATTCATTTAGACGTTTGGATGACCGTTGGTGTAGGTACTGCGTGATGATTTTGGGGATAATAAAGATGGTAAATGGTTTAGAATGAAAGAGATGTAGAATATAGAGGGCAGAATTACTATGTCTATAAAATTGAGACTTATCATTCTATTTTTGACGTTTGCTTTGATCCCCATGTTTTTTATCGGCGCCTTAACCTTCAGGAATTATGAAAATTCCCTGAAGGCCGGGCATATTTCAGCATTGCAAGATATCGCCTTTTTTAAGGCGGACAAGATAGAGACATACGTTGCCTCGCTTAAAGCTAATATAGAGGTGGCTCAGGGATTTTATAATATTAAGCGCTATCTTTCCGTTTTGACCAATCTTGCCGACAAGAGAGATGACCCGGAATTCCGTGCAGCTTGGAAGATGCTTGATAACCAATTATCCGTGACGCAGGCAGCTTTAGGTTTGGCTGATATCATGCTGGTTAATCATGAGGGCAAGATTGTTTACTCGCGCAGAGTGGTCGACTCAAGTGTATTATTAAGTATTCTTCCAGATCCCGAGCAAAAGAGTTTTACGGAAGGTAAAAACAGGATCTATATCACGGATATATTTTTTAACAAAGCTCACGGCAATAAGTTATCAATTCTGGTTTCTGCTCCGATTGTTGATCTTAATGACGTTTTTACAGGAGTGATCATTTTTGAGATGTACATTGACCAGTTTTATGGCCTTATTCAGGACGTGACCGGTTTGGGCAAAACGGGAGAAGCTCTATTGGGTAAGAAAATCGGAAATGAGGTGCTGTATTTAAATCCTCTCAGGCATGATTCTGGCTCATCCCTTAACAGAAGAATAACAATTGGCTCAAAAACCGGTATTCCTATTCAGGAAGCTGTGCAAGGCAGGACCGGAGCCGGCCTGTCGATTGATTACCGGATGCAAAAAGTCATCGCGGCCTGGCGACATATACCTTCTTTAGGCTGGGGAATTGTTGCTAAAATAGATACTCGGGAAGCATTCGCTGACGTAGAAAAATTGCGCAAATTATTTCTGCTGAGCCTGTTTTATATTTTCATTCTGACCTGCGTAACGACATTGCTTTTTTCAGAGTCTATGGCTCGTCCTATAAACAAACTCGTTAAAGACACCCAGATTGTAGGAAGCGGAAACTTGGACTATAAAATCGTTAGCAATCAGAAGGACGAAATCGGACAGCTTTCCAGAGCGTTTGATAAGATGACCAATGATTTACAGACGACCACCGCTTCGCGTGATGATTTGAACAAGGAGATCGACGCACGAAAGCAGTTCGAAGCAGCATTGCGGGCAAGCCAGGAAGACTTAAAGCGTGCCCAGGCTGTGGGAAACATTGGGAACTGGCGGCTGAATGTTCAGCGAAACGAGCTTGTTTGGTCCGAGGAAAACTACCGTATTTTCGGTGTCCCGAATGGGACGCCCTTGACATACGAAATATTCCTTTCCATAGTCCATCCCGATGACCGCGATTACGTTGATAAGAAATGGAAGGCGGGCATGACGGGTGAGGATTATGATATTGAACACAGAATCATTGTGGACGGCAAGGTAAAATGGGTGCGGGAAAAAGCGTATTTGGAGTTTGACGAGAAAGGCGCTCTGCTTGCCGGTTTCGGAATTACTCAGGATATTACCTCTCTGAAGAAGGCCGAGGAGGTTTTAAAAAGAGATAAAGACATGCTAGAAAAACTCGTGCATGAAAAAGTGCAGGAATTAACATCAGCGCTAAAGGAAATTGATAGGGCAAAGAGGCTTTCTGATATAGGAACTCTGGCTGCTACCGTCGCGCACGAGTTGCGCAACCCATTAGCTGACATAGGATTGTCAACATACCACATTAAAAAAATGATCAAAGATCCCCGGATTGAAGGAGACTTACGTACTATCGATAAGAGAATTTCAGAAGCTGATCAGACAATAAATAATGTTTTATCATATTCAAAAATAAAAATAGGGCGCTTCCAAATTGTTAAGATAAACAGCATCCTTAAAGAATGTATTGACGTGGAGAGGGGTAGGCGTCCGGGTCAAAACATAACTGTTAACATGAAAATAGATCAGACAAAAGATCTCTCCATTGAGGCAGACCCTCTTCAAATGAAAGAGGTATTCAGCAACATCTTGAATAACGCCTTCGACGCGCTAAACAAAAACGCCGGAATAATGGATATCGAATCTCAGGTTAACGATTCCCTCGTGTCTGTTTCTATAAAAGACAATGGGGAGGGGATAGAAAAGGAGCATTTAAAGAAGGTTTTCGAACCATTCTTTACCACTAGAACAAAAGGCATCGGCCTGGGCTTAGCTGTATGCAATCTTGTGATCAAGTTACATGACGGGTCGATATCCATTGAAAGCGATAAGGGAAGAGGGACAACGGTAACAATAACTTTACCGATACAGAGGCAGAAAGATGCATAAAAAAATCCTGATAGTAGATGATGATGCGAGCGTAAGTAATTCATTGGCCATGCTCATTCGTGAGGAGGGGTATATTGTTGATAATACATCGGACAGCGCGGAAGGGGCGCTCCTTATTGAGAAAAATTGGTATGATGTCTGTTTTTTTGATTATAAAATGAAAGGCTTAACCGGGGTTGATCTATTGAAAAGGATAAAAAACAAAAACCCTCGATGCGCTGCGTTCATTATATCCGGCACGCTGGATATAGATACGTTACGAGCAGATAAAAATATAGGCAGCTTAGCAGCAGGTATTATAAGTAAGCCTTTTGACATAGATGCATTATTCCAAAAAATATTATCATCTTAGAGAAGCAGATCAAGTCTTTTCTTTCCTGTAAATTCGGTTATTAAAGGGCATTGGTTTTCTTAGGTGTTTTTGATTTAACGTTTCGTTCTTCGATAGCGTCATGGT
>JAGVOC010000468.1 GCA_020052975.1 Desulfobacterales bacterium | reverse complement strand
CGAAGAGATTGTGGGGATCGTTCAGAAAGCGGCGTTTACCGGTGAGATCGGCGACGGGAAGATATTCATATATCCTCTTGCAGACGCGATCAGGATAAGAACGGGAGAGAGAGGTGAGGCGGCCCTGTGAAAACCGGCTTGCAAGCTCAACAGCAGTCAACAGCAGAAAACTGACAGGCAGGAAATTTGAAGCTGTGGCATTACTGAAGCAGACACTGCTCTTGCTATCAGGTGAATTGAGGCTTTTATTTTTTCGCAGAGGAAGTGTCCAGATCAAGGATTTTCCGCTTCAGGATAACGAGCTCAAAGGCGAGGGTCGCCATTTGTGAAAGCTGGCCAAGATAGCCGACGCTTGCATCCAGCACGGTATTATTTCCGTTATCCACATACAGGAGTGCGATGACCTTCTCTCTGAGAGCGATGGGGAGGACAAGGGCGTCCTGGGGCGTGCCGGAAAGGAGGCTGATCAGGGCTTCGTTGCCCTGTATTTTCATGACAGGACCCCGGTAGTTCGCCCTGCTCCTGATCACTTCTGCAAAGACCGGTGATTCTGCTGCCGGGAGCGCAAACTGCTCTGTATCGAGACCCCTTGATTTCCAACCGGTAATTTTATCGCCTTTCAAAGTAAAAAGAGCCACCCGTTTGGTGAGTTTAAATATCTCGTTCAGAAGAATTCCTGCGATCTCTTCAGTGTCTTTCACTTCGGAAAACGCCTGTTTGACCTTCTGGACAGAGCTTTCTTCAACTTTTGTCTCCGGATTGAACCGGTCGGTAAGACTGATATACCGGAGGTCACGCTTGATACCGTAATATTTTTCGAAGGCATAAAGGAGTCTTGATTCCGTGATTACATAGGGAATAATATCGAATCCGGTTCTGAACCGGAGTTCATCGACCTCCATGTTATCTTTTGGATTGAGCATCGCGGTATGAAGTCTGCCCCGGTCTTTCTTGAACGGAAGGATCTGATATTTCTCTACAATGTCCGTGCTAATCAGTGAAAGCACTTCCTCGGGGATATTGTTTATTACCTCAGCGGTTGCTGCAGGAATCCTGAAATATTTACTGAGGAACTTTGACAAGTCCTCTTCTGCAATAAAACGGAGCTCGATGAGATTGGTCCCTATCCTGCCGCCGAACTGCACCTGTCTTTCAAGAGCCTGATGCAGCTGATCCTTTGTGATCAGGGCTTCCTTGACTAATGCTTCTCCGAGTTTCATAGGCTGTTCCTCTGTATAGAGTCTTATTCTTAACTAAATGCAAGCAAGATAAATGACAATGCTATCTCACTGAATTTATATCATATGGACGATGAATTTTCCAATAGATACCTATAAGTCTATGTATTATCACACTTTTAATCAAAGAATTCCTCGATGCTCTGCATCGGGGTTACCGTTTTCCTTATTCTGTCATTCCCGCTTGTCGGGAATCCTTCCGGGGTAATGCGTTATACACAACAATACAGTAAAACAAAGAAAGATTCCGGACAAGCCTGAATGACATCTTTGATACCTCGTCCCGAAAGCCTTCGGGACTGCGGGTTAGTTCATTATGAACACATAAGGTGCCACTTCTGTATTTGCCTTCTCTCATCTAGTAGACAGCATCTCCAGACGACGTCACACAGACAGCATGTATCATTATTTTCTTTTCCTGACGACGGAAAGATTATGGACCAGTTCTGCGCCGACAAGAAAGATACAGGATGAATAAAACATCCAGAGAAGAAAAATGACGAATGCCGAAAGGGGGCCATATATTGTCCCGAATTTGACGATTGTACCGACGTACCAGGTAAAGACATGCTTTGCGATTTCGAGGAATGCAGTAGTGAAGAGCGCTCCTGCAAGAGCATGGGGAATTTTTACTTTTGTTCTCGGGAAAAAGATATACATGACGGTTACAGTGAAAAGGACCATAAAAAACGGCACAACATACTGTATCAAAAATCCCGTTATCAGTCCGATCCGCAATTCGGGGAATGTCTGGCGCAGTGTTTTCAGGAGAGGAATGAGAGAAGTCGCTGTAAAGGAGATTGTGAGCATAATAATGATAAAAGACACCATGACGAATGAGATGACGATTGACCAGAGGAGGTGCCGTCTCTTCTCTATCTTGAATATGACCTGGAGTGCGTTCTCGATTGAAGCGAAGACCTGGAGGGAGAGAAAACCGTAGAGCAGTATGCTGAGGACCCCTATGCCTTTAAAGCGTATCAGTTTGCTGAGTTCGTTTGTAATCTCCGAGGTAATAGCGGGAAAGAAGCCGCTGAGCTTTGTCGCGAAAAAGTCGTAAAAATTATAGTACTGTCCGAGAATAAAACCGAAAATGGCGATCAGGAAGAGACAGAACGGCACGAGAGCCATCATCGTGAAATAGGACAGGGACCCGGCGAGCATGATGCCGCTGTCTTTGAAAAAATCAAGAAAACTTTTCCCGATAATCTTCAGATAGTTCATTTTTTCTTTTCTTTATCCCTGTCGCGGATATATATCCTGATCGGCGTCCCGGTAAAGG
>JAGVOC010000140.1 GCA_020052975.1 Desulfobacterales bacterium | reverse complement strand
CCTGAAAGGCACATTCATCTGTACCAAAATCGTTACAAGACCCATGATGAAGCAAAGATACGGCCGGATCATTAACATATCTTCCGTTGTGGGCGTGAGCGGCAATCCCGGCCAGGCTAATTACGTAGCTTCAAAAGCCGGGATAATAGGATTTACAAAAGCTGTAGCAAAAGAACTTGCTTCGAGGGGAATAACCGCCAATGCTGTGGCTCCTGGGTTTATTGAAACAGATATGACGGCATCTCTTTCGGAAAAAGTGAAGGAATCGATGATAAACCAGATTCCGCTTGGACGGGCGGGTAAGCCGGAAGATGTGGCAGCTGCGGTTGTTTTTCTTGCTTCTGAGTGTGCAGCGTATATTACCGGCCAGGTTATTCATGTCAGTGGCGGGATGTATATGTGAATTGAAAGGAGAATTTATGTCTGTTGAAGATAGAGTAAAAAAAATTATTGCCGAGAAACTCGGGGTAGATCTCTCTGAAGTTGTTCCGGAGGCGTCTTTCGTGAATGATCTTGGAGCCGATTCTCTTGATTTGGTTGAACTTATCATGACCATGGAAGAAGAATTTGAAATGGAAATCTCAGATGATGACGCGGAAAAACTTGTTACAGTAAAAAATGCAATTGATTTCATAAACTCCCACTGATGTTGTTTTCATCCTCTGCCCGTTTTCAAAAGGGCAGGGGAATTCCTCTTTTCACCTGTTAATATCCCGCTTTTTCCCCTTAAACTCATTTACATCATGAGCTTATTTTTTTTCTTGCGGTTATTAAAAGATAAATGTAATTTCACTTGTCATTTACAATTTCTTTAAATAAAGAGCTTTGATGAAAAGGATCCGCTTTTTACAAAGCCATCCAAATTATTAACTTTTTTACTTAAGCATCAAGGGTTAGCCGATGGATAAATCACCAATTGTTATCGGAAGTGATCATGCAGCTTATCATCTCAAGGAGAAAATAAGGATGTATCTCCTGGAAAATGGTTTTGAAATTGAAGATGCCGGAGCCAAAAATGAAAGTTCGGTTGATTATCCGGATTATGGAATCAAGGTTGCTTCCCTGGTTTCTGCCGGAAAATTTAACCGCGGGATACTTCTTTGCGGGACCGGACTTGGCATGTCTATTGTTGCCAACAGATTTTCTAATGTCAGAGCGACTCTTAGTAATGATCTATTCTCTGCAATTATGAGCCGCCGCCATAACAATTCCAATGTGCTTGTTCTTGGGGGCCGTGTTATCGGAGAAAGTCTTGCACTCGAAATACTCAAAGCCTGGCTTGAAACTCCCTTTGAGGGAGGACGTCATCAGCTCAGGATAGATAAATTCAATTCTATTGGTAAGGCTGTTTAAATAGCAGCGGGTCCCATGACGTCGTAATCCGGATTTAATTTTTGTTTCAAACCAGGGCAGAGTTGCAACAAAGAATGTTTATATAAAAGGAAGTGAGATTTGAACCTGAAATACATAGAGAAGACAGATCCTGAAATAGCAAAAATCATTGCGTGTGAATTCGAAAGACAGAAAAACACATTGGAGCTGATAGCATCCGAGAACATAGCCAGTCCGGCTGTAATGGAAGCGCAGGGGAGTGTGCTGACAAATAAATATGCCGAAGGGTATCCGGACAAGCGTTATTACGGAGGTTGTGAACAGGTCGATGTGGCTGAAAAGCTGGCAATTGAAAGGGTGAAAAAACTTTTCGGAGCTTCATATGCAAATGTGCAGCCTCATTCAGGATCTCAGGCCAACATGGCCGTATATTTCGCATTGCTGCATCCCGGAGATACGATACTTGGGATGAATCTTTCCCACGGTGGCCATCTGACCCATGGAAGCCCGGCCAGCTTTTCGGGAAGATTTTTCAATTTTATTCACTATGGAGTTAACAAAGATACCGGGATTATTGATTATAATGTACTTGCACAACAAGCCGAAAAACACAAGCCTAAACTGATTGTAGCCGGCGCAAGTGCCTATCCTAGAATACTCGATTTTGAAGCCTTTGCAAGAGTTGCCGGATCGGTTGGCGCATATTTGATGGTTGATATGGCGCATATCGCGGGCCTTGTTGCAGCCGGCGTACATCCGTCACCAGTGCCTTTTGCAGATGTTGTAACATCCACGACTCATAAAACCTTAAGGGGTCCGAGGGGAGGCCTTATCCTTGCCAGAGCACAATTCGGGGAGAAATTAAACAAGGAGATTTTTCCTGGAATTCAGGGCGGTCCCCTGATGCATGTAATTGCTGCCAAGGCCGTATGTTTCAAGGAAGCATTATCTGAATCCTTCAAGTCATACCAGGTTGGCACGGTCAAAAACGCGAAACTCCTTGCCGGGCATTTGATGAAAGCCGGTATAAATCTTGTATCTGGCGGTACTGATAATCACATGATGCTCGCCGACTTAAGAAATTTAAATATCACAGGAAAATATGCTGAAAATGTTCTTGGCCGGGCAGGGATAACTGTGAACAAGAATTCCATACCATTCGAAACGTTAAAACCGTTTGTTACAAGCGGGATCAGAATCGGCACTCCTTCTCTTACCACAAGAGGCATGAAGGAACCGGAGATGGAAATAGTTGCGGGACTCATTATTGAAGTTCTGAAAAACCATAACGATGATGCCGTAATTAACCGGACAAGAGATAGGGTTCGCGAGCTTTGTGAAGCTTTTCCGATGTACAATAATAAACATTGATGAATTCATTGGAAGTTGTTCTCACACAAAGATCACGGAGGGCACAAAGAAAAACCTGAATGTTTTCAATAGACATTTCTTCGTGCCTTTGTGCCTTCGTGTGAAAAATACTGATTTAGAGAGCAGATAAAATATTATGTCAGATAAATGCGGCCGCCCATCATGGGATGCATATTTTATGGATATCACTGCCCTTGTAGCAAAAAGGTCTACATGTCTCAGGCGCTCTGTGGGCGCTTCAATAGTCAAAGACAAGAGGATCCTTTCTACTGGTTACAACGGGGCTCCTTCGGGGTTAAAGCATTGTCTTGAAATAGGCTGCCTTCGTGAAAAAATGAATGTAGCTTCAGGTGAAAGGCATGAGCTCTGCAGAGGAATTCATGCCGAGCAGAATGCTATTATTCAGGCTGCCTTTCACGGGGTTTCCATACGGGGAGCCTCTTTATATTGCACGAATCTTCCATGTTCAATTTGTGCCAAGATGATAATAAATGCCGGCATAATAAAAATATATTATCTGGATGGATATGCAGACAGTATTTCTTCCGAGATGCTTGATGAAGCAGGTATTGAAGTAATCAAAATTGATGGACTAGAAAAAGTCCATCAGCAGGCCGAGGGCGATTAAGCCCCGGCCTGGGGTGAGGGTGGAACCGCTTGACCGGAAAAGCGAGCGTCAACCACGCAGTTTTTGCGGGGTTAGTGAGCGAATACAAAATGCCCAACAACCTTACCGGGAAGATTCACTGCATCTTGTTGCAGTGAATCTTCAATTTACTTCAAGCGGCGGGAGAGTCCGCCTCAGGCGGATTTCCCGCCAAGTAAAAAGGCGTTTTTTGAATTTTTACGAAGGTATTAAAATAGATTAAGTCTGACAGGGAGGCTCCTTATGAAGTGTCCTTTTTGCGGAGAAATTGACAACAAAGTGATTGATTCAAGATTGAGCAAGGACGGGAACGTGATTCGTAGACGCAGGGAATGTATAGGATGCGACAGGCGGTTTACGACATACGAACAGATTGAAGATATTCCCGTTATGATAATAAAAAAGGACGGCCGCAGGGAAGTCTTTTCAAAAGACAAGGTGCGTTCAGGAATTCAGAAAGCCTGCGAAAAACGGAATATAAGCATGAATGTTATTGAAGATTTTCTTGACGAACTTGAGCGTGACCTCAGAGAAACAGGGGAGAAAGAGATACCGGCACACGTAATTGGCGAAAAGATAATGGCAAAGCTCCACGAAACTGATGATGTGGCATATGTCAGATTTGCATCTGTTTACAGAGAATTCAAGGATGTTAATGATTTCGTTTCAGAGCTGAAGAAACTTTTAAGCAAATAAACTACCGGCCAAAGCCTGTAGTTTTAGGGGCCGAGGATTCAAGGATTCCAGGGTCCAGGTGAAAAGCATTTCTCCCAATCCCCGAATGGGACAATAATGATGGACTCGTAAAAACTCTATTTTCTCACAAAGTCGCTAAGAGCACCAAGAAAATATCATTTAATATTAATAAGTTAACTTTGTGATCTTTGTGGCTTGGCGTGAGATATTGGCTTTTTACGAAGCCATCAATAATAGTAGATAGTTAATGAATATGGATGACGCATTCTTCATGAAAATGGCTCTCGACCTTGCCGAAAAAGGCAGGGGATTTACTTCACCAAACCCGATGGTAGGTGCGGTTGTTGTTAAAGACGGGAAGGTCGTTGGAAAAGGATATCATGAGGCTGCCGGAAAAGCGCATGCCGAGATCAATGCCATTGATGACGCCAAAATGAATGCAAAAGGCGCCGTTCTTTATGTTACCCTTGAACCATGCAACCATTTTGGGAAAACGCCTCCATGCACAGAAAAAATCATTAATGCAGGCATAAAAAGGGTTGTATCTGCAATGAAGGATCCGAATCCGGATGTAAAGGGAGGCGGAGCCGGATATTTAAGAAACAAGGGAATAGAAGTAGAATTTGGAGTCTGCGAAAGTGAAGCAAAGAGACAGAACGAGGTTTTTATTAAATATATTGAACAAAAACGGCCATTTGTAATCGTAAAATGTGCTTCAACTCTGGATGGAAAAATTGCCACAAAAACCGGAGATTCCAAATGGGTTACCTGTGAGGAATCAAGGCAATTTGTTCACAGGCTGAGGCATTTTTCTGATGCCGTGATGGTTGGAATTGATACAGTAAAAAGAGACGATCCCAAGCTTACTGCCCGGATTGACGGGTTTAATTGTCTTGACCCGGCAAGGGTAATTCTTGATTCAAGGCTTTCTATCTCTGAAGATGCGATTGTCTTGCAGCAACATTCCGATTCTGATACAATTATAGTAATAAGCGATTCAGGTTCTGATAAAGCCTTTTTGCAAAAAAAGATAAGGCTGGAAAAAAAAGGAATAAAATTTATTGAATCGCCCACCAAAGGAAACCTCATAGATCTTGAGCCTCTTATGAATATTCTTGGTTCAATGGGGATTACAAGCCTTCTTATCGAGGGTGGCAGCCGGGTAATTTCTTCCGCTTTTTCTGCCGGAATAGTCGATAAGATATTCTTCTTCTTTGCACCAAAGATACTTGGCGGTGACGGTGTTCCCATTTGCAGAGGGCCAGGGCCTGCTCTTATGAGCGGCTGCATTCCTGTTAAAGAGGTTGAAATTAGCAGGTTCGGGAACGATATTCTTATAGAGGGATATATTTAATAAGAAAGTTTCTGGTTTCTGGTTTATAGTTCCTGATTTGAAAAAACAAATTGAGACCGGATAGTTAATTATATGTTTACAGGCATAATTGAAGGGCTTGGCAGAATTGCGATGGTTCGTTCTTCAGGTAAGGGAAAGCGGCTTGCCATTGATGCCGATTTTATCCTTGATGGTACCGGCATAGGGGACAGTATTGCGGTAAGCGGTGCATGTTTGACGGTTGTTGAAATTGACAGAAGTCGTTTTGAGACCGATGTATCCCCTGAAACACTTGAGAAAACAACCCTTGGGGATGCAGGAACAGGGGACAGGGTAAATATAGAGCGGGCTCTGCGTCTTTCAGACCGCCTTGACGGACATCTTGTTTCCGGCCACATAGACGGATTGGGAACAATTGCCCGGAAAAAAATTGATGGTAATGCAGTTCTGATCTCTGTTGGTGTTCCGGCTGCTCTATCCCGTTATATAATAACAAAAGGCTCTGTTTCTGTTGACGGGGTCAGCCTTACGGTAAATAACTGTGACGAAGGATGGTTTGAAGTAAGCATTATTCCTCATACGGGAAAACTTACCACAATGGGTTTTAAGGAGAAGGGGGCTTTTGTAAACATCGAAACAGATTTAATCGGAAAATATATTGAGCGTTTTGTGGGCTCCCGTTTAAACGGTGAAAATGAGAAGGCTTCAAAAGCCTCTATAGATATGGAATTTTTAGCAAGAACAGGATTTATATAAAAAATGGTTACAGCATCTGTTGTGACGTGAATTTTATTTTAAGGAGATAGTTATTTAAAAATGCCGATTATTTCAATTGAAGAAGCTATAAAGGATATAAAAGAAGGGCGCATGGTTATTCTGGTTGATGATGAAGACCGTGAAAATGAGGGAGATCTCACCATGGCAGCCGACAAAGTAACACCCGAAGCCATTAATTTCATGGCAAAATACGGGCGGGGTCTTATCTGCCTTTCGATGACTGGTGAGAAGGTTGATTCTCTTGATCTGCCGCCAATGGTTGAAAACAATACATCCATGTTTCAGACAGGATTTACTGTTTCGATAGAGGCAAGATGCGGCGTTACAACCGGAATTTCTGCGGCTGACCGCGCCACAACAATTCTTACCGCAATAGCTGATGATGCAAAATCTAATGACCTGGTCAGGCCCGGGCACATTTTCCCTTTAAGGGCAAGAACCGGGGGTGTCATGGTAAGATCGGGCCAGACTGAAGGTTCTGTTGACCTGGCACGCCTTGCCGGTCTGAAACCTGCCGGAGTTATTTGCGAGATTATGGATGAAGACGGATCTATGGCCAGAATGGCAGCGCTGGAAAAGTTCAGCGAAAAGCATAAGATAGGTATTTGCACTATAGCTGATCTTATCGAGTACCGCATGAGAACCGAAAGCTTTGTTAGAAGATCTGCAGAAACGGTGATTCCGACTTTCCATGCCGGTGAATTCAGGGCGATAGTATATGAAAATGATGTTGATGACTTTCTCCATATTGCCATGGTAAAAGGAGAAATTGATCCTGAAACTTCTGTTCTTGTCAGAGTCCATTCCGAATGCCTTACGGGTGATATATTTGGTTCACTGCGGTGCGACTGCGGGGATCAGCTTCACAAGTCTATGAAAATGATTCAAAAAGAGGGTGCCGGAGTCCTGCTTTATATCCGTCAGGAAGGGCGGGGCATTGGTCTGGTTAACAAGATTAAAGCCTATGCTCTCCAGGATCAGGGTTATGATACTGTTGAAGCGAACGAAAAACTCGGGTTTAAATCGGATCTGAGAAATTATGGCATAGGAGCCCAGATTCTGGTTGATCTTGGTGTAAGAAAGATGAGGCTTATTACGAACAATCCAAAAAAAATGGTCGGACTCGAAGGGTATGGGCTTAGCCTTATTGAACAGGTTGGCATAGAAACTGCGCCAAATAAATATAATAAAGGTTATCTGGAGTGTAAGCGGTTAAAAATGGGACATCTAATTAATGCCGATGTAACGCCATAATTAATTATTCAGAGTAATCCGATTAAACAGGAGGAAGATATGCCTAAGATTATAGAAGCCAAGCTTCTTGCCGAGGGGAAAAAATTTGCCATAATTGCAAGCCGGTTTAATGACTTTATAACTGACAAGCTTGTCGGAGGAGCCGTTGATGCCCTTTTGCGTTCCGGCGCAGCGGAAGCTGATATCGAAATAGTAAAGGTGCCGGGCTCATTTGAGATTCCGCTGCTCGCAAAGTTAATTGCAAGAAAAAAACGACATAATGCTATTATATGTCTCGGGGCGGTCATCCGGGGAGCAACACCTCATTTCGATTATGTTAGTGCAGAAGTCTCCAAAGGGATTGCAATGGTAAGCCTGGAAACTGAGACCCCTGTGATCTTCGGAATAATAACAGCCGATAATATTGAACAAGCGATTGAGCGCGCCGGTACAAAAGCCGGAAACAAGGGCTGGAGTGCCGCCATTTCTGCCATCGAAATGGCAAACCTAGTTGAAATAGTAGATCAAGCGTAACAATGGGAAGTCGTCGAAGGTCGCGGGAATTTGCCATGCAGGCTCTTTTCTATATGGATAACTGCCATGAGAACTCCGAAGAAGTTTTAAAACGCTTCTGCATCAATTTCAATCCGGCCGAAGATATTCTTCCTTTCTTTTACAGACTTGTGAGAGGCGTTGTATTTGAAGGGAAAGAAATAGATTCCATAATTGAAAAGTTTTCCAGCAACTGGAAAATCAGCCGGATGTCCTGTGTTGACAGAAACATAATGAGAATCGCCGTTTACGAACTTCTTTGGTGCAGTGATATTCCTTCCAAAGTGTCGATAAATGAAGCTATTGATATCGGGAAAAAATATGGAACAGGAGAATCCGGGCCTTTCATAAACGGTATTCTTGACAGTATCCGGGATGCCATAGAAAAAGGGAGCATTAAAGCAAAAGATGATGCAACGGAAGATAGCACCATTACAGAAACAGATGCAGAGGAATAAGAGATGATTATAAAGAATTTGACGGTCGGGCCTATAATGGCAAACTGTTTTATTGTAGGATGCGAAAAAACCAGGGAAGCGGCTGTTATTGATCCGGGAGATGATCCCGACAAAATTTTGCTGACACTTGCAGGTCTGAAGCTTAAAGTAAAATATATCATAAACACTCACGGGCATTTTGACCATGTCGGCGGAAATAAGAAGATGAAGGATGCGACAGACGCGGATATCCTGATACACAGTCTTGATGCTCCAATGCTTGATTATATTTCGCAGAGTGCGTCTGCGTGGGGAATGAATGTCGAGAATTCCCCGCCTCCTGACCTTATGTTAAAAGATGGTGATGAGGTAAAATTCGGCGATATCACTCTGAAAGTTATACATACACCGGGGCACTCCCCGGGAGGCATATCTCTTTATTCGGACGGAGTCGTTTTTGTCGGGGATACCTTGTTTGCCGGTTCCATCGGGCGCACGGATTTCCCGGGCGGTGATTTTGAAACTCTTATTTCAAGCATAAGGAAGAAACTGTTTGTGCTTGGAGATGATGTAAGAGTTTTTACCGGACACGGCCCTGAAACAACCATCGGCGCTGAGAAAAAGTATAACCCTTTTGCAGGATACGGGTGATTACAGTAATTAAAAAGCTCCAAGCTGGCATTCTTTGATTTTTATTCCCAGTGCCTCACATGAACAACTTACCGAAAGTCTCGATATCTTCAAATCGGCTGCAATTTCCCATGCTTTAAGGCAGGAAAGTTTTCCGCCGGCAAGGGATTTGCGTATAGCGCTATCTACCTTTTCAGAAACAGGGCTTTGAGGTTTTACTATTTTTTTATCCGGCTTGTAACCGAATAGTCCGAGCTGGCAGTTAACGAGCTTAATCTTGAGCCTGTCTGAGGCCTCCCCGATATCTTTTGCCTGGACATTCAATTTCTCTGCTATCTCAAAAGCGGCGACGCAGGAGAGTTCATTATCTGTAACACAATCCAAGATTTCCTTATCTATCAAGCTGTTATTTTCAGTCATGTTATGTGTCCTTCCGTAAATATAAGGGTTCAAGGATTCAAGGGTTCAAGTTGCAGGCAAAATTATATGCTTGCATCTTTTATTGCAGATTGTAATCCATATTACCCCAAAATACAAATCATATAACAAATCTGCAGCAATTCTCGGTGAATGTAATTTTTGAGAAGCATTACCAACAAAAGTGGGGAATGCGCTCGCTGTTTCGGTTCACCTCTGCAAGCTGCATAACAATTTATTTTCCGGGTCTGTAAGCATTTATCTTGACACAATACCAAATATAACTATAATTCTCGTATTGTAATCGTTTTTATGGAGAATGCCATGACTGAAAACGATCAGGAAAGGGCAACGCTCAGGGTTGCAGGATATGCGGCTCTGATTAATCAGTATGGCCTGGACGTTATCCCTAACTGGCACAGATCCCTTGTCACAACCAGTGGAATCCACCGGATCGACTCGACCGGGAACATTGTTGAGGAGGTCTATCCGCCTAAGTACTGGCCGGGGAATACACTGGGTGATCATCTCGAATTTGCACTCAAGTACGACGGCACGAATCTCGCGATACTTGCCGACCTGTTTCAGGCAGTCGCGCCGGAAGATTTCCTGAGTTATGTCCGGTCCAAACCTATCGGCAAGTACGCGCGGCGGTTGTGGTTTCTTTATGAGTTTCTTACCGGAACGACCCTCCGGATTGATGATGTGAAGCGTGGAAACTACATTGATTTGCTTGATCCCGATGAATACTACACGATCACCCCGTCCCTGCAAGTTCGTCGTCAGCGGATCAACAACAACTTGCCCGGAGACCACCGGTTCTGTCCGATTATCCGCCGCACCGATATTCTTAAAGATTTCGAAGAGTCAGACCTTCCCGAGCGGTGCCGAAAGGTCGTTTCCGGCTACTCGCCGGAACTGCTGAAGCGGGCATTGAGTTATCTCTATTCTAAAGAGACTAAATCATCATTCGAAATCGAACACATCAAACCCAACTCGTCACGGACCGAGCGATTTATCACATTGCTTCAACTGGCGGAACGCGAAGACTTTTGCGAAAAAGCGAAATTGATCGACCTTCAGAATCGCATTGCCGATCCTCGATTCACCGAATCCGGCTACAGATTAAGCCAGAACTACGTCGGTGAGACGGTCGCATGGCAGAAGGAGAGGATTCATTTCGCCTGTCCGAAGCCGGAAGATCTGCCCGACCTGATGGAAGGCCTTATCGCATTGCACCAACGCATGGAAGGTGGGGGATTGTGCGCAGTGGTTCATGCCGCAGCCGTGTCTTATGGATTCGTTTTCCTTCATCCGTTCGAGGACGGGAACGGTCGTATACATAGGTTTCTGATCCACAATATTCTTGCCCGCAGGGGGTTTACGCCAAAGGGGATAATGTTTCCCGTATCGGCATCCATGCTTAAGAACCCTGCCGGTTACAACGATTCCCTGGAGGCTTTTTCCCGACCGCTCATGACTTTTGTGGAATATTCATTGGACGAAGAGGGCCGCATGACCGTTCACAACGATACGGCCCGATGGTACCGATATGCAGACATGACACCCCAGGCGGAGGCGCTCTTCCGGTTTATCGCGCAGACCATCGATACGGAACTTGTCGGCGAGCTGGACTTCCTGGCAAACTACGACAAGACCAGGATGGCTTTACTGGAGATCGTCGACATACCGGACCGGCAGATCGATCTCTTTATCCGGTTCTGCCTGGAAAACAACGGAAAACTTTCAGCGCGGAAACGTTCAAGCCATTTTTATTCTCTGTCGGATGATGAAATAGCCCGCATGGAACAGGCAATGCAGGCCGCCTATGGAAGCGGTATGCCTAAGTATGCATGATGAATGCAAAAGGTCGTGCCGAACGCAGTGCTCCTTGAGAAGAAGGTTTGTATAAATCAGATTTTCAATCTGCTTTTTGCATGGATTGCTGCCAAAGCCGTCCCAGGGGAATTCCTCGGCCAGATCAAAGTAGGCAGCATCCTGGAGATGAGGAGCCCGTCTTTTCAATCTGTAAGACATCTGGGAAACACTGACCGCGACCAAAACATATGCAGCGCGCCAAGTAAAAAAGCACAACCCTTATTAAAAAGTAAAAAGACCGGGCTTTGGATTGTTTGGCTCCCCAGCACGGACTAAGCCGTGCACGGGGAACAAACTGTTATTATTTGACGCAGAATTAAGCGGTTCGCCGAGGCGAGTCCAGCGGCGTAGCCGCGAACTTGAATGACTTGTTAGAAGGGGTCATTGATACCTTTGACCTTGGTGTTGCAGCCAACCTGCCACGTGAGAGCCATTCGGATCTCGATGTGTCCAATGTAAAATGCCTCCTTTTTCATTCCATTCATATTCGCCGTAAAACTGAACAGCATCTCCTTCTCTAAGAGAACTAATTATAGGTGCAAGATCGATGTTATGTGAAATTAAGAGCGTTTGACCAGAAGATAACTTAATTATGAATTTTTGATGTCTGCTGCCACTGTTGTCGTCTGGCAACAGTCTCGTGACGACACCTTGGCCAGAAATTTGTAAATTGCTTTGATGATTTGAGAATGCATTAGCTATGATTGCATCCGATATATCTGTGCTTTGTTCTGCAATTGAAGACGGATCTTCATTTGATGTAAATGTGGGTGGACCATTAAAAAACATATAACCAAGGAATAGAGCCACCGCAACGAGTAAAAGTTTTTTCATGAGGGTACTTTCAATCGATATTGATTTAGAGGAATTAGTGGATGTTGCTTGCTCACCTGCAAATCTAATGTTTTCAGCACGCATACGATTATTCTCATCCATTTTCAGCTCGTATGTGATTCTATCACCCTCGACTGGTCTTTTCGAACGGCTGGAAAAAGATTTTATATGAACAAATGCCTTTTCTCCAGTGGCATTCATGTTGACAAATCCAAATCCTTTTTCATCTTTCCAAATAGTAATTTTCCCCTGATAACGCATACATATTCCTAAAATGGCTAACATGGAGCTGAGACGCGGGAAACGCGCCATCGTTTTCCCGTCGTTTTCTCCAGCGATTTGTTAGATTTAGTTATCCTCCTCAAAGTCGTTCCCAACAACTTCGGAATATAGGTTTCTTATCTCGTTCTCGATTGAGTCGAACAAATCCGTGAATATTTCTGCGTCTTCCTGCCCCGGACAAATATATTCTATGAAGGCTCGCATAGTGTGTATCAGAAAGATCGATATGTAAGCATATTGATTCACGTGTGTTGGGCAATCGTGATCACGCGGTGCAAGAAAACTGTCATGCTCATCGAGATAATGGAAACGAAGACTCGGCCACGTACCGTGTATATGATGAGATCCCATCTTTTGCCCAGCAATATAAAGTAACCGGTTACCACCAATCGATTTTATCATGGAGGCAAGATCCGGAAGTTTCTTTGATTGAACGATCTCCTCTTCTGAAAGACCGGAACTTGCAATATAGTTGTTGATCGACTCTAACATTCTCGATTCAATTTCGAACTGCACCCCGCCGCGCTCCGAGATCATCTGGCCGATCAAGGTCTTGAATTCGACTTCGGTCTTTAGGCCATCCGCAATAAACCTGCGAAAGTACCCCTCATCACAGTGTACAGAGAGCCAAATGGTTTTTATTGCGGACTCAAAGATGCATCTGTCGAGTATTGACGTTGTTTCTCCAAAGAGGCCATCATGAGATAAGGCTACATTCGCGAGCATGAGGCGAGTGCAACGATTCAAAAGCCCCACCAACACAGCATAATGTAGAGCAGGAAGTTTGCGAACGGATGGAGAATCTGGGCGAATTGAAGCACAAAAGTTGCACAGGAGCCCAACATATTTGTACCATTCAAAGAATACCGGGCAGAAATCACCTGCCTGACGGCACCTTTCCAATTGCTCCTTACTAATTTCAGGTGGAAGGGGAATTGGAGCGTCCAAGCTCATCTATTCTTCCTCGAAATCTAACAATATATTGAATAATTTCCCTTCAATATCAGAAAGTTCCTGAGAGTGTCAATATCAACTTTCTAATTTTGTTGACAAATCTATCTGATATTATTGTTTTAATTAAGTTGTTCAATATCAAATTTATATACTTAGGAGGTTTCTGATCAATACCGATGCTGCCTGTTCCTGTTCTGACGAGGTTTGACGCATTTCTCGAAAAACGAGCCGTTGCGCCGATACAGCATGCGGACTATAAGGAGATTGTTACAATGGACGTCATACGCGCAGGAATTGGTCTGACTCACTAATTGCAAACAGAGATCAACTGCCGAATCTATGTTAAAATCTGCCTTGTTGATTGCATTCTGTTTACCGCTGTAGGTATTTCCCTAAGAACTCCCTCACCCTGACGATTGAGTCCTTTTCGGCAATCGGGTTGTGTTCCAGATGATGGCTGCTCCCCTGAGACCCCTTCACCTCACGTGATTTGCCGATCGTGTCGTAGGCATGGTAGGCATCCGGATATACCTGCAAGGCAACTTCAAAATTGCTTTTTCCCGATGGCATCATCGATACACAACGTTCGGCGGGGGTCCAGTCATCCTTTGCCCCGATCAGAATCAGCAACGGCGCGTTGAGGTCGGCCAAAGACTTCCGGCAGGAAGGGTACATGGCAACGGCAGCATGGAACGGATCGTCCCGCTTCGGATAGAGCGCATTGAGGGTGGTGGCTCCGCCGTTGGACCATCCCATGACGGCAATTCGTTTGCTGTCAACAAATGGCAAGCCGGTCAGATAGTGTCGTGTGTCATAGGCATCGGTAACCCTTCGCACAAGCATATCAGCAGCCTCTTTCCCTCCCATCGTACAGACGCTGGTGATACCGCGCGGTTGGAAGCTGTCCACCTGCAGGGTGACATAGCCCCAGCTTACCAGTCGTTCTGCCCAGAGATGGTCACGCTTGGGCTGCACCCCTCCGCAACCGTGGAGCAGTACTATGGCGGGGAAAGGTCCGTCGCCGGCAGGCTTCTGTAGCCAGCCGGTCAGCAAAAGCGAAGCGCCGAAGAGTTTTGCTTCCGAACTTTCAAAGGATACGATGTCCGGATCACGGAGCAGTCCTTCAGGAGCTGGGCTGTGGGCACAGGAAACACACGACAAAAAAACGAGGCAAATGATAAACGCACGGATCATGATACTTCCTTGCTTCAAATCATTTTTTTCAACGTTAAGGGTAACACCATGAGAGCTCATGGGCCAGAAAGGGGTCAAGTCTGCCTTTGACTCTTATCAATACGGTCTTGTATCTTCCCTATCTGTTTTTTAATCTTTCCGTCACATTTTATCTGCCATGGGTCAATAGTAGATTTGACCCCTTTTCTGTTTATCCATCAGTCGAACGTAAAATTGAGCGGCGGTATTCCGTCCGCTCCGATGACTTGTTGGGAGACGCAACACCATGAACTTATTTAAAAACAGCAAACTTCATAATATTGTTAAGTTTTTCAAGAGCAACCTTCTTGGCCGCTTCTTCACCAGAAACATCCTTAATATGGGAATAAGCGTTAAAAACATGATCTCTTTTCGTGTCCTCGCATTCGGGTATATCGTCTGGATGGCAATATTCATCCCAAGCTCTTTGAATGTCCCGCCGATCTTCGGGGGGGAGAATAGCCCGGAAGGTTTCAAAAGCCCCCAAGTGCCTGCGAATATAGCCAGATTTCAAGAGATCGGCGATACTATCAGTGCGACCAGAGATTTCTCCAAGAACCGCATTGTGTTTAAGATAGACGATTTCCGGAAGAAAGGTATTTTTGAAAACTGCAGCGGCTTTATTGAAGTCCTCCCTTCGCATAATATCAACAGCTTGTTTATAGGTGAGTTCGGCCGTATCAAGAGCAACGTTTTTACTGAGCCGGGTTCCGACCAATACGCCGAGAAGTCCGCCAGCTACGCCAATCAAAGATGCAACA
This sequence comes from Desulfobacterales bacterium, assembly GCA_020052975.1. The sequence continues at coordinate 3,285 of JAGVOC010000140.1, read as the reverse complement.
ATGGTGTTGTCCATAAGGAGCCTTTTAATTTCGGAATAATGTTCGCTCAAATTATTGGAACTATTGTCGGCTTAATAATCGGTGTTGTTTACACATTATACACCCAACAATATATTGAATAGTTTCCCTTCAATATCAGGAAGTTCCTGAGAGTGTCAATATCAACTTTCTAATTTTGTTGACAAATCTATTTGATATTATTGCTTTAATTAAGTTGTTCAATATCAAATTTATATGCTTAGGAGGTTTCTGATCAATGCCGGTGCTGCCTGTTCCTGTCAGAATAGGGAACGTTCGAGCAGAACATTCACAACTCTAAATTCATGTCATCTGTATCCTGTTTCCCATCTGCTGATATCAAATGCGTCAAGCAAGAGTTCGTAACACCAAGGTATCGCACAACATCTGCTCCAGAATAACCCGGTTCCCTGACACCGACCCACGAATCCGCAAATTAACTTGAATAAGAACAAACTGTCTGATAGTAAAAGATAATCCACTTAGTTAAAAAATGCTTAAAAACTCTATTCCGGTGATGTTTTATGCCGTTTTCAATTCAGAGAAAAATAACCCGGCAGATATCGGTCGGAAAGGTAAAGATTGGCGGGATGGCGCCGATTGCCGTGCAGTCCATGACAAATACCTTTACCTGCGATATTGAAGCAACAGTTGCGCAGATCAGCCGGCTTGAAGCGGCAGGTTGTGAAATCGTGAGGGTTGCAGTACCGGATATGGACTCTGCCCGTGCAATTTCAACAATAAAGAAGCAAATTTCAATTCCGCTCATAGCCGATATACATTTTGATTACCGTCTTGCAATTGCTTCAGCGAAGGCAGGCGCTGACGGGCTGAGAATAAATCCCGGAAACATAGGAGCAGCAGCAAAACTGAAAAAGGTTGTTGACTGTGCAAAAGATTTCAACATACCGATTAGAATAGGAGTTAATTCAGGCTCTCTTGAAAAGGCGCTCCTGAAAAAGTATAATGGCGCTACTCCCGAAGCAATGGTTGAAAGCGCTGTGCGGCATGTTGAGAAATTGAGATCTCTTGATTTCCATGAGATAAAGATTTCAATAAAAGCATCGGATGTGTTCAGGACAGTGGAAGCCTACAGGCTTCTTTCCCGAAAAACCGATCTTCCCCTGCATGTCGGGGTCACTGAAGCAGGCGCCCTTTTCCCAGGCATTGTCAAATCGGCTCTTGGAATCGGGATGCTTCTTGCAGAAGGTATCGGTGATACGATTCGTGTATCTTTAACAAGAGATCCGGTTGAAGAAGTCCGGGCCGGATATGAGATATTAAAAGCCCTTGATATAAGAAAGCGCGGGCCCGAGATTATATCCTGCCCCACATGCGGCCGGTGCAACATAAACCTTTTTGACATAGTCGAGCGTGTCGAAAAAGCCCTTTTATCAAACCCTGTCTATGTAAAGCTGGCTGTTATGGGATGTGTTGTTAACGGGCCGGGTGAGGCAAAAGAGGCTGATATCGGTGTTGCAGGGGGAGATGGCACAGGCATACTTTTTAAAAAGGGGAAAGTTGTAAAAAAATTTCCCCAGGAAATGCTGGTGGATGTTCTTCTTGAAGAAGTTGCAAAAATATCAGAAAATGTTTCCGGAAAAAGAGAATAAACTGTTAACAAGCAACTGAAATTATTGAAAGGGTAACATGGCAAAAGTGGAAAAAAGCGCAATATCTCCGACGAGAGAGGAAGATTACTCAGAATGGTATCAGCAGGTCGTTAAAGCCTCCGATATGGCCGAAAAATCACCAGTAAGAGGATGCATGGTTATAAAACCATGGGGATATTCCCTGTGGGAAAATATAGTGCGTGAACTTGATGATATGTTTAAGGAAACAGGCGTTAAAAACGCCTACTTCCCTCTTTTTATCCCGCTCGGGTTTCTTGAAAAAGAGGCCAGTCACGTTGAGGGTTTTGCAAAAGAGTGTGCCGTAGTAACCCATCACAGGCTGGAAAAAAACGCGGACGGGCGGCTTGTTCCTGCAGGACCTTTAACCGAACCGCTGGTTGTGCGGCCGACTTCCGAGACCATCATCGGAGACGCCTTTTCAAAATGGGTGAGCAGCTACAGGGATCTTCCGCTTCTTATCAACCAGTGGGTAAATGTGGTAAGATGGGAGATGAGGACCAGGATTTTCCTCCGGACAAGCGAGTTTCTATGGCAGGAAGGCCATTCCGCCCATGCTACGGAGAAAGAGGCTATGGAGAGAACACTGCTGATGCTGGATTGTTATGCCAGGCTTGCCGAAGAATACCTGGCCCTGCCCGTTACAAAGGGAAGAAAAACGGCTGCCGAGAGATTTCCCGGAGCGGTTGAAACCTTCTGCATAGAAGCGATGATGCAGGACAGAAAGGCTCTTCAGGCCGGAACTTCTCATTTTCTGGGGCAAAACTTTGCAAAAGCTTCCGAGATAAAGTTCCAGTCCTTTGAAGAGAAGGAGGAGTACGCATGGACAGTATCGTGGGGAGCTTCGACCCGGATGATAGGCGGAATCATAATGATGCACGGGGATGATGACGGAGTAATTCTCCCTCCGAGGGTTGCATCATCTCATGTTGTTTTCATTCCGATATACAGATCACCGGATGATAAGCCGAAGGTTATGGAATATATACAAAAAGTTGCCATGGAGCTGAAGAGTGTTTTCTACTGCAACCGGAAAATCCGGGTGGAAATCGACGACAGGGATACCGGGGGGGCCAGGGGATGGGAGTGGATCAAGAAAGGCATTCCTTTAAGGGTTGAGATCGGGCCGAGAGACATGGTCCAGGATTCCGTTTATGTTGCAAGAAGGGATAAGCCGCACAGGGAAAAAATCTCTATGAAACGGGATTTGTTTGTAAAAGAAATTACAAACATTCTGGATGACATTCAGAATAATCTCTATGAAAAAGCCGTTTCTTTCAAGGAGAAAAATACTTTATCGGTAGACGGGGGAAAGGCTTTTTATGAATTTTTTACACCACTTAATAAGGAGCAGCCTGAAATTCACGGGGGCTTTGCTCTTTCTCACTGGTGCGGGGCAAATGAGTGCGAGGCAAAAATAAAGGAGGACCTGAGCGTTACTATAAGATGTATTCCTTCAGGGCAGGAGTCAGAAAATGGGAAATGTGTATGCTGCGGCGGGCAAAGCAGCGGGCGGGTGATATTTGCCAAAGCATACTGACAGCTTCGTAAAAAGTCATTCTGCTGTGTTGCACTTCATCTTTCGTCATTGCAGCGTACGAAAAGTACGCTTCATTCCTCAAGATTCGTGCGCCTT
>JAGVOC010000458.1 GCA_020052975.1 Desulfobacterales bacterium | reverse complement strand
CACGTGTCCCAACTGTCCCGTTGAAAAAACATTTAAAGACGGCAAATCCCACCAGGCTGAAATGGTTGTAACATCCAAAACAGGCGAACAGATTAATGTTCTTATCTGGACTGCTCCAATAAATAATGCAGCAGGCGAAATTACCCAGGTTATGGAGATGTCGACCAATATAACTCAGATACGAAAGCTTGAGGATCATCTCTCTTCTTTAGGACTTCTTATAGGCTCAATTTCCCACGGCATAAAAGGCCTTCTCACAGGCCTTGACGGTGGAATGTACCTTGTTGAATCCGGCTTTTCCAAAGAAAACCGTGAGCAGGTCAAAGAAGGTTGGGATATAATAAAGCTTATGGCAGGCCGCATAAGAGGAATGGTTCTTGATATTCTTTATTATGCAAAACACAGAGACCTCAAGTGGGAACAAGTTGACGTTTTGAGTTTTGCTGAAGATGTTGCCTCGACAATAGAACCCAAGATACAGATTCATAATATCGAGTTTATAAGAGATTTCGACCATTCAACGGGAGAATTCGAAGTAGATCCGGGCATTGTCCGCTCAGCTATAATCAATATTCTTGAAAACGCAATTGATGCCTGCACAGAAGACAAATCGGGAAAATATCATAAAATCACGTTCGGTGTTAAACAGGTTAAAAACGATATCGTTTTTGACGTATTCGATAATGGTATAGGCATGAACAATGAAACGAAAGAAAAGCTTTTCACTCTTTTCTTTTCATCAAAAGGAACCAGAGGAACAGGACTGGGACTCTTTATTTCAAACAGGATAATACAGCAGCATGGTGGTGTTATAATGGTAGAAACAGCCTTAGGCAAAGGTTCTCACTTCAGCATAATGCTGCCGAAATTTTTGTCCGAATCCTCAAAATCCCCCCATATTGATGATGAACAGAATGATTAAAATGAAAAAATGCGGACTTGAACTTATAGTATTTATCACAGGCGCAGTTGTTATGGCGCTTGAACTTGTGGGATCCAGGATCGTTGCTCCTTATCTCGGAACTTCCATTTATGTCTGGACGAGCCTTATAGGAGTTATACTTGCCAGCTTAAGCCTCGGTTATTACTGGGGCGGACGGCTCGCCGATAAAAAACCGGAATACAAAACTTTTTCACTCCTTATCCTTTCTTCGGCATTCCTTGTTGGTATTATAAGCCTTATAAAAACACCGGTTCTTGTATCAATAAGCAAGCTTGTCCCTGATATCCGTTTAGCTGCCGTACTGGCTGCAACACTCCTTTTTGCTCCGGCAAGCACTCTTCTTGGCACAATATCCCCATATGCAATAAGGCTCAGGATGAAAGATCTCGAGCATTCAGGCGCAACTGTCGGACGGCTTTATGCGATATCCACTGTCGGAAGTATAATCGGGACATTTTTTGCGGGTTTTTTCCTGATATCCTTTTTCGGAAGCCGCAATATTCTTATTTTTCTCTCCATGACTCTTTTCTGCGTTTATTTTCTGGCATCCTCCGGGGATAATTCGCGTTCAGGAAAAACGACTGCAATCATCCTTATAACAATGCTCTTTATGGCCTTTTTTTTCCGGACTTCAGAGGCCGATAACAATATAATTGATCTCGACACAAATTACAGCCGGATCATAATAGAGGAAAGGTACGATTCTGATATATCGAAAAAAGTACGGTTTATCAGGGTTGACAGAAAATGGGCTCAGGGTGCCGTGATAATCGGGGAACCCGACGAACTTTTTTTTGACTACAGCGGTTTCTACCGCCTCGCTGAACATTTTAATCCCGGAAACAGAAAGGCGCTTCTCTTAGGCGGCGGAGTCTACACACTTGCAAGAGACTATATCAGGAGAAACCCCGGTGGTTTAATAGATGTTGTTGAAATCGATCCTCAATTCACCTTACTTGCAAAGGAATATTTTTATCTGGCTGACCATCCCGGGATCAAAAGCATCCATGAAGACGGAAGAACTTTCCTGAATCGCGAAAAAAAGAAATATGACCTGATATTTATTGATGTTTTTAAATCTTCAGCTTCTCCTCCATTTCACATGACAACTGTCGAGACAATGGAATCGGCCTTTGAACTTCTCAATGAAAACGGGGTGGTTATAACGAATATCTATTCTGCAATCCAGGGCCCGAAAGGCAAATTCTTCCGCGCAGCCTATGCAACAATTAAATCAATTTTCCCCCAGGTTTATGTTTTTCCCGCCCAGTATCCACTGTATGGAGAAGAACCCCAGAACGTGATAGTCGTAGCAATGAAATCAAACTCGCCTCCGCCAATGACAAGCATTAACCCTGAAATACAGAAATATCTTTCTCATCTATGGCAATACAAAATAGATTGTGATCTTCCTGTCTTGACCGATGACTTTGCCCCTGTCGAACATTATCTTGTAGAAGTTATCAAAGATTTTTAAGATGGGATATAAAAGTCCGATTTGCGTCTCTCTCCCGTTTGACTATGCCGACAGTTCAGCAAGCCACCGGCTTGCCGATAAAACGGATATGTTTTGGATGACCTGATCATGGCGAAGCTGATGAACAAGCTGGATGGCTTCGACACCGGGCAATCTTTCTGAAAAGTAGCGCAGATTTCTGGAAACCGCATCATCGGCATATTTAACCTCGATCATGCGGACAATCTTCTCATCTTTGCAAACGGCTAAATCCACTTCTTTTCCTTCTTTGGTTCGAAGATAATGGAGGGACAGATTTTCTCCCTTTGCATCCTTTAAATAGCCAATATGCTTTAACAGGCTTACAGCACAAGTATTTTCAAGACGTATGCCGTCGTCTCCCCGGACAAAACCGCTGTCATAAAAATAGACCTTAGGCTCCTTCAGCAGAGAGCGTGCAATACTCCGATGAAAAGGCCGAATCAGAAAGATGATGTACAAACTCTCCAGAATCTCCACATATTTCCGGACCGTATTAGGCGAAAGCTGGAGATCAACGGCCAGGGATGTATACGAGAGAGGGGAGCCTACACGGTCCCGCAGCAATTCCAGAAGGAGTCTGATGGAACGTATCTCCTGTACACGGCTGAAATCGAGAATGTCTTCCCGAACCAAATCCGTATAATACTGATTCCGCCAGCGGGATGCCTCCTCTTCTGATCCTGTAAGAAACGGTTCCGGAAAGCCGCCGAGACGGTTAAGAAGATCCAGGGCGTCAAAAGGGTCCATTTGATCCTTCAACTCCCGGACAGACAAAGGGTAAAAGTGATAGTGGAAATAGCGGCCGGCCAATGATTCTCCGGACTGACGGAACGTATCCAGCCGGGCGCTTCCCGTTACCAGAATCGCCTGATTGGCGGGGCGAGTGTCGAAGATGCCCTTAAGAGAAGGTTTCCAATCTTTCATCTTGTGGATTTCATCGAACACCAGAAAATCCGTATTCAGCGGCCAGGATCTGGCGAGAATGATACGTCGATCATTGATGGCATCATAATTGAGATATTGCGGCCTCCGGAACTCCGATAGAAGCTGCTTTGCCAAAAAGGTTTTACCGATCTGGCGAGGTCCGGTCAGAATGACCATTTTTTTTGTCAGATCGCCTTTGATGGAATCATAAAGGTATCGCTTCATGGTGACTATAAATCACAGCATTGCATAATAGTCAAGACTATTCGGCAATACTGTGATGATAAATCAAATATCCGGCTCTTCCTTATTACATTTCAAATCACTTTCTCCCCTTTCCGTTCCCTACTCCCGGAGCATCTATTCGTGATTTTCCTATCATGAACGTTCCGGATCATACTTTAAAAATATAGAAACGCATAATTTCATGGGCGTCACCATGCTCTCCCACATTACGGTAGCTTATACCAGGTACCCTTCCCTTTACCGATCATCTTTAATTGTCCCCTTCGAACAAGTTCGGCAATATGAGCCTTAATCGTATTTCTGTTGGCGCCGGTAATTCTTTCGGCATCACGCACCACTATTTTTCCATGTTGACCGGCTATCTTTACAATCTCCTGAGAGAGCGGCGAAAGATGGGCAATAACCTTTTCAGTCTCAATCTTGGATTTCAGCACAGAAACCTGTTTTCTTAACGATTCAAGGAAAAACAATATCCAGTCATTCAGTTTTCCATTATCGGTATAAAGGGTTGACTGAGCGTGCCTAAGGGCTAAGTAGTATTGGTCTTTATTATCCTCCACGACCCTTTCCAAAGAAGAGTAGGGAACATAGGAATATCCTGTTCTTAATAACATTAAAGTCGTCAATACGCGGGATAACCTGCCATTGCCATCCTGAAAAGGGTGGATTGCTAAAAAGTTGACAAGGAATATGGCGATAATCAGGATCGGGTGTAATTCCCTTTTTTTCGTCTCCTCATCGACCCATTGGATTAAATCAGTCATCATCAATGGTGTATTAAAAGGAGAAGCAGTTTCGAAAATGACACCCAAGCTGCTGTCGTCTTCGGCAAAAGCTTCCACATGATTGGGGAACTTCTTATATTCTCCTCTATGGCGCGCATCCTTTGATGAATGTTTCAAAAGTGTTTTATGTAATTGCTTAATATGATTTTCATCTGCCGGAATTTCATTGTAAGATTCAAATATCAACTCCATCACTTCAGCATAGCCTGCAACTTCCTCTTCGTCGCTTGACTTGAAAGAGATAGTGCCCAGTCCGGAAAATAACTTTTCCACTTGACTATCCGTCAGTTTGGCGCCCTCGATCCTCGCGGAAGAACCAACAGATTCAATAGTTGCAACGTGCTTCAGGAGCGCCAAACGGTCAGGGGCGAGACTGCTTAAGGCCTGCCATTTCCCTTTGAACTCATCGATTTCCGAGATCAGATTGATGTATTCCGGTATGATATTTAATTTAGGAGTATCCATAATAATATCCATATATATCCATATAACGCTGTTGTCAAGATTTAATACGGATATTTATGGATATTTTATTGGGTATATCATAGTGGATTTGAGGGATTGCTCACAATGTGCATGGCAACAGCGACATCATCACCGCTTGTGAGTTATACAATCTTCTCATTTCAGAATCTGCATAACTCCTCTTCATATCCAATGTCTGTGTTTCAGGTGTGGCAGGCTCAGGGTGTTTATTTATGGAACGCATTTATCAGGCAGCAAATAAGGAAAGATATCGCCGGGCATTAATCAAGTTTAAAAGTTTAAAACGTCCCCTATATCCTCCCAGCAGTGTTACGGTATTGATAGCCACCAACCTTACAGAAATAACCAATAAGATTGCTCTGCTGGGCGTATTCAGCCCGCTGATCACGTTCATTATAAAAACTCTTCCATATTGTTTCATCTGGATACTCTTTGCCTTTGTTTATATTTTCATGCCCAACAAAAAAGTCCACTTTCTTTCAGGCCTTATCGCAGGCATTGCCGCCGGAACGATCTTCGTTATTGTCCAGAAGCTTTATATTGTCTTCCAGATCGGAGTAGCCAAGAACAACGCAATTTACGGGAGCTTCGCCGCTCTTCCTCTTTTCCTGATATGGCTGCAGATGAGCTGGCTCATTATGCTGTTCGGCGCCGAGATATCTTTTGCATACCAGAGTGTTGATGAGTACGAGTTGGAGCCGGACAGAAAAAAGATCAGCCCCTTATTCAGAAAACTTCTGAGTTTGCAGGTCACCCACCTGCTTGTTATGAATTTCATCCGTGGTGGCAAACCCATGACCGTATCTTCAATCTGCGCTGCCCTTGATCTTCCTATCCGTCTTGTTCAGGAGATCCTTTATGCCCTTGCCGGATGCGGCCTGGTATCAGACACCACATCGGAGAGCAACGGTGAGCCGGCTTATCAGCCTGCTCGTGATATTAATGATTTCAGTATCTCGTTTGTCCTGCTGGCCATGGAAAACAAAGGGATCGACTCCATCTCTACAGCCCGATCAGATTCCTTTAATGCCCTGTCCGAAAAATTGAAGGCTTTTGCAGATATCATTGAAAAATCCCCGTCGAACATTTTGTTAAAAGACCTTTGACAGGTTAAGGAAATAATATGAGCAAAAAAAAGATGTTTTTTAGGACAGCCGGTTGTTGTTCTCTGGCTTTATTTCTTATTGTTGCCGTCTCAGGCTGTGGCCTTTTCATAAAAACAATTCCGAAAGGTGAAATTTTGGGAAAGGCGCCTGAGGATAAATTCATAATGATTGACGATGTAAATTATCATTACAGGGAGTATCCCGGAACAGGACGGGACATTTTCCTGCTGCACGGGTTTGCTTCTTCGACGTATACCTGGGAGAAAGTTATTCCGTATCTCACAGGGCAGGGATATCATGTCTGGGCGCTTGACATGAAAGGGTTCGGCTGGACGGATAAGCCCCAAGATGCAAAATACGACACTGTTACGCTCATGCAGGAGGTAAACAAGTGGATGGATGTTATGGGGCTTAAGGATGTTGTTTTTGTGGGCAATTCTTTAGGGGGCGCAATCGCTGTTCTCATGACTCTTGAACATCCCGATAAAACGGACCGGCTTATCCTGATTGATTCGGCGGGATACCCTATTAAAAAACCCCTTGTTATCAGAATGGCAAAAATGCCGTTTGCAGGGGAAATAACAAGGCTGTTTTTCGGGCGGTGTGTTGTAGAAAGCATCTTAAAGGAAGTCTTCTTCAACGATGACATGGTTACTGAGGAAAAAATTGATGCATATTTCCACAGAATGTCCACCGAAAATGCTGTTGCCGCGCAGACGGCTCTTGCAAGATCGTTTGATTGCGAAGCCCTGAGTTCTTATATAAGAAGAATCCCCGATATTAAAAACCGGACACTTATCATATGGGGAGAAAATGACGAATGGATCCCCATGGAATCAGGACATAAATTCAGAAAAGACCTTTCAAATTCAACTCTTGTAATATTACCTGAATGCGGGCATATTCCCCAAGAGGAAAAACCCGAACAGACGGCTAAAAGCATTATAGATTTTATTGAACGAGACCTTTGAAGGACATCCAATTTTGGCCAAGTACAAGGAAGGCGATAATTTTAACCACAGGAATACATTATAGTATTTCGAGGATTGAAATTTGAGTCTGACGCAGTAATCGAGCAATAGGGGACGTTATGCAAAGGTCTCGGAAAAAAGGTGAAGATTATGGATGAAAAATACTACGGGTGGAGCAAGGAACTTGGAATTTCTTTGCTGGATAAGCTCAAAGCAGATTTGAAAGCGGCGATGCTGAAAAAAGACGATCTGGTCAGAAATACGGTCCGGCAGATCATGTCGGAATATCCGAAGCTGACGGTTCCCCTTACACTCGAGAGCGGTAAAAAATCGTTCAGGCTGAAAAAGGGCGAAGAAATCACGGACGATGATATCCTCGGCATTATAAGAGGCCTTGTAAAATCTGAAAAAACCGTTCTTGAGCTTACAAAAAAAGAGACTTCAGGGTATATTGAAATACTGTCGACATATCTTCCTCAAATGGCGGGCAGGGAAGAGATTGAAGCGTGGATAAAAGAGAACATAGATTTTTCTCAGTATAAAAATTCGATGCAGGCCATGGGAACCGTGATGAAACATTTCGGAAAATTGGCTGACGGGAATATCGTCAAGGAGATCCTGGGGAATATCGATAAAAAATAATGATTATTTAGCGGAAACGAATAATTTCATGGGCGAATATAAAGGGTGTCCGCAAGAAAAAGTCATGCAAACCGACAGTTATTTATATATTTATGGACATCCCTAATACTACCTCCCGATTTACAACTTTTCAACCCAAGGAGGACGGCAATGAAAAACAATCGACAGACCATAACCCTCTTCATTCTACTATTCATTTTAGCCATGCATTTGGGTTGCACTTCTAAACCCACGGTCAAAAAGGTCCAACAAAAGACCGTCTTTGATCTTATTGATGAAGACTTTGAACGAATTAAAACAAATGAAAGAATTTGGTCGTATGAATACAATGACCTGCAGAAAAATTTAGAAAATTGGACTGTCAAATATCGGCAGTCTAAAAGTGATGAAAAAAAATTCATTGAAAGCATGCAAGATAAACAACTCAAGTTGTATTCCAATTATCTGGATTCATTGAACAGCGGAAATCCCGCCAAAGTCGAATATAATAAACGACAATTGATAGCCACGATAGATGATAACCAAAAAACTTATTTAATCTCCATCTATGATCAATTTTCTAAATTGGAACAAGATCATAAAGAATATACTGAACAGCATAACGAACTGCTGGTCAGGAAAACCAAAATAGAAGCCGACTATAAAAGAAATTTGCAATGGCATAACAATGTCTTAACAGCAATCTCTGAGTATACGGGGTCTGGCAACTACGCTTATCAGTCTAGTTTTCCTGCCGCAATGAGTCGTCTGCAAGATACGATAACAAAAAATCAGCAAAGGAATGCCTCTTTTTTTTAAAACTTCGAAACCAATATGAGCCTTAGAGATATCGCAAGCGCTATACGGGGCTTTTGATTCGTCTGCAGTTACAACCAGTATGGGAGGGATCATGGAATTTAATTGTTTTGCATGGGAAGCAAATAGGTAACGTATTAAACTTACAACTTATTTCTCAATAAGCAAATAATTATTGTCCTTTGCAAGCTTCTCCCCCCGCATTACCGCTTTCCCGATAGCAGTGACGGACTGATCCAGCTTTCGGGCAAGCGATATCATTGTTACACCCAACTCTCTGACCGCCCAATATCATAAAAGGCTCCGTGCCTGAACTGTTTCCCGGCTCCTTCCGGCAGCCCAAGCTTTCTCCTCATCAACATCCAATACCTCGGCAACTCTGGATGATATGTCTGTCAGGCTAAAGCCAAGGGCTTAAAGTTCATATTTTTTCTTCAGATTATCCTCTGCGGATTTAAGCACGCTTTCTAAAAAGCCTCCGTTACCTAAAATCCTCTCATCGCCTCTCTCAAAACCCTTGCCACCCGAAGCGCTTTTACCGCTGCCCATCCACCCATGCTGCGAACAAGACTCCCTCATGTAAGATCATCCCGTTTCCCCTGCTCAATCCCATCGTTTACAAACTTCCTGTATGTCCTTCTGGCAGTGCCGGTTCCTCCGTTGTAAAGCGATAACACCTTATCCGTATTCTGCCAGTCACACTCAACCTTTCCCATAAGAAGAACGCTATGACCGCTGTAAGGATATTTGTCCAGAGTCTTTAAGTCAGGTACTGCTTTTGCTCATAGCGGATTGTTATCCCGTTAAAAGCCGCTGCATGACTTGTGAGATTGGAAAATTGCCCGCTCTCAACAAAAGGTGAAAATGGTTGGGGATCAAAGCCCATGCATAACAATCTGTTTTTGTTTCTTTAAGTATTTAACCGAGCCTGCCTATAAAATTGTTCCGGTCTTCGTCATTTTCAAATATTATCTGCCGGTCTATTCCTCTTACGATTATATGATGCATCGCTCCCGGAGCGTCTATTCGTGATTTTCTTGGCATGAATTCCTCATAACATAACGAAAGGTATTAATTAAGTTGAATAGTTTCAATATGTCCCCTATATGCTTCCTGCAAGATTTGGCACCTATTTCTGACAAAATTCACTTTTAACCAATTACGAAAAATCCACTGTCCGATCGAACTCTAACATCTTGTCGGTTAACCAATAGTTAACCCTTTTTACCAGCTCTTTTTGTGAGAATATAGGACGTTTACATGTTTTAGAAACCATAAATTTGCATCCCGGTTTCAATGCCGAAAGTGAAACTACTCGAAATAAACTGCGCGAAGCCTGATTGAATTCAGTAAAATATTCCAGTTCTCGTACCACATAGACATCATAGTCAAATAGTTCCTTGGAATCATCAATAGCATCCATAATAGCATCCATCGTCACACTTAAACACATGCGGTATCGATGAGCTCGATTAACAAGGTCTTCACTCTTCACACTGGTAAATTTCGTCTGAGCTGCCCACAATACGAAGGCAAAACAAAAATAAAATATTTCAGCTACATCCCATACATTTTCGAAATTTTCTGGCATGGTCTTCTGGTGATATTTAGAAAAATCATGCACCATGGTAACTCCAAACTTAACCCAGGGGTCTTCCAACAATTCAGTCATTGTTACTCCTAATTCTGTTGTTCAAAGAGTGAAGATCCACCATTAATCCTTTAAAAGAAAATAGAACGGTGTGTGTCAGGGGCGGCTTGCTCCTCGCGGCCCCCTGGACACAATCGTTATGCTTTCCTTTCTTATAGTTTTAGAAATTTCTTAAAGCGTACCCCTAAATCGTTTATCTGCGTTTCGAACCAGTCTTTTGTGACTCTTTGATTGGAAACATTTCTTTTACGATCTTCAGACTCTGTTAATCCTTCTAACTCTTCATTTAATGAATTGAGGTAGCCTGATTTCTTAAAGACTTCTTCGACGAATAGTTTAACATCGTTGTCGAAAAGAAACTCACACCCGCGTGTAGATACTATGAACTCATAGTCATCATTTTGTGTTACTTTGCCTCTGGTACGAGCTTTCCCCATAAAATCCCGGATTGCTGAAAACTGTTGCCACCGTTTATCAAATAGCTCATGTTTATATCGTATCTTGCTGAGTTTCCATTGAAGTATTGCTATTGCAACGCCTGCAATTGCTACAGTTGGCGTTATCAATGCTGTTAAAATATCTACCCAATCTTTATTACAAGTTGTTGGATCAGCCATTCTTTTTCACCAGAGCATAATGCGGCGTTGACCCGCAGAATTGGGGTTCATCAAAATATAAGTTAACAATATTTTAAAATAAATTTAAGCTCTTGTCTATAGCCATCTTCGCAGGTTTGTCATGCTATAGCTCTGAGGATGGCCTGCACATGCTCCGGTGAAAGCTCAGTACGGAACTAATATTTCCCCTGAAATCTGTAAAACGAAAGAGTCTTTTTTATATAAAGCGTCATACAGACGCATGAGAATTAAGGTTGGACTGTCGAAATGCGGACTTAAAAAACCATAAAGCACCTGATTTGTCAATGATTTTTGAGGGTCAAAGGGGCAAAGGCACAGAGGCACAAAGCTATAAAAGGGTTCAAGAGGGCATGGGTTCAAGAGGGCATGGGTTCAGAGGGCATGGGTTCAGAGGGTCAGGTGGAGCAGGAAAAGATAGTGGTAAAGAATCTATAAAAGCTCGTGTATTCTGAATAACAGATAGAAAGGAACAGAAAAGAGCGTAAATTTATTTTTGTTTGGTGTTATAATCCGCTCGGTTGTCATATTTCCGGAGTAAATTCTTATGGCAAAATCATTCCGGCTTTCATCCATAAAAATATGCAGTGATCTCAACGTCCCGGTCTTGCCGGATTTTACTTCCACCGGTACAAGCCGGTTATTTATGACTATCAGATAATCCACTTCAGAAGTCGCGCCTTTTTGTTCGCGGTACCAGTAATTCAGATTCGTATTTTTGCTGGTGTTCATTGACAGAAATGTCTGACCCACGATCTGCTCGCTAACCTGTCCATGATATACGGAGTTAATATCATCCGTCATGGCAATTTCGGATCGCATGCCAATCTGGTAGTTGACCAGCCCGATGTCGAGATGCAAAAGTTTGGAAGATTTCTTCAGATTGCTCAAAAGGGGCATTTGTTTTGATGATGAGGCAAATACCCGGCTGATAATCATTGCTTTTTCCAACACATCAAATGCTTCGCTCATCTCTCTGCTGCGGAAATTCGATTCCCCGAATTTTTCATATTTAATCTGAAGGCCGACATATTTGGATGCGTGTTCTATAATATGCTGGATATATTTTGCCTTCGCAGCGCTTGAATACTTGGAGACATCATCCCGTAAACCAATCAGGATTGATTCATACACAGGATCAACATCAATAAATGATCGCGTTTCAGCATACCGCGCTACCGCCTCGGGCATACCGCCGACAAGGAGGTACGAATGAAATTTTTTAATCAGCATCTTATGTATTTCTTCGGGAATAACCGTATCCGGCTTAACCGACGCAATATAGTTTTGCGCCTCCGTTTCACCTTGCGCTGTAAGAAACTCGTCGAATGTTGCCGGATGAAGATAACAATATTCCACCCGTCCAACAGGAAAAGTAAAACCCTCTGACTTCATCTTGACTTCCAGCAGAGAGCCCGCGGCAACTACATGAAGATCGGGCATCTCTTCATAGAAATATCGAAGCTGATTCATCGCTATGTCCGAATTTTGCACCTCATCAATGAAAATGAGCGTGGAGCCGGGCGTTATCTTTTTATTGAGTTTCAGTTGAATAAACTGGAGCAGTTCTTTGACAGGCAGCATACGGGTAAACAGTGCAACATCATCTTCAAGTTCCAGATTAACGTATATGTATGTCTCAAATGCCAAATTGCCGAATTGATGAACGGCGGAAGTCTTGCCGACCTGGCGGGCTCCCCTGATAACAAGAGGCTTTCTTCCTTTCTTATTTTTCCATTCGAGCAGTGAGGTTGATATGTTTCTACGAAACATGTGATGGACCCTAACCTGTAATAATAAATTTATGTAATATTACATAACCATATTTGTTATTAAATTGTATTAAATATAGGGATAAATACATCTTTTGGGGGTAATATGCAAATCAAATATTTAACCTGCTTTCTTGATGCTTACCGCCGCAATTGTTGTGTAATGCGATCGCCGTTTTGGTTCAGAGGGTTAGAAAAATGGTGAGGAACAGAGGGCAATGATCTCGGAATTGTAATAGAAGCCGCTAAAGATGAATTAGGGGGCGAATTAGGCAGATTACATCAAAATATAACAAGGGTTTCTGAGGTCGGGCCAAGCTAAGTATTTGATTTATAAAAATTAACATTCTAAAAACAGGTGCTTAATGGCCTTATATCACACTTTTTGACTCCAAAATTGGCTTTATTAGAAATGTTCCGCCCCGCAACCCCATATCTTTTAGTATCCCTATGGCGGGAACTATAGAAAGCGATATAATTAATGGGTGAGGACATCATCGGTATGACGAATAACATCCGCAATCCAGGCATTCATACTCTTTCCCGACGCATTGGCCAAAGTTGCCGCCTTGTCGTACAACTCCTGGGAAAGGCGAATGTTTAATCTGCCGGATGTTTTCCGGTAGGGGGAAACCCCTTCCTCGGCGCACATATCAAGAAAGACCTTCAAGGAAGTTTCCCCTTCGCGGCGCAATCCGTCGATATCGGTTGAGTAAAAATCGGCACCGCCGTTCAATCCCACAAACTCGCCCCGGAACATATTGATCTCAGGGTCGAAGGCGATAACAGCCTTTACACCGTTAATTTCCATAACGTTCATCATGGCTTCACTCCATTCTTTTCAAACCATTTGCGAATATTCGCTACTGCTCCTTTGTCAGCATCGGGCGACGGGTGGGGACGATGAAACACCCTTCGTTCTCCAAACAACCGGACACCGACACGCGATCCTTCCCGTTTCGTCACCTCCGCACCCAACTCGCGGAACAGCGCTTCAATATCGCGCCATTTCACCTTTGCGCTCGGGGGATGTGCAAAGATCAGTTCAAGGGTTTTGCGGTGCTTGCGCGTCATGGCCGAATGGTGCCAAATTATGGCGTCGTTGTCAAGGGAGAAGTTTTACTTTGTTAGAAGCACGATGTTATTTTTCTAAAAATCATATGCATTTACATTTGTAATAAGTTGTATTTCCATTATCTGCTCTCAACTATTAAGTCATAATTTCAAAGGGTTTGAACCAATTTTATAATATTCAATTCAGCTCTTTCGCCTGTAAACATCCGCCTCCGGCCGTCATGCCTACCTCCGGTTGAGTTATATTCAATAACCCCGGCAATCCTGTGTGAGATGTTGAAGTTCGAGGCCGGAAAAGCGGATTACGGCATAATCTATGACTGGATCGCGGTTGCGTGAAGCCTTAATCCGAGCGCCCGCACGACCTTAAGGACCGTGGCGAACTCCGGATTGCCTTCGAGTGATAACGCCTTGTAAAGGCTCTCGCGTCCGAGACCTGTTTCACGAGCAATTTGCGTTATTCCCTTCGCGCGTGCGATATCCCCCATAGCGGCCGCCACCAGCGCGGGGTCGCCTTCTTCAAGAGCGGCTTCCAGATAAGCGGCCATATCCTCGGCGGTTTCCAAATGTTCTGCAACATCCCAGGGGCGGGTTTTTGTCTTTGCCATAATCGTCTCCTACAATTCTCTTGCCTGTTTCAACGCTTTCCTGATGTCCCTTTCTTGAGTGCGCTTATCGCCGCCGGCAAGCAAAATCACCAATGTCTGGCCGCGCTGTATGAAATACACTCGGTAGCCGGGACCAAAATCTATTCGCAGTTCCGAGACGCCCTCGCCAATCGGCTTCACGTCGCCAAAGTTGCCAAGCGCCAAAGCGATCATGTTATCTTTAACATTGACAGGCAAATTCCCTTTTATTATAATCACTTAAAAATCATGAGGAATTTTTTCCAGAAAAACAGGAAAGACTACTGACATGAATGAAAAAATTCAATATTGGATTATCTTGCCGAATACGATCTGGAGACTGCAAGAGTGATGCTGACGGGCAAGCGATTCCTTTATGTTGGCTTCATGTGTCACCAGGCGATAGAGAAGATTCTTAAGGGGTATTATGTTCTGGCGAAACATGAGACCGCACCCTATACTCACAACCTGGCTTCACTGGCTGAATCATCTGGATTGCATGTTGTCATGTCAGGCGAACAAAAAGATTTTCTGAACATGCTTGAGCCCTTGAATGTGGAAGCTCGTTATCCGACCTATAAAGAAAAACTGTTTCGGTCTATGGATACTGTGCGTTGTCTCGATATTCTTAATAAAACTGAGGAGTTGCATTCATGGATAAAGAGCAGGCTGTTGAAAAAGTAAAAAGATATGCCGAAGCAGTCCGCCAGAATTTTCCGGTGAGAAAAATTATTCTTTACGGATCATATGCGAAGAAGTCGGCGAAAGAAGGAAGCGATATTGACGTGGCTGTTGTGCTGCGCCGGTTTGAAGGCGACTGGCTCTTGTCCAGCGCCAAACTGTTCAAGCTGAGAAGAGATATAGACCCGATGATTGAACCGGTGCTTTTGGAAGAAGAGAACGATCCGAGCGGTTTCCTTGCCGATATTTTAAAGACTGGGGAAATCATCTACAGCGCAGATTAAAACCGGTAATTGAAGTGCGGGACATTTCTTATAAAGCCAATTTTGAGGTCAAAAAACGTGATATAGGAATAGAAAACACCTGCTTTTGAAACGCTAATTTTTTAAAATCAAATAGTTAGAATGGCCCGACTCCGGAAAACCATAAAACATTTCTGACAAATCAAGCTGTAAAAATCAATCATCCTGCCTGCTGATAAACATTTATTGCAACATCTTGTAATATTAAGCCAAATCCATATCGAAGCCTTATTAAAAATCTATTGACGATACTCACAATAACTTATAGTAAAGAAAGTTTGAAAAGGAAAAAGTATTAACGTCTAAAAGGATTATCGGACATGAACGATAAAGCAGGGAAAACAGCTCTTGTCATTGGAGGCAGCCGGGGAATCGGGCGGGCCATAGCCCTTCGGCTTGCCCAGTCAGGATTAGATATCTGGCTGACTTATCAGGGAAATCATTCTGCTGCGAGCGAGGTTAAATCCGAAATAGAAAAAATAGGCGCAAAATGTGAGACAATATCTTTTGATATATCAAATTACGATGCCACTAAAGCCGCTCTTGAAAAAAGGGCTGATGAAAACCCTCCCCATGTTGTGGTATATAATGCCGGCATAGCCAAAGATAATCTTATGGTATGGATGACAAAAGAGGAATGGGAATCGGTTATTTCTGTTAATCTTACCGGATTCTATAATGTTATTAATGCTGTTCTTTTTCCCATGCTGCGGGAAAAAAGAGGACGTATAGTTGTGGTATCCTCAGCTTCAGGCCAGGTCGGGCAGGCAGGACAGGTCAATTACTCGGCCTCAAAAGCAGGTTTAATAGGGGCGGTAAAGGCTCTCGCCAGGGAAATCGGGAAGAAAAACATCCTTGTCAATGCTGTGGCGCCGGGACTCATAGAGACGGATATGACCGTATCTCTTCAAAAGGATAAACTCCTGCCTCTTATTCCATTAAAAAGAATAGGAAGCCCGGAAGATGTGGCTTCTGTTGTCAATTTCCTTTGTACCGAGGAGAATATGTATATTCACGGACAGGTTATAGGCATTAACGGTGGTCTTGTGATATGAATATATTTTATGGATGCAGGGAATAGACAGGTGAAAATCCGGGTTTTTTATGAACCCATCATATTTTAAAAAAACTATGGCAGATCTTAAATGAACAAATATGACGATATTGTTGTAGGAAGCGGCATAAGCGGAATGACCCTGGCCCTTCTCCTTGGAATGAACGGTCATTCTGTGCTGCTTCTCGAAAAAAACAGAAATATCGGCGGATGCATGACCCGTTTTTACAAACAGGGAATACCGTTTGATACAGGTTTTCACTTTACAGGCGGTTTTTACAAAAACGGAATTTTAAATGATATGCTGGCTGTTCTTGGGATCAGCGATCAGATTCAACCATTGTTTATAACGAGAGAAGAAGGAAACAGGCTTATATTTGAACGGGAAAATGCTGTTTATGATTTCCCTTTCGGCTTTACTGAAATCATTGCCAAAATGAAGAGCTACTTTCCGGGAGAGCAGAATGGTATCGACAGGTATTTTGAAATGCTTCTGGATGTCTGTAACAAAACAGTGGCAATGGACCTGCGCAACCTCTCTCTTTCCCAGGACTCGATAGATGAAGACTTTATAAGCCTGGATGAAGTGCTGAACAAGCTTACACAAAACAGCACGTTGAAAGGACTCCTTTCAAAATACAGCATGTGTTACGGAGTAAAGCCTTCCGAAATTTCTTTTGCCAATCACAGCAGGGTAAGTTTCGGTCTGTATGAATCGGTCGCAAGGGTGAAAGACGGGGGAGACGCTTTCATCAGGGCTTTTAAAAAGCGATTCTCAGAGTATGACATCGACATCCGCTGCCAAAGCTATATAACTGAATGTTCAGATATAACAAACAATATTGTAGGACGATTCGTCTTAAACACGGGTGAAGAGATTTTTGCCGACCGGTGCACCTTTACTATCCATCCGAAGGCTGTTCTGGATGTTCTTCCCAAAAAACATCTCTCAAAAGCTTTTATCGACAGGGTAAGCGCCTTCGAACCGACGCCCGGTTTCTTTACCGTATTCGGGGTCCTGGAAAACAGCAAACAACCCGGTGATGACTTTGATCCGACAATTCTCTCCCTGTTTCCGACTACGGATATCAATGAGCTTATGGATCCCTGTTATACGGGAGATTCGGCCATGGTTATCCTGAAAAACATGGACGCGGTAAATGGAAGAACCTGTATTGTTTTGACCGCTCTTGAGCTCTCTTTTTCCGAACATGTCAGGCAGTGGCATGATTCAAAATCGGGTGCCCGGCCGGAAGGTTATCTTGATTACAAGAAAGAACGGACTGAAAGCATAAAAAAAAGAATCTTAAAGGTTTATCCTGAATACAAAGACTCGCTTAAGATAGTAGATTCGGCATCTATTTTATCTTTCAGGGATTATCTCAACACACCATTCGGATCTGCGTACGGTATAAAACAGAAAATCGGTCAGTTTAATCTTTTTGGAAAACTTCCCCTGCGAAACTTATATGCTGCCGGACAAAGCTCGGTGCTTCCGGGGATAGTCGGCGCAATGCTTTCTTCTTTCATTATCGGACGTGTCATTGCGGGCAGGGACAGTTACCTTGACTTCATAAAGGAAAGGTTGGACTCTTGAAAAGAGTTGTTATTACAGGATTAGGGGCTGTTTCACCTCTTGGAGCTGACGTTCCTGCTCTGATGCAGGGAATTGAAGAAGGGAAGAGTGCCGTCAGGTTCATGGATGGATGGGACCAGTATACCGGACTAAGAAGCCTTGTGGGTGCTCCGGCAATGATTGTTAATGAAAAATCGATTCCCCGCACCATAAGAAGATCGATGGGAAGAATGAGCATCTTTTCCGTGCAGGCCGCTGACGAGGCCCTGGCCGATTCGGGCATTAACCGTGAAATGATTTCATCAGGCCGGATTGGATGTATAGTTGGATCAACAATGGGAAGCGCGGCAAGCCTCAATGAGGTTTTTGAATTAATGCTCCCTGAAAAAGACTTGACCTGTCTGCCCTCAATGAAGTTTTTCCAGTGTGTTTCCCACACTGCCGCAATGAATGTGGCTCACTATCTTGGGCTGACCGGTTATGTTATGGCCACATCAGCGGCCTGCGCTTCTGCCCTGCAGGCCGTCGGAGCCGGATATGACCTCATAAGGCTTGGGAAGCAGGAAGCCATGCTGTGCGGCGGAGCAGAAGAACTCCATCCTACAGTGACCGGCTCCTTTGATATCCTTTTTGCGACATCAGCGAACTTTAATCATGAGCCGGAAAAAACACCGCGCCCTTTTGATGCAAAAAGGGACGGCCTTGTGTGCGGGGAAGGAAGCGGAATACTTCTTCTGGAAGAATATGAACATGCCGTAAAGCGCAAAGCCAGGATATATGCTGAAATAATCGGATACCACACATGCGGAAGCGGGGTTCATGTGAGCCAGTCAAATAAAGATTCGATCGTCAGATGCTTCAGACATGCACTGGAAGATGCCGGTATCCGCCCGGAAGATGTCGATTACATAAATGCACATGCAACAGCGACAATACACGGAGACAAGGAAGAAGCCGAATCCATCCGGGAGGTTTTTGGCGGTTCAGTGCCGGTCAGCAGCCTGAAAGGATACATCGGGCACACATTGGGAGCATCCGGTTCTATTGAGCTGATAGCATCCCTCATCATGATGGATAAGGGATGCATATACCCGACCCGGAATCTTGAATCGGTAAGCCATGACTGTGAAGGCATTTACCACGTTATGAACAAATTAAATAAGGAAATCAGGATACTGTTGAAAAACTGTTTTGCCTTTGGCGGAATAAATGCCTCAATTGTTTGTAAAAAATTGATACTTTCGTAAAAAGTATAAAATCCCGTCACTCCCGTGAAAACGGGAGTCCAGAATTACCCGAATTTCCTGGATAGCGCTGGTGCTTCACTATGTGCCCCGCTTTCGCGGGAATGACGAAAAAGAGTAAAATCGGATTTTTTACGAGATCGTCTAAGTTGTATAATACAATAAAATAACGGGACACAAAATGACAGAGCAGGAAATCATTACATTATCGAATCAGGTTTTTGAAGAATCGTTTGAAATAGAAAAAGAAAGATTAAAGCCGGAGATGAATATTTTTCTGGATCTCGGACTTGACAGTCTCGATATAGTCGACCTCGTGGTTGCCTTGCAGGAAAAATTCGGCGTGAAAATAAGAAACGATGACAGGATTAAGAACATACGGACGCTGGGGGATATATACAAATTTATTCTCTCATTGAAAGCAGAAGGAGCATCCTCCTCACTTTAGCGGCAGAAATGAAAGAAACTTTGAAACTGATATGTTTTAACTTTATTTTTTATATTCTTTTTATTCTTTTTTCACTTATTGGAATTCCGGTTTTTTCAGCAATTGTAGCTTTCCAGTCCATCTTTATCTCTCACCGGAATGGCATGAAAAAATTTCGCAGAGCCATTTCCTGGTATGGTCTGGGTGTTATCAAGGTTCTTCCTTTCCCTTTCGTTCGTATATTTTATAAAGACCTTGATACCACAAACTGCCAGGGCCCTTTTATATTTACCTGTAACCACAGATCTGCCTCGGACCCGTTTTTAATGGCCTGCTTTCCGTATGAGATCGTGCAGATTGTAAATATATGGCCGTTCAAGCTCCCGGTACTCGGGTTCATGGCAAGATGCGCCGGATATTTGAGCATAAGAGAAATGCCGTTTGAAGAATTCTCCAAAAAAGCAACCGATCTTTTAAATGAAGGAGTTTCAATTGCCGCTTTTCCCGAAGGAACACGCTCTGCGGACGGCTCCCTGGGGCAGTTCCACGGCTCAATATTCAGGGTGGCTTTGAAGTCGGGGTACCCTATTGCCCCGGTATGTATTACCGGAAATGAAAATATCCCGGCAAGAGGGACCCTCCTGCTGAAGCCCGGAACCATAAGAATACACAAACTTCCTCATTTAAAGTTTGAGGATTATAAGGACCTGACCCCTTTCAAATTAAAAAACAGTATCCGTCAGATAATTGCTGATGGGATCGAGGCCATCGAGGGGAAAAAGAGTCTATGATTTACTGCAGTGACATATTCGGCTCCGGATTCCCCGGGGACCAGACAGGAGACCCGTACCTGCCGGGCAGCCTTCTTGCTCTTGAAATATTTTTCGGCAATCCGATCGATTTGGGGTTTTCCACAACTTTCATTAAAAACAGCTCTTTGCCGGAAAGGAAGCTGTCAGATGAGGAAATACGGGATCTGATAATCGAGGTAAAGGCTCTCGGTGTGAAGAAGATCGCTTTTTCGGGGGAGGAGGCCGCATCCTGCCCATATATAAAGGATGCAATATCCTTTTCAAGGTCTCTTGACATTGAGACAATTATTTTAAAGGATGATTATTACCTTTCAGCAAATTCGGGAAACAATATTCCGCCATTATGCATGAGACACAGGTTTTCATGTGTAGTCACATCTTACGGCTATGTTTTGCCCTGCCCCGGCCTTCATATACCTCTCGGAAATATACTGAATCAAAAGCTTTCAGATATCTTAAAAGACAGTGAAATTCTCTGCGATTTAAAAGACGGCACAAGCAGGATAAAGGGTCCCTGCCGAACCTGCGAAAAAGCCCAAGCATGCTGTGGATGCAGGGGAAGAGCTTACCTTGCAACCGGGGATTATCTTGCATCTGATCTAATGTGCATCAAAAATAAATCCGAAGAGCATGAACCTGTTTCCCTGCCTCTTCCGGTTGACGGGATAATACCGCAAAAGCCACCTATGCGCATAATAGATACACTCGACACATTGGCCGAACGGTCAGCCTCCTGTTCTGCATTGATAAAAAAGGATATGCCGTTTATTGAAGATGACGGATCAGTCAATAATGTTGCATATCTTGAAATGATAGCCCAGTCCATTGCTGCATTAAACGGGTTCAGGAACATGAATGAATCAGGATCCTCTCCTGAAGGATATCTGCTGGGCGCAAAAAACCTCGCAATACTGGGCAGGGCAACAGAAGGAGACAGGCTTTCCATCATGGTATTCAAGTATGCACGCTACGGTGGTTTTGGCATTGTTAAAGGAATAGTGTTAAAAAACAACGAAGTCCTCGCAAGGGGAGAAATTAAGGTCTGGCATAAAATAGATGAATCTGATTAAGGAAAAACAATGATAATACGGATATTTACTATTTTTCTGCTTCTTTTTTTCACTGCAGCTTACGGATACTCTCAGGATTCACAGATCCCTGAAAAGACCCGAACCGATTTAAGCGCTGTTTTGAGCAGGCTTGAAAAAAATATGGCAGGAATAAAAACAATAAAAACAGGTTTTATACAGGAAAAAGAGCTTGCTGTATTCAAACAGAAAGTCGTCCTGAAAGGAACTGTATACATAGAAAAACCTGCACGGCTTGCCTGGCATGTTGATAATCCGGTTAAATATGTCATGATCATGTCTGAAGACACGATAAGCCAGTGGGATGAAGATACCGGCAGGGTACAAAAGATGTCCCTTGCAAAAAACCCTGCTTTTGAGGCGGCAATCGGGCAGATGCGTATATGGTTTTCAGGAAGTTACTCTCCTCTGCTGAAGGATTATGAGATATCCCTGCTCAGAGAAAAACCGGCCTCACTTAAATTTATACCAAAACCGGCAACTTTTGCAGGCAACGTAATCAAAAGCGTGACGGTTGATTTCAGAAAAGATGAACAGTATATTAACAGAATATTCATCGAGGAAAAAGGCGGGGATACGACAAGCCTTCTCTTTGTCGACACCCGCCTCAATATTCCTGTTGAAGCTTCTGCATGGAAGGCAGGGCCTTCTCAAAATTAGATGAGCGTTTAAAAAAGGGACCGGAAAAAATGGTGACAGATGTTTAAATATTTCGTAATTCCCATGATAATTCTCATCCATCTGGCCGGTTGCGCCGGTATTCCGTTTCAGAAGGCTGAACGTGTGCCGATCGGAAAGATCGAACCCGGCGAAGTAAAAGAGCAATTTGCACTCATGCTTCCGGACAGGTTTCAAATCATAAGCACTATTGCTTTTGAATATAAAGGACAATCCATATCCTTTATAGGGTATTCTGATATCGACACTAAGGGGAAAAAATTTATCGTAGCAGGCTTAAACCAGGTCGGCATAAAACTATTTGAAATAACGGGTGAAAGTGATAAAACCGAATTAAAGTTTGCGATCGAAGACTTTACAAAAAAAGGAAATTTTGCTGAAGCTGTTGCAGGAGATATCAGAAAGATATATTTTGACCGGTTGCCGGCAGGCAGTTTAAAAGCATATAAGAAAAAACATGAAATTGTTTTTGTTCAGGATGAACCGGGGGCAATCATGGAATTTGTTTTTGCCGGGCCCGGCAATCTTCTCGTTGAAAAGCGCTGCATTGTGGATAATCAGACCATATGGAGAGTAAATTATTATGAATACCGCATAGAAAACGGGAAATTGCATCCGGGAGGAATAATCCTTGAAAATATTAAATATGGTTATAAATTAATAATGAGGTTAAAAGAAATCCGGTCATGAATACCATGGTGCAGGAAATAAAGAATTCTATATCTACCATTGAGGAAATCGGGGACAACATAAAAGCCAGGTTTGTTTTTCGGAGTGATTTTACCGGATTTAAAGGCCATTTTCCCGGCAGACCTGTTTTGCCGGGCGTATGTAAAATTCAGGCGGTCATTGCAATGCTTGAAATATGGCATCAAGAAAATATTTGTATAAAAGAGATTTTAATGGCAAAATTCTTCGCTCCCGTATTTGACAATCAGGAAATTATTGTTACAACTAATACAATGACCAGATTGCCTGAACCATATGGCGAGATAAAGATAAAAGCGTCTGTGACAAGTAACGGGAAAAAAATTTCTGATCTTCAGTTAATATTAACGGCATCGTAACAAATCTTTTGTGGACCATTAGTTTTTTTACGGGTTAAAGTAATCATCAACCAGGAACCAGAGACCAGAAACCATGAACCAGAGACCAGAAACCAGAGACCAGAAACCACCAACTTTGCGCCGTAGGAAAAACGGCTATTTTGAACGTGTTGAAGGAATGCCGGAGCCTGTTTCAGTCACCGTGAAAAGACGCGTCAATTTCAGTGAAGCAGATGTGATGGGGATTGCATGGCATGGCAGATACCCCATATTTTTTGAAGATGCTTCAACCGAGCTCGGGAGGCTCTGCGGCCTTTCATATATAGATTTTTATGATACAAACCTCCGCGCTCCGATAGTCCAGCTTCACATAGATTTTTTTCAGCCGCTTTTACTCGACGAAGAATTTGCCGTCACAGCATCACTGGTATGGAATGAGGGAGCAAGGCTCAATACGGAATACTTAATATTTAAAAACGACGGAAGCATAGCAGCAACAGGGTACACGGTACAAATGTTTACGGATGGCGCAAGCGGCGAAGTTTTGATAGCATCTCCCGAACTCCTTGAAAGATGCCGGAAAAAATGGAAATCAGGAGACCTGAAATGCCCTCGTTAAAAGCGGTTTCAGTAGCATTCGACATGGTAACCCCGTATGGATGGGGAATCGATTCATGCTGGGAAGGGCTCTTGTCCGGAACAAGCGCTATTCGCCGCATAGACCGCTTTTCAACGAGTCTCATGCAAACCAATAATGCGGCAACAGTGCCGTATCTGAGGCCAAGCAGGGATGAATCTCTTGTAATGCAGATGCTGACGCCGCTTCTGAAAAAGATTGCCCCGGAAATACCCTCTGATACTTTTGTTATTCTGGCAACGACTACAGGTGAGATAGAGTTTTTACAAAGGTCCATAATAAATAGGGAACATGAAGCAATAAAAAGCCGTCCCGATCATTTGCTGAACAAGATCATGCTCCTTGCCGGAACCTGTGGCAGCGGAATGGTTGTTTCAGCAGCGTGCGTCTCCTCCAGTGCAGCAGTCTCAAGAGCTGCATCTCTGATACGAAATAAAGAGCGCGATTCCATCCTTGTTGTGGCGTGTGACTCTGTATCAGAGTTTGTTACTGCAGGATTTTCTTCCCTGATGGCTCTTGACAGTGATAAGGCAAGGCCTTTTGATAAGAACAGGTGCGGCTTAAGCCTTGGCGAAGCAGCAGGTTTCATGCTTCTTATGAGCAAAGAGAGAGCTCTGAGGGAAAAAAGACATATGCTTGGAGAAGTAGCGGGTTGGGGACTGACAAATGACACGAATCATATAACAGGCCCTTCAAAGGACGGGAGCGGCCTTTCAAACGCCGTTTTGAATGCCATGAAATCAGCCGGAATTTCCGAAAAGGAAATTGGTTGCATTTCAGCCCATGGAACCGGAACCCTTTACAATGATTCAATGGAAATGAAAGCGATAAAAAAGGTTTTCGGCATAAATCCGGTGCCCCTTTATTCAGTAAAGGGTGGAACCGGCCACACAATGGGTGCCGCAGGCCTCCTTGAAATCATAATCGGATTCGAAACTTTGAATAAAAAAATAGTTCCTCCTACCGTAAATCTTCGTGATACTGACCGGGAAGCGGAAGGCTGGGTTTCTTCCGGACCGCAATCCTTTGAAAGTCCTGTGACGCTTTCAACAAACTCAGGTTTTGGAGGAGTCAACTCCGCCCTTGTCTTAAAAAAAGCGGAAACGATATTATGATTGCTGTAACCGGCATAGGCTGGCTTACCCGGAAAGAATACGGCTGTGTAATCGGGAAAGTTGAAAAGCACCATGAAGGGCTTGACTCTCTCTATTCCTCTTTCAAGCGCGAATCACTTTTTTCGTATCCCGTAAAAAACTTCAGCAGATTTGATACAATTTCAAAAACGACATGTTTTTGCGCTGCCCTTGCGTTAAAAGATGCAGGAATATCCTATTCGGCAGGTCAAAAAAAAGACATCGGCATATTTGGCGCAAACGAAACAGGATGTCTTGAATCAAATCTGAATTACTTTCAGGACTACATTAGCAGCGGAAGAATTCTTGCGAGGGGCAACCTGTTCATCTACACGCTTCCGTCCATACCCCTGGCTGAAGCCTCAATTCACTTTGGATTAAGCGGCCCCCTACTTCATATGTTTTTTAATGAGAAGATGATACCTTCCCTTCTCAGTTTTGCCGGAGACAGCATCGCGGGAGGCGAAACACCCTCAATCCTTGCGGTAAGAGCAGAAGAAAACGATGCGATCTGTTTTGTTCTGCAAACCGAAGATGCGGTTTCAGCCGGAAAGAGCTTAAGCTTTGAATCTGTTAGTGCCGCAGCAGACAAATCAAGCTTTTCCGAAATGATAACAGCTTTAACCGGTTTGGCATAATATGTTAGGAGCCGTTACGAAATAACTGTTACTTTCTGGACCATTTCGTTACGGTTCCTTATGCCGTTCTTACCATTTAAATGGCACGATTATTTTTTTACAACGGCTTATCAAATAACCGGAATAGGGATTGCTTAAAAAAAAGAGGTCTTTTTTGAAAATAAAACTTGTTTACCCCGTATGGCCCAAATTAAAAAACCAGCCCGAATTTAATCTTCCTCCTCACGGGCCTGTCGTTTTTGCAGCCGCCGTAAGCGATGATACAGAAATATCATTCTGTGATGAAAATGTTGAGCAGCTTGATTTCAGCGAAGATGCCGATTTAATCGCCATCTCTGTCATGCTGACATGCCAGATGCCCCGCGCATGGGAGATAGCCGACAAATACAGGGCTCGCGGTAAAAAAGTAATATTCGGCGGAATTGCGACAATGCTCCACGCTGAGGAGACAACCATGCACGCCGATTCGGTTTTTATCGGTGAGGCTGAAGGGCGTTTTGACGCAGTAATAAATGATTTCAACAACGGTAAACTGAAAAAAATCTATGATTTCCACCTTGATTTTCCGGAGACGTCTCTTATAGGAACAGCGCGCCGGAGCATATTAAACCGGGATCTGTATAATTTTCGCGGAGTCCAGATGGTAGACCTTCTTCACGCATCCCGCGGCTGCAGGTTTAACTGTTTTCCGTGCTGCACACCATATCTCGGGGGAAGAACTTTCAGGCCGCGCCCCATAGATGCTGTTGTCCGAGAAATAGAAAGCATTGAGAACAACCGCCTGTTCTTTGTCGATAATTCTCTGGCACAGAATGACGAGTGGGAAAAAGCCCTGTTTAAAGCCATTGCCCCTTTGAAAAGAAAATGGATATCCCACCCCATAAAAGACGATGATGAAATACTCGATCTGGCGGCTGAAGCAGGTTGCTGGTACGTTTACCAGGCAATTGTTGACACATCGGACCATATCCGCAAAAGGGTCAAACGGCTCAAGGACCGCGGTATAGGTGTTGAAGGAACTATAATACTTGGAACCGATGACCACGATGAGGATTATATAAAAAGGCTTGTAGATTTCCTTCTGGAAATCGACCTTGATCTTGCAGAATTCACGATACTTACACCGTTTCCGCACACTCCCATAAGAAGCCAGTTGGAAAAAGAAAACAGAATACTGCATAATGACTGGGCCCGTTATACGGCAGGTGAGGTTGTCTTCAAACCTGCAAAGATGAGCGTTGATTCTCTTCAGAAAATGTATGAGTATGCATGGGAAGCATTCTATGCCGGCCTGTGCAAGGAAATTCAGATGGCCAGGCTGTACATAAAGGTAATTGAAAAGGAAAAACATGACGGCACATATAAAAAAGGAACTCCTGCCTCAGGTCGCACCAGAAAGTTATCAAAAAGCGGGGTTATAATTCAATGAAGGTATTGCTGATCGGAGCAAATGTAGCCAGTACGCCATATTATGTATATCCGCTGGGAATCGGCATGGTTGCCACGGCGCTTAAAAAAGCCGGACATGTTGTCACCCAGTTCGATTTTTTAAGAAACGATATGTCTCTTGAAGCTTTGAACAGCGAATTAAGATCGTTTGAACCTGACATTATAGGCATATCCATGAGGAACATAGATAATGTTAACATTATGAATGAGCAAAGATATATTGATGCCGTTAAAGATATTGTTAAAAATATCCGCGATGTCACAAATTCACCGGTTGTATTGGGGGGTTCGGCTTTTTCAATAATGCCTGAAACAATTTTAAGTGAAGTCGGCGCCGACTATGGAATCATTGGAGAGGGCGAATCACTGATGGTCGGGCTTGTCAATAACGCCGCTCTTGGAAAGTTTCCCGGAAAGGGGTGTATCCGGTCTTCAAACTACATGGACGGGGAAGATATACCTGCAGCCAGCTATGATCCGGACATCATGCAGTTTTATCTTAAAAGCGGGAGCATCGCCTCTTTACAGACAAAACGCGGCTGCACCCACAAGTGCATTTACTGTTCATATCCTGTTTTGGAAGGCTCTGCGATTCGCCCGAGAAATCCCGGCGCAGTGGTTGATGATATCGAAATTCTGATAAATGATCACAATGCAAAGTATATATTCTTTACCGATTCAGTATTTAACGACGATGGAGAATCTTACCTTGAAGTAGTGACAGAAATGAAAAAGAGGAACATTTATATACCATGGACCGCTTTTTTCAAGCCTGAAGGATTAAATGACAAACATGTAGAGCTTATGAAACAGACGGGGCTCAAAGGGGTTGAAATAGGCGCTGACGCCTCTACGGATACAACATTGATGAGACTGGGGAAAAGATTCAGGTTTAAGGACATAGTTGCCTGCAATGATTTGTTCGTAAGGCATGGCATTGCAACTGCGCATTTCTATATGTTTGGATGCCCTGGCGAAACAAAAGAGACAGTAATACAAGGCCTCGAAAACATAAAGAACCTCAAGAAAACCGTCTCTTTTGTTTTCATGGGGATACGGATCCTGCCCAACACTGTCCTCCGCAGGATCGCGATAAGGGAAGGCATTATTTCCCCGGAAAATACTCTGCTTGATTCGGTTTATTATATTGCTCCCGGACTGGAAAAAGAGTGGCTTGAAAAAACCCTGACAGAAGGGTTCTCAGGAATCAGGCATTGCGTTTTTCCTCCGGATGCCATGGACGGAAGTCTTAAGTTTCTGCACAAACTCGGGTATTCGGGCTCCCTGTGGGATATGCTTATACCGGCTGATAAAAAATCCCGCAGACAAAGAGTCCATGGAACAAACTAACCATATAGATAGTGACGCCATCTGGTGTGTTATTCCGGTTTATAACAACGGAAACACTGTAAAATCAATTGCCGCCGGATGCCGTTTATACTTAAAAAAAATTCTTGTCGTTGATGACGGCAGCACGGACACCGATCTTTTCAGGCTGTTTCAGGATACCGACATAAAAGTTATCCGCCATGAGAAAAACATGGGTAAAGGCAGGGCGATCATGACTGCCGTGAAATTCATAGCGGAAAATGGCGGCCTTTTCATGATAACCATAGACGCAGACGGACAGCATTATCCTGAAGACTTAAAAAAATTCATCCCCCTCCTGTCAGTTGATGATTCCTCCATCATTATAGGTTGCAGGAATTTTGAAACAGATAATGTTCCGGCATCAAGCCGGTTCGGAAGAAAATTTGCCAATTTCTGGTTGCGCATTGAAACTGGAATTTCAATAGGAGACTGCCAGAGCGGATTCAGGGCATATCCTGTAAAATACCTCTCGATGATGAAGATGTATGGATCACATTACGACTTTGAGGCGGAAATACTTGCAAGGGGAGCATGGGCTGGGCTTAAATTAAAAATGGTCCCAATAGAAGTCTGGTATCCGGAGCCGCAATCAAGGGTGTCATCCTTTAAACCATTTCTGGACAATTTCCGTATTTCAGCCATGCACGCAAGGCTTGTCGGAAGGCGCCTTCTGCAAAAAACAGGGGGTGTTATCCATGCAAACGGTTAGCCAGGCTGATAAAACGGGTGCCCGGAAAAGAGGAAACAGGCCTGGTTTCTGGTTTTTTGAAATATTTCTTCGCATCTCCGGGCTTCGTGGCGCATATGGTTTTTTGTACTTTGTCTGCCTTTACTATCTGATTTTTGACAGAAAGGCCGTATCATCTGCCATGCCTTATATTGACAAAAGATTCCCCGATAGTGGTATGTTGGCAAGGAATTTTCATACATACAGACTTTTTATAAGTCAGGGAAGACAGCTTGTTGACCGGCTGGCAGCTGTTGTTTCAAAAAAGCAGCTATTTGATATAAAGCTTAATGGTTACGATAAACTCATGGAGCTCTCTCAAAAGTCAGACCACGGAGTCATACTGCTTACCTCCCATTTTGGAAACTGGCAGATCGCCCTTACCTCTCTGAACAAACTGGGGAAAAGAGTGTATCTTCTGATGCGGGAAGAAGAAAATCCGGCTGTAAAGGATTCCTTAAATGTCGGGAATGAAAAAGGAGACATAAGGATCATATCTCCTGAACAGGCATTCGGGGGAGTTATTGAAATCATGAACGTTCTCAGGAAAGGACATGTTGTCTCTATAATGGGTGACAGGAGCTATGGTGCAAAAGCGTTTAAAATTGATTTTCTGGGTGAAAAAGCCCTTTTCCCGTTCAGTGCCTTTGCCATAGCTGCGGCAGCCGAATGCCCTGTTGTGATTCTGCTTGCTGCAAAAGACTCTGCCTATAGCTATACTGTTGATGTAACAAACATACTTGTTCCCTGCTGCAAAGGCAGCAGGAAAAGAAATGAACAGATTATTCCGTGGGTTCAGGAATACGCCAATATTCTTGAAAAATTTATTCACAAGTACCCATACCAGTGTTTTCTTTTTCATGATATATGGAAAAGCTGACATTAATAAGCTCATAAAAATCCGGAATTCGGACGGCAAAGTAAAAAGCTCATTATGCAAGGCGCACGAATCTTGAGGAATGAAGCGTACTAACTGGTACGCTGCAATGACGAAAGATGAAGTGTCCGCCGCGGCGGACAGAATGACTTTTTACAAAGCCGTCATAAATATAATTAAGGAGATTGGTGGATGGAAGAAAGTAAGGAAAAGAATCTGGCTGAAATCAGGAAACTCCTGAAAGCGCTGCTGGTTGAAAATTTATCCCTTGAAGATATCCGGCCGGAAGATATCAAGGACGATGAAATACTTTTTGGAGACGGGCTGGGCCTTGATTCTTTGGATGCCGTCGAAATTGTTGTGTTGCTCCAGAGAAACTTCGGCCTTGAAGTAAAGGATATGAAGCAGGGAAGGGAGATTTTTTATTCTATAGATACCCTTGCAAGATACATATATGAAAACAAAAAAACGACAAACAAAATTTAGACACAGGTGAGTTTCCAATCAGGAAATAGCTAAAAAACCATTTCCGGATGGAAACTATATTGTATCTTTTATGAAAGTAGTCATATCAGGAATAGGAATAATTTCAGCTGCGGGTTTTAATCTTGAACAAAACCTCGACGCGGTAAAAAACGGAAAAAGGAATGCCGGTACGGCCTCTGTTTTTTCCACTATTCTGTCCTATCCGGTATTTGAGGTAAAATCCCTGCCTGAAAAACGGGAAAAAGAAGAGATGCGCACCCAGAGCCTCGCTTTTGCCGCTTTGAAGGAGGCATTGGACGACGCAGAGTTG
The DNA here is from genome assembly GCA_020052975.1 of Desulfobacterales bacterium. The sequence goes on along the minus strand of JAGVOC010000458.1, from coordinate 9,151 downwards.
CAGGCTCCTCTTTCAGGATTCAGAACCGGAGTTTGTCTTGGTACAACGGTCGCAAGCCAGCTTAATGACATTGCTTTTTACACCGCATTCCGGAAATCCGGAAGCGCGGACTTAAAGCCTGTTGACCTATTTTTAAGAGGTAACCTCGCAGAATCTGTGGCATGCTCTGTCAATGCCTCCGGGCCGTCCATAACAGTTGTAAATGCCTGCTCCTCGGGGACCGATGCTATCGGGATAGCTCTTTCATGGTTAAAAGCAGGTATTTGCGATATCGCCATAACCGGAGGCGCCGATGAAATAAACCGCGTTCCATTGTGCGGTTTTGGCTCTCTCGGGATACTGAGCAACTCACTTTGTGCTCCCTTTGACAAAAACAGGTCCGGACTGAACCTGGGTGAAGGTGCTGGAATTCTTATTATTGAAAGAGAGGATTTTTATATTAGAAGATGCGGAGAACCATCCTTGTACCTTTCAGGATACGGGTCATTTGCCGATGCATACCACCTGACAGCCCCAAGGCCTGACGGAACAGGGCTTGAGTCAGCCATCAGAAAGGCGTTATCCGATGCAGGAGTATTGCCGGCAGATATCTGTTTCGTAAATGCCCACGGAACAGGCACCCTTGATAACGACAAGGTTGAAGGATCCGTTCTTTCAAGAGTTTTCGGCAATAAAATAAAATTTCTTTCTACAAAGGGTTATACTGGTCACACCCTTGGCGGCGCAGGGGGTATTGAGGCAGTATACACAGCCGCCGCGCTGAAAGAGGGATGGATACCGTCAAATGCCGGCTTTGAATGCAAAGATGATGATATACCCGTAACCCCTGTTACTGCCAATACACCCGTAAACGGATCTTTTGCGGTGTCGACCTCCCTTGCTTTCGGGGGCAACAACTCCGCGATAGTTATCGGAAGAGCATAAGACTTTTTACGGGTCCATCAATATTGACGGCAAAGTGAAAAGTAAAAATTTGCCCTTTTATGTCATTCTCGCGAAAGCGGGAATCCAGTCTTTTTAACTATTTCTGGACTCCCGTTTTCACGGGAGTGACGACTTTGAGACTTTTTACGAAGCCGTCTTTACAGGTTTTTATATGTTTATCTCCGGAATTGGAATTGTTTTTACGCGCGGAAGAGGCATTGATTCTTTCGAAAATGCCTTGAAAGAGGGATGGATAGCGCCTTCATGGACAGGCTCGCTTCCGGCATACCGGGTCGGTCAGGAAACCCTGACCGACGCCTCCTTATCAAAAAAGATAAGACGAGCGGACAGGTTCAGCAGAATGGCGGTTCTTTCCGCTGTTGATGCTTACAGGGACAGCGGCATTACCGTTAACGAAAAGGAAAAACTCGGAATTGTTCTTGCAACGGCTTTCGGGCCCCATGCTACAGCTTTCAGTTTTATAGACGATATACTCGATTACTCGGATGCAAATGTCTCTCCTACTAAATTCTCAAATTCTGTTCATAACGCCGCTGCATCATATGTCTCTGCCGTCCTTGACAGCCGCGGGCCGACAGTAACGCTTACACAGTTTAAGTTTGCGTTTCAAAACGCCCTTATTCTTGCAGGCTCATGGATAGCTGAAGGCCGATGTGATCATGTTCTGTGCGGATGCGCTGATGAACTTGGCACGGTAATGGAGTATGCATGTAAAATGAAACTGAATATTGCAAAAGACGGAAAAATCAATCCGTTTAACTTTTCGGATTCTCCGGTTTCTGTTCCCGGCGAAGGATCGGTATTTATAATGCTGTCAAAAGAAAAAGGCTGCAATAATTACGGAAAAGTTACTGAAACATCCTTTTCCCAGAACATAACCGGCAAACCCGATCTTTTTGTAATTGATACTGATGGAATGTCCGGAAACGAATCGGGCTACAGGGATATAATTAATTATCGTACAGTGATAGCGGGATATTCTCCTGTTTTCGGAAGCATGCTGACTGGAAGCGCATTTAATTTTGCTGCCTCTGCACTTATGTTAAAAAATCAGGTTGCTTACAAATGCATTTTTCAGGATAATCCCTTTGGAGCAAAATTGTGTGTTGAAACTTCTGCAAAAAATCTTGATGAGATATATTGCATAAGAATCTGCAGACCGGAAGTAAAAACCATTGTAAAACTGCAAAAATAAGGAGTCGCCCATGAAAAAAAATTACAAAGTTATTATAAGCCTTGTTCTCATGTTTGTTTTGGCCTTAGCTTGTTCCCCTCTCTATGCGGAAAGCATTTCCGGTAAAACACATTATACGAGGACAAATATCTGGTATGAGAATCCAAACGACATCTTGTCCACAAATTACCACAGAGGAGCCATTTTGCCTGTCGGGACAAAAGTCAGCATTCACAATATCAAAAACAGGAGAATTCAGTTTACCCCTGACGGAAGCGGCCAGCTCTTCACTCTTATTAATGTTACAAAGACAAGTACAATTACCACCGAAGAACTTTTTAGCAAGTATTTTTCCACAGAACCTGTGGGAATAGGAACAGGCGATTACTACCAGGTAACCGAAGCTGACCGTGAAAACATTAAAACCGGTACAATAGCTATAGGTATGAGCAAGAAGGCGGTTCTTATGGCTTACGGATATCCGCCCACTCACAAGACTCCCCTATTAACCAGTGATATCTGGTACTACTGGTATGCACGCCTTCACGAGGTTATTGTATATTTCAAAGATGACAAGATCTTTAAAATTGAAAAAATAGAACCAGCAAGGTTCCCTGGATTTAACAAGTCAACCGTAGATTCTGAAGGCGGCATAAAATTGAAGAATAAAACTAAGGAATAATATGGATAAAGAAAGTTATAAAGATATTGAAAAATCGCTTATACGGGAAGTTTCAGCGATATTGTCGAGAGATCCGGGCTTAATCGAACCGGAAATTCCCCTTCATGAGATAGGATTGGATTCCCTCGGCTTTGTCGAGCTTCTTGTAATTATAGAAAAAAAGTTTAAAATCAAGCTGATGGAGTCGGGACTTACCAGGAATGATTTCAGGACAATAAGATCTCTTTCATCAAAAATAGGGTCTATGGAATAGAGTCGATGATAGCTTTGCCGTATTCCAGAAACAAACGCTATTTAACCGGAATCGACTGGATAATACACGTCTTAAATTACATGACCCTGAAAGAAACAGGGGCAGGATTCATGTCCCAGGTGGTCTTCGAGCTGCATGGAAAAACCGATGCCATGCAGCTCGAGTCTTCTCTTTCAGCTTTTATGAAAAAATACCCATTGTTAAACGGCCGCACTTCAAGGGATTTCAACCTTGCACCTTACTGGAAAATCCCCACTGCAGGAACAGATAAAATCACGTTTGAAACTATTCATATAAGGGATTCTCATAAGAAAGACGCACCTTTTGACGATGTTTTAGCCAGCCTTGAAAAAGGAATAAACAGACCTTTTAAAAACAGGAAAGAGCATGTAGCTTTTCATCTTATAACAAAAGGGGAAAAAAGCTATGTTGCGATGACCTTCGACCATCTCGTTTTCGATGCAAGAAACGCCGAAGCTTTTCTCAACATGTTCCAGAAAGACTGGGAAAACGGGGAAGAATCAGGCAACATGACGATTACCGAGCCGGCCCACCTTTCCAAGTGGATGGATAAGTTTAAGGCCGGACAGCGCGTAAACAGGGCTTTTCTTCAAATAGCGGACAGAGTTCCTCCCCGCGTATTCACCCTTCCTCCCGGCAAAAAAGGTTTTAAATTCAAAATTCTTTCTTTCAGCAGGAAGGAGACGGAAACAATAACTGAAAATGCATTTAATCAAGCCGGCTACCTCATGCTGATGCCATATGCCCTTTCAACGTCGGTGTCTGCCCTGCATGAAATCTTTGCCGGACGGGGATTTGTATCCGGAAATTATGTTATTCCGGTTTCAATTGACACAAGGAAGAAGGAAGAAGTAATGCGGCAGATTTTTTTCAACAATGTCTCCTTTTTTATTTTCAAGGTAAAAGCTGATTTGGCCGTCAGGTTTCCGGAACTGCTGAAATCTGTAAAAGAACAGATGTACAACCAGGTAAAGGCCGATCTTCCAGGAGATATATGCAAGGCAAGCCTTTTAATGCGGATAGCGCCCCTTCCTCTTCTTGGCAGCCTTATGAAAATTTATTTAAAAGGTCAGATAGCCTCTTTCTCTTTTTCCTACGTGGGAGAAACTGCGTATGAGTCCTCGTATTTCATGGATAATAAAATAATAAACATATTTCATATGCCAAGAGTTCCTGTTCCGCCGGGTATAGGAATCTTTTTTCAGCAATCAAAAGAGAACCTCAATGTAATTCTTTCCTATATAGACGGCATGCTGACCGATGAAGAGTCCGGAAAAATATTAAACTTGTTAAAATTCCGCCTTGGAGTGGAATAAATGATAGAGATATCCTGCGATATCCTTGTCGTCGGCGGAGGGATGGCCGGCATATCTGCTGCCGTAAAGGCTGCGCGTGAAGGCGCATACACCCTCCTTGTCGAAAAAAACGGATTCCCCGGCGGGATTCCCGTTTCCGGCATGCATCGTTATATCTGCGGATTATTTCCAACCGGAGCTCATGTTCCCGTCAAAACCTTGAATGGAGGAATAGCAGAAGAAATCTGCTCAGGACTAAAAAGGCTCTCACCTGATTCCGGTATCTTTCAGATGGGAAAAGTTTATGTCCTTTCTTTCAGGACAAAAGATCTTGTAACCATTTTAAAGTCATTGAGTGAAAAGCAGCTCGGCCTTGGGATTCTTTACGAGAAAAAAGTTGTTTCCGTTAAAACAAAAAACTCGCTTATAAAGAGTGTAACGGCAGAAGGCCAAACCGGAAAAATCAGGATAATACCCCGTCAGGTTATCGACTGCAGCGGAGACGGAACGGTAATAAGCAGGAGCCGGGCCGCACACCAGGTTTCAATACCCCGTAAACGCCAGCTTGCTGGATTCTGTTTCAAAATAAAAGGAATTAAAGACCCCGGAGAGATGGCGCCCATAAGTGTCCCGTATTTCATATCCAGGGCTGTCAGAAGAAAAAAACTTCCTCCATATCTGAAGTACACAAAATTTACTCCCGGAGATGTTTCAGATGAAGGCTATTGCCTCATCAGCATCCCTGCGGGCGGAGGTCAGGGGAAAATATCAAAAGCCATAAACTACGCGGCAAAAGTTCATGCTATTTTGTCCGAGTCTCTTTCCTCGTTCAGCGACTCATATGTGGATGAGCTATCTTCTGTAATAGTTGAGCGTGAAGGCTTGCGCATGGCTGGTGAGTATACTCTCACAAAAGATGATGTCCTGTCAGCCCGTAAATTTAGTGACGGCGTTGTAAAAAACGCATGGCCGATAGAAATCTGGGATCGGGAAAATGGCCCTTCCTTCCAGTATCTTGAGCCAGGCTCATACTATGAAATTCCATTGCGCTGTCTTAAGTCACGTGACATAAAGAATCTTTACTGCGCCGGACGCTGCATATCGGCATCTCCTGCAGCTCTTGGATCAACACGGGTCATGGGAACCTGTATCTCGCTGGGCGAACAGGCCGGGCTTGCTGCAGCAAAAGAAATGATTTAGAAAATCCGGCGGGATAATGGCTCTATATAAAATTGAATTTATTCGACTTTTTACGAAGAGACCTTTGAAGAACATTCGTTTTTGATCAAGTACAAGGAAGGCGATATTTAAGGCTTAGGTTCATGGTTTATAGTTACTGGTTCCTAGTTAAAAGAAAAAACCAGAAACTACAAACCAGAGACCAGAAACCAAGTCTTTAAATAAATCGGGCAAAAGGGGGTGTTATGCAAAGGTCTCACGAAACCATATAGGATTATTATGAAAATATTGCTTGTAAAACCACACACTGAACTTCTGGTGGCAAAGCGGCTGCAGGAAGGTTTTCTTCATCTTGAGCCCCTTGAGCTTGAAATAGTTGCAGGGGGGGTACCTGATGAAGATGATGTTTTAATTCTTGATCTCAGCCTTGAACACGAGCCAATCGGGGCTTTCAGAAATATTTTATCGGAATATTCTCCTGATATGGCCGGTTTTTCGGGATACAGCACAAATATCGATGCTGTAAAAAATCTCGCAAAGATGGTTAAGGATTTCAACCCCGGTATAGTTACTGTCGTTGGAGGAGTTCATGCGACACTTCTCCCCAAAGATTATGCGGTTAAACAGATAGATATCATTGTCCGGGGAGAAGGCGGAACCGTAATGCGGGAACTTGTACGCAGGTCCAAAAACGGAGAATCCCTGCATTATGAAGACCGCGCCCTTTCCCCGCAAGACCCGCTGTTTAACGGAAAAGCCGAACTTTCCCCGCCGGTATACCCGTCAGCAGTCGAGATACCCCGTCCAAGAAGGGATCTTGTGGACAGATCGAGATACTTTTGCGTCTGGACTTCAAGCCCGACAGGAAGGCTTGACACAATGTTCCCGAGAGTCGCAAGCATGCGTACTTCAATCGGGTGCGCTTTTTCCTGTTCTTTCTGTGTTATACCGCATCTTATGCACGGAAGGTATCTACAGAGAAGCCCGGAAGATGTTGTTGATGAGATAGAATACATTCGTGAAGAGCACATTTATTTTGTAGATGATGAGATGTTTTTGAACCCGGCAAGAGTTACCAGGATTGCAGAGCTTCTTATCGAGCGCGGAATTAAAAAGAAATACATAAGCTGGGCGAGAAGCGACACCATAGTTAAATATCCTGAAGTCTTTAACATATGGAAAAAAGCCGGCCTCGATCTGGTCTATGTCGGCCTTGAGTCCATGGACAAATCGCGCCTTGATGAATACTCAAAGAGGACAAACGTTGAAACAAACAGAAAAGCCGTGAACCTCTTAAGGGAATGGGGAATAACTCTTCATGCCGCTTTCATTGTTCATCCTGACTTTACTGTCGAGGATTTCAGGCGGCTTGAAAAAGAGGTTGGTAATATACGCCCGGCAGAAGTGACATTTACGGTTCTCTCCCCCTCTCCCGGAACAAAATTCTGGCATGACAACAAGCACAGGTTCATATGTGATCCCTACCGCTTTTATGACTGCATGCACTCTGTGCTTCCAACCCGGCTTCCTTTAAAACGCTTTTACCGGCATTTCGGAAGATTAAACAGCCTTGCATTGCGCGCAAACCCCCTGCGGGTCAACAAAATCAAAGTTCCATTAAAGGATCTTTACAGGGCTATTTCGGGTGGCACAAAATATATCTTCTCCCTTTACAACATCTACAAGGATTACTTGCCGGAGAAAAGCAGGTGAACATTTTTGAAACCATAAAAAATGAGACCGCCGGTTACGGCGATAAAACCGCGGTTATCGAAGGTGATCAGAGCATATCATACCGCGAACTTCTTGATGCCGCTGAAAACCTGGCTTCCCGGCTGAAAAATCACGGGGTTAAACCGGGAGACAGGATCGCCCTGCTCTGCAACGACTCCATTGATTACATCATTATAAGCCTTGCAATACTTGCGGCAAAAGCGGCGGTCGTTCCGGTTTCGTCTTCTCTTTCATGGGATGAAACGGATGCTGTTTTAAACAGGATAGATGTCAATTCCCTGATTTTTGACAAGCCGTCTTATACCGTAGCGGATGCTGAGCCTTTCTTTTCGGGATTTGACGGCAGCGGAGAATTTTTCCTGCTCTGCAGAAAAGCGAAGGGCCTTCTTCCGGAAGAATATTATGCTCTGAATCCTGCATTCATAAGATTCTCTTCAGGCACAACCGGGGCAAGCAAAGGTGTTCTCCTGTCGCACGAATCTATAATTGAAAGAACGGACGCCGCAGACAGGGCGCTTCGCATGACTCCTGAAGATGTCGTCATATGGGTGCTTTCCATGAGCTATCATTTTGTTGTGACCATTCTCCTTTTCTTAAGAAGGGCTTCAACAATAGTTCTTTGCGGAAATGAGTTCCCTGAATCGTTTATCGAGAATATAAAAAACAGAAGGGGAACATTCACTTACGCATCCCCCTTTCATTATCATCTTCTTTCCAATTCGGGCGGTATTCCGGCGGATCTTTTCTCCGGTGTCCGCATTGCAATTTCTACGGCGATGAAATTGCCGCAGTCAACCGCCTGTGAATTCCACGACAAGTTCGGACTTGAGCTTTCCGAAGCTTACGGGATAATCGAAGTAGGGCTTCCATTCGTCAATCTTTCAAAAAATCCGTCAAAAAGAGGCTCGGCAGGCAAAGTTCTGCCCGATTATGCTATCAAAATAGAAAACAGAGATAAAGAAGGGGTAGGCGAGCTTTTTATAAAAGGAAGAGGGTTTTTCGACGCCTACTTTTCTCCGTGGAAGAACAGAAAGAGCGTTTTATCCGACGGCTGGTTCAGCACGGGAGACCTCGGCAGAATTGACGATGACGGTTTTCTACATATTTTCGGCAGGGATAAAAACGTAATTAATTTTGCCGGCATGAAAATATTTCCGGAAGACGTGGAATCCGTTTTGAACCGGCACCCGGCTGTCAAAGAATCCCTCGTTTATGGCCTCCCCCATCCGCGATACGGTGAATTGCCCTGTGCGAAGGTTGTTTTTAAAGAGGGAACAAGTCATGATTTTGACACGGACGAAATCCGCAGGTTTTGCTATCCTCTTCTTGCATCATACAAGGTTCCTAAGGACATTAATCCTGTAAAAATGCTTGAAAAAACTGCAAGCGGAAAAATCAAAAGATGGCAAACGGATAAATAACCATGCTTTTCTCGCCCATATTTTGTGGCCATAATCCTCTTGACACACAAAATCCTTGTTCATATACTCCCACCGTGAAAAAGCAATGCCTTATCAAAAATATCAAATATCAAAAACTTTGCATTACGTGCTGAAGTGACGATGGACACAGATCATAACTTCTTGAAGCGCATCGCACCGGCATGGCCGTGGAAATCAGCCTCTCCGGGTCACCGTTCGCTCAGGATAGGGATTCCTCGAATGTTCTTCTACTATATCTACCCCGGTCTGTGGGAGACCTTCTTCAGCGAACTGGGGATGGAACCCATTGTTTCCAGACCGTCCACCATCAAGACGGTTGAGAAAGCTTCTCAAATATCCGAAACAGAACACTGTCTGCCGAACAAACTGTTTGATGCCCACCTTGCCGAACTTGTCGGGAAGGTGGACATGGTTTTTGTGCCCCGT
>JAGVOC010000388.1 GCA_020052975.1 Desulfobacterales bacterium | reverse complement strand
CCTCGGAGGCTGGATTATGACACGTTCAAGCGGCCAGCAGTCCCTTCATTACGGGAAAATAGAGAATCTTTTTGCAGGCGGCGAACTGCATACTCCAAAGGGAGTCATGAATTTGCCCCCTTTTCCCGCATCAGCAGCCGGGCCTGATCTGCGGCATCTTGTTCTCGGGGCTGAAGGAAGGCTGGGTGTGCTGGCAAAGGCCATTGTGAGGATATCTCCTCTGCCTGAGCGGGATGATGTTTACGGGTATTTCTTCCCGTCATGGGAATCGGGTGTCGAAGCCGTAAGAGAGCTTGCGGTAAGCCGGCTGCCCCTTTCAATGATAAGGTTAAGCAATCCGGTCGAGACATTTACAAGTCTTGCATTAGCCGGGCATGAAAAACAGACCGGCCTGCTTGTGAGTTATCTAAATCTGCGCGGTGCAAGGGAGAAAGAAGCGTGCATGTGCCTTGTGGGTTTTATCGGCGGCAATCGCCTTGTTTCAGCCGTCAGAAAAGAGGCGAAAGCGATCCTGAAGCATTTCAAGGCAGTTCCTGTGGGCAGGATAATGGGTGAAGCGTGGAAGAAAAACAGGTTCAGAATGCCTTACCTGCGAAACAACCTCTGGGAATCGGGTTACGCGGTAGATACGTTTGAGACCGCCCTGACATGGGGAAAAGTTCTTCCTGCCGTAAAATCCATTGAAGAAAGGATAAGAGGCGCCCTGGCTGAGTATGATGAAAAGGTTCATGTTTTTACCCATCTTTCCCATCTTTATACAACCGGCTCCAGCATCTACACGACACTTGTTTTCCGGATATCCAAAACAGCGGAAGATACCTTAAGAAGGTGGCAGATTCTTAAAAAAACCGCAAGCATTGCAGTGGTTGAAGCAGGGGGAACAATCAGCCATCATCACGGGGTTGGTTTTGATCATAAAGATTACATGGATGCCGAAAAAGGGCCGGTCGGGATGAGCATTTTAAGGAATGTGTTTGACCATGTTGATCCCGACAGGCGCATGAATCCAGGCAAATTGATATAAGTAACGGCGAGAGGTAGGTGGTCAGTGAACAGTGATCAGTAACCTAAAACCAGAGACCAGAAACCAGGAACCAAAGACCAAAGACCATGAACCAGAAACCAGGAACCAGTTTAATGAACATAGCCGATTTGCAAGAAAAGTGGGATCTTGTTGTTGTGGGCGGAGGGATAACCGGAGCGGGTATTTTGCTGGAAGCAGCCCGGATGGGATTGAAGGCTCTTCTTGTTGAACAAAATGACTTTGCTTCCGGAACATCGAGCCGCTCTTCCAAACTCGTTCACGGGGGTTTGCGGTATCTGAAAGAAGGCCGCCTCTATCTGACTTATATCTCCGTGAGAGAACGTGAGCGGCTCATAAAAGAGGTGCCGGGGCTGGTTGAACCTCTTGGTTTCATGACGCCGGTTTTCAGTGATCGCAGACCGGGCAGGCTTGCTTTAGAAGTTGGCTTTAGGATTTATGATAATATGTCCCGTCAAAGGGACCACATATTCTACGGGCAGAATGAATTTTCAATGCGTGTTCCCGGCGTAAAACAGGAAAAACTTTTGGGCGGATTTCATTTCCGGGATGCGCAGGTTGATGATGCGAGGCTTGTGCTCCGGGTAATTAATGAAGCGCTCTTATCGGGCGGATGCGCCGTAAATTATGCCGGTGTGATTGAAATAAGCCGGAATACACGGGGAGATGTGGCCGGAGTTGTCATAAAGGAGAGTGAAACGGGTGAAACAAAACAGGTTTTAACCCGCGCGGTAATAAATGCGACTGGCTCGTGGGCGGAAAAGATCCATCCCTCTCCCGACCAGAGCCTTCATCTGCGACCGTTGCGGGGAAGTCATCTTGTTTTCCCGCAATGGGTATTTCCTTTTCCCGAGGCCGTTACTTTTTTTCACCCCAAAGACAGAAGGCCCATATTTATTATCCCGTGGGAAGGTGCGGTAATATATGGCACGACGGATGTTGACCATAAACACGACCTCTCTTTGGAGCCGGTTATCAGCGAAGAAGAGATTTCATATCTGATGGACGGCCTTAACACTTTTTTCCCTTCTCTTGAAACATCGTTAAAGGACGCTTTATCTTCCTATGCCGGAATAAGGCCTGTTTTAAGCAGAAAACATCTTGCGCCCTCAAAGGAGTCGCGGGAGCATGTTGTATGGATTGATAAAGGTCTTGTGACGATAACCGGCGGAAAGCTGACCACATTCAGGAAACTCGCAGCGGATGCACTGAAAGCGGCCATGCCTTTTCTGCCTTCTGCAAAGCCGGCAGGCAGTGAAGTTGTTTTTAGACCATCTCCAGACGTTTTAACTGATGACAGGATTTCCCTTCTTCTGTTGCGGCGTCTTACCGGGCGATATGGCGAAGGCGCAAAAGAGATTTTAAAAGATTCCGGAGCTGACGATTTGTCGTATATTCCCGGAACCAATACTGTCTGGGCTGAAATACGGTATGCGGCGAAAAATGAAGAGATAAGGCATCTCGATGACCTGCTCTTAAGAAGGGTTCGCATAGGCCTGATCACTCCGGAGGGCGGAAAAGAACATATCGGGCGGATAAAAAAACTGTGCGTTTCTGTTTTGCCGTGGGATGAAGAAAAATGGGATGCGGAGATAAACATGTATCTTGACAAGTGGCGCCGTGCTCACTCTGTAGCCCTGAATTAAACGCTTTCATCATCAAATTTTACATAATTGATGAATCAGATCAGGGAGGCTGATGCGGTCTGGAGGTAAATAGTTATGAAATGTGTATTTTGTGGAGGCGCCGTAAAGGAACAAATGGTAACCTTTAGTTACGAGGAGGGTGGCAGGCGCCTGATTGTGGAACATGTGCCTGCTGAGGTTTGTGAAAAATGCGGTGAAAAAACATATTCTCCAAAAGTTACTGATGAATTACTTAGATTTGCAAAAGATGAGTTTAAGCCCAAAAAGGTTATTGAGGTTCCTGTTTTTGATTTTGCCGAAAGCTGTTAATGCTGATGGTGACGTAAAAGGTCTCAATCATTACCATGCCTTCAAACAATAGAAATGTATTATTGCATGGACCCTCTTATTCACTTTTACCGGCCACCCTCCTTCTTAAATAGCTGTATCATTAATCCTATGTCGCCTGTTACCGTATATTTTTGTTCCATAAACATCTGCTGACCGTCAGCCTTGCGGGTCATAATGTCCATCCACACGGCAAAGGGCGTCTTGATAGTGATGTCAGGGTTTTCTTCAGTTCCTTTTTTTGCTTCGACTTTATCCTTTTCTATAATGAAACAGCACGAACCTTCCACATGCCCGGAAAAGTCGAACTGCAGGATCACCTTCCGATCACCGGCTGCTCCGGAATTAATGCCGAAGGGAAAGAGCCACATGAAGCTTTCAAGAGAATCAGGACGAGGAACCATGTGTTTCTTTTCAAACTCTTTTGGTGTCACTTCCTCAGCGATGCAGGTTTTCCAGAAGAGGTTGCCCATTTCGGCAAAGAACCGGGGATCTACGAGAGGTTGCCTGATCTTTGCCATTGTCCCGGGAAAGATTTTCATGGATTTTACCAATTCTCTCCCTGCCTGTGTTGTTGCATCCAGCACGTCGCGTGCTTTTTCCTCATTAAAAGGATTCGTTATTGCTTCGGCAGCGGACCGGTAGATTTCAGCCACAAGGGTTGCGTCTTTATGGAGTGTACGATTCAAATAGTCTGAGAGCGCATCAAACGCCGATTCATCGGGGAATCCGCAAACAGAAAGCCACACAGCCGCCGGGAGCTTGTTTCTCAAAGGATGGAATGTTTTTCCATCTTGATTTTGCTCAAAGAAGGGCTGAATAGCCGGGAGCGTGCGCTCCCTGAATGCGCTCATAGCAGCATTCAGGGTGTGATAGTAAAGAGGTGTAGCATATACAACGAGATCGGATTCCAGCCATTTGGGGAAAAGTTCCCTGGTCATATCGTCTTTGTGAATACAATGACCGGGAGTCTTCGTCCAGCACGTGAAGCAACCTACGCAATTTTTGATCTTTTTCTCGCGAAGATTCACGACATCGACTTCTGCTCCGGCATCGCGCATCCCCTCGACAAGATGATTAAGCATCAGTTCCGTTTTGCTCTGACCGCCGCTGCGGGGACTGGAGTTAATGGCAAGTATTTTCATGCTGATCTCCGTTTCAGTACCCGCTTTAATACCTTATCTTTAGCATCTTCATGGCTTATTCCTGCTCCTTTTTCCTGCTGACCAATAGATGTCAGAATATCTGATAAAAGTTCGGTTTTCTCTTGCATGGCTTCAAATTTATGCACATCTATCAGAACTGCGACACTTTTCCCGTTCTGAGTTATTACCACTGGTCTTTTGGTGTCCTGAACTTGTTTTATGAAAGTTGCCAAGCCATTTCTGACTTCTGACAAGGGCCTGATGTCTCGATCAATTTTAATCTTTTGAATATTGCACCTCATTAGGTTTCTATTCAGTACATTATGGCGTACTTGTTATGGTGCATGCAAATATTAAATTCCTGGCTGGGCATAACGCCTCATTAAATTGCGGGCAGGGTGTATGGGATTGAAAACACCCACGGACTGTCAGAAACCACTAATCTGCTGATAGAAAAACCGACCGACCTCAGCTCCGGCATTGCGCATACCTTTTACAAGATGATTAAGCATCAGTTCCGTTTTGCTCTGACCGTCGACACGAGGACTGGAATTAATGGCAAGTATTCTCATGTTGTTCTCCGTTGATATGTTGATTGATCCGCCGGTATTCTTTCATAAACAAACACCAAGTCACCCAACGTTTGCCTTAACCAGCGCGGGCCAAAAGGCGAAGCCGAAAATGAACCGCGCTTAATCCCGCGTCTGGGTTGAAGGCGTTGTTCGACGTTCAATTTCTGTCAATGCCTCAATAATTTGTGGCGTAACATCTCGCACAAAATTCACCTGCGCAACAGTTACGGGCTCGCCATGTATTGCCGGAGAACATACGGAATATACTTCCCTAATTGCATTAGCGATATTTGGGTGAAGAAGCTCTTGTTTCATTAGAAGACTGGTCAACTGGATTATGGGTATAAATCTGCGGTCAGGCATGTTAGCAAAGGCGGTGGAAATGTTCCTTAATTTGCGTTCAATGGTGTAGCGAGTCTGAAACAAGAAGATTGTATCATCGTCGACCTTTGGGAGACTAGGTTGCCTGTTTGCCCGGTAAGCCATGCCTTCTTCTTGCATTGCTTCAGAGACTGCTGCGCGAATGCGGGTTTCTAATTCTGGAAGTCGATCATCCGATGGTGCCGGTGGAGATAAAGTTACGTTAAAATTATTACTGCTACTGATTGTTGTTTGAATCTCAGATTTGAACACAGCTAATTGAGTAGAAATCTGTTTTTGTAGTTCGTCGATTGATTGCTTGAATTTTAGGCCAAAAAAAGAGACTTCTTGAAAAATAGGAGCGAGCATCAAAGCGACCAGGACCAAAAAGACGAAAACATCAACAGGCGCTGAATTGCCTTGCAAGATCGCAGGAATTCGAGAAGAAAATAGCCAAGCAGTTAATGCCGTTATAATGATCCACCAAAGCACCTTAAACCATGTCGGTAGTTTCATATTGCTCCTTTATTACTTATTCCTCGTCGAACGCACTCTTCAGCGGGCGCGGCTTTTTGCGCTCCGCTGAAAGAGATTGTTATGTGCCTTCTTGCACATGCAACTCGTTATTCTTAAAGCCAATTCGAAACATTTTCGTGTCTATTAAAAACTCACCGCCGGTTACTACTAACCAACGATTAATATCTGAAATTACATCAGAGATCGCATCTGCATAGGTATCAATGTATTGTGGTTGAACTATACAGATATTAAGAAGTTTAGAACTTTGGTAAGGAGCAAAGTCGCCGAAATCCGTAACAACATGCTTATCATCTTTGAGATGTTTGAGAAGTAGATAACGGTCTGGATATTCTGTATTTAATGGATTTATCATTTTTCCGCTCTGAATGCGGTATTTTTCTGCTTTTCGTTCAGTTACTTCATAAAGTGTTTCAAGTTTTTGGATTGCTTCAAGCCGCCGGAGGCTCTTTATAAGGGTTATCACTGCGATAATCTGTTCATCGTCCATTCGCTGGATGATGAATGCATTGCTTAGGATCTCATGAAGTTTTTTTTCTGTAACAACCCAATTCTTAAACGCTTGGAAACCGAGATACTCAGATTCCTCGATAAGCCCTTTCACATTGATCTTTTCAAGTGACAGAAATGTTTGAATGCCCTGAAATGAAGTGTCTCTCGTCTCGTATGGATACACGGTTTTTATGAGTTGGGCAATTATGGAAAGGGCTTCTCTATCTATGATCATTTTTCCATAGTCAAATATTTCCTTGTTGAGGCGTTTCTGCGCAAAGCGTTGAGCAACTTCATAAATGACGTAGAGACACGGTATGGCAACGAACGCCGCAGCGATGTTTTGGACAAGCACCTTCGTATCCCCGTCCATTATAATGCCAACACTGTAGAGTAAGTATCCAGCTATTAGGCATGCACAGTAGGGCCATATTTTAAAAAAAAGTCTCATGAGCATTGGAATTTCTGTGGTACACACATAACAATTAATATACGCAATATGTAATATCCAGTTCTGGAGAAAATTTGTACTTCGAATTGTCTGTTCTTTACTCTAATATTTATATAAATTCAAATAAGTTCTGTTGAAGGCCTGCATAGAATGTATTTGCAGTATTTTTATATTATGCGTGTTTCAGGTGTGTCATAGCGGGCATGAATGATTTGACTTCCCGTTTTAACTTTTCCCCAACAGATTCTCTGGCTATCTTCAAATCATAAGATGTCTGAAGATTGAACCAGAATTCCGGCGTAGTGCCGAAGAAAAGGGAAATACGAAGAGCTGTGTCAGCGGTAATTGAGCGGGTGTCGTTCAGAATAGCGGTTATTCGGTTGGCCGGAACACTTAGCGCCTGTGCAAAGGCGTTGGTTGTCATGCCGATTTCAGCAAGCTCTTCTTTCAGTACTTCTCCGGGATGTATGGGGCGCATGGCGTTCATGCGCTGGTTACGCAATAATTTCATTCAGTCCTTCTATCACTTGGGTCAACTCTTCCAGGGATGCCTT
>JAGVOC010000005.1 GCA_020052975.1 Desulfobacterales bacterium | reverse complement strand
GCCGACACCCTGTATTTCATCGCAGATCCTCACGCACTGGCCGCAGAGGATGCATTTCTCCATGTCCCTTTCGATAAACGGGTTCCCGTCTTTCTTATCGTAAGTCCTTCTCTCTCCGATGAAACGGTTTTCTTTTATTCCATAAAAGTAAGCGAGTTCCTGGAGCTTGCAGTCTCCCGCCCTTTCACATACCATGCAGTCTGTTGGATGGTCAGAGAGGAGCAGCTCCAGCGTCATTTTTCGCATGTTTTCCAGCTGGGGGCTGGTTGTTTTCACTTCCATCCCGTCACGGGCGAATGTAGTACAGGAAGTGACCGGTTTTGGACTTCCCTTAATTTCAACGAGGCAGAGCCTGCATCCGCCGAAAGGCGAGAGGGCAGGGTGATGACAAAGTGTGGGTATGGGGATGTCGAGCTTGCGTGCTGCGTCAAGAATTGTTGATAACTTCCTGACCGTGACTTTCTGCCCGTCTATTTTCAGCGTTACCATTCTTAATTCCTAACCTTCAACTTTTCACTTTAAACGGTTTCATACCTTTATTATTGACTTGAACTTGCATGCATCAAAACAGGTCCCGCATTTTACACAGAGTGACTGATCGATTTTATGCGGGGTTTTCCTTGTGCCGCGAATTGCGTCTGCAGGGCATACCTTCTTGCATGCTCCGCATCCCTTGCAGATTTCTTCGCTGATCGTATAGGTAATCAAATCCCTGCATACCGCGGCAGGGCACCTTTTCTCTCTGATATGCGCTTCGTATTCATGGCGGAAATATCTGAGAGTACTTAACACAGGATTCGGCGCAGTCATGCCGAGACCGCATAAGGAAGCAGACCTGATATAACGGCCGAGTTCTTCAAGTAGTTCGATATCCCCGTCCCTGCCTTTTCCGCGGGTTATTCTGTCCAGTATCTCGAGCATCCTCTTCGTACCGATTCTGCAGGGAGTGCATTTGCCGCATGATTCCTCCTGTGTGAACTCGAGGAAGAATTTTGCAGTATTGACCATGCAGCTTGTCTCATCGAGCACCACCATCCCGCCCGAGCCCATGATCGAGCCGACCTGCGCGAGCGATTCATAATCGACCTCGATATCGAGATGTTCAGCAGGAATACATCCTCCTGAAGGGCCACCGGTTTGAATAGCCTTAAACGTTTTGTCTCCTTCGATGCCTCCGCCGATGTCATAGATGATATGTCTCAGGGATACCCCTAACGGCACTTCGACAAGGCCTGTATTTTTTACTTTTCCGGTGATGGAAAAGACTTTCGTTCCTCCGCTTCTCTCGGTCCCGAGATTCCTGTACCACGTTGCGCCTTTCAGGATAATACGGGGTATATTTGCAAATGTTTCAACATTATTTAATACAGTGGGCTTATCCCAGAGTCCCTTTTCCGCAGAGCGCCACATCTTTGGGTTCGGCATCCCCCGTTTTCCTTCGATTGAACGCATGAGCGCGGTTGCCTCTCCGCATACAAAAGCTCCGGCACCCTGAAATATTCTGAGATCAAAGTCAAAATCACTGCCGAAGATTTTTTTGCCGAGGAACTTTCGCTTATGACACATATCTATTGCCAACTGAAGGCGCTTGACAGCCAGAGGATATTCTGCCCTTACATAAATGTATCCCCTGCGGGAACCGGTAGCTTTTGCGCAGATGATCATGCCTTCTATAACAGAGTGGGGATCACCCTCCATGACAGACCTGTCCATGAATGCTCCCGGATCTCCCTCGTCTCCGTTGCAGATAACGTACTTGATATCCGACCTGATCCTGAGTCCAAGTTCCCATTTGAGTCCGGTCGGAAAGCCTGCACCGCCACGACCGCGCAGGTTTGATTCTTTTACGGCACCCACAATTTCTTCAGGACTCATTGAAAGGATTGCTTTCCGGGCAGCTTCGTAACCGCCGACTGCAATATAGGCATCGATGTCTTCAGGGTCTATTTCTCCACAGTGCGACAGGACTACTTTTTGCTGTTTTTCATGGAAATTATGATAGTCATCTCCAACAGTCCATTCAGCGACAGGATTTCCTTTGACGATATGTTCATCGAAAATGCGGGGGACCATGTCAGCTTTTACATGCTTGTAGGTAGTCTTTTCACCGTTAATAATAATATCGACAAGGACGTCTTTTGAGCAGAAACCGCGACAGCCGACTTTTTTTGCGGTACATCTTTCATGGAGTGTGGCTTCAGTACCCGTTGCTGCAATTGCATCCTGAAACGCCGAGAGGACCTTTTCACTGCCCGATGCGACTCCTCCGGTTCCGGTACATATTTTAATGACGATCTCTTTATCCATTATTCAGACTTTTTAAGCTTCCTGACTTCTTTCATCATATTGTCAAGGGACACCTTTCCGTGCACTTCATGGTTGACAACGGCAACGGGTGCAATTCCGCAGGCGCCGATACAGTTTACTTTTTCGACGGTAAATTTTTGGTCGGATGTTGTGTCATCATCGTCAGGGATATCGAGCTCGATGAGCAGTCTGTTGATCAGACGCTCAGATCCTTTCACATGGCAGGCTGTGCCGCGGCAGACGGTGATGATATTCTTGCCCCGCGGTCTGAGGTGGAACTGCGAATAGAATGTGGCGACACCGAAGAAACGGCTTGCCGGGATATCGAGCTTCTTCGACAACCAGGTTACTGCCTCTTCAGGGATATATCCGAAGGCTTTCTCGATGTCCTGAAGGATGGTCACGATATTCCCCTCATTCTTTCTGTAATCTTTCAGTATCTTTTGAAGGGTCTTTTCCATCCGCTCTCTCTCTTCACCCCATGATTGATCAGAAGCTGCAGACAGTCCTCAAATCTCACAGCGAGGTTTGAGTAATGATAAATAAACCCTCCTTAGCGGGAGGGCTGGTTTGTT
>JAGVOC010000429.1 GCA_020052975.1 Desulfobacterales bacterium | reverse complement strand
CTCCACATCGAAACCGCGGCACACGTCTGCGAAGTGGTAGGAAAATGGGAGTTCCTCGATCCTCCTGAGGTGGCTAGATTCATAAGCCGCAGCTGAGATTATAGTTCAATCACAGAAAAGCAGCCTTTAATTGCCTCAAAAGGATAGAACTTAAAATGAAAGTTCGGCTAATAGGCGTCCGTATAACTCAATTCGCGAAGTAGCTCAGTACTAATCCTGAGTCTTCTCTTCACCTGCTACTAAACGTTCCTAATTGCTTGAAATTATTGAGCATTACTGGTACAACTATGTATGTCGATGGGACGCAATAAGCTAAGAAGGGGAGCAAGTGCAGAAACGACGGAAAGGACTGGGGAGAAGAAAATATGGGGCATAATTCAGTACAAGAACCAAGACTCTTATTCCTTATTTGTACAAGAGGAAGTAATAATACATGGTAATAAAAGGAAAAGTGGAGCCGTTTGAGCAGCTAATACATAGATATCTCAAGAAGCTCTATGAAATCGCGGGACATCCTGACACCTCGAATGAGCTTTCCTTTCGACCTGCCCTGCATTTCTTGCTTAGTAGTTTGTCTGAGTCCGTTGGCAAAACGGAAATGTCAATAATCACAGAACCTCTCAGAAAAGCCTTTGGCACTCCCGATTACAAAATGAAAACAGGGAAAGATTTCCTTATCGGCTATGTGGAAGCAAAAGGGCTCTCGTCCAGTGTGCAGGAACTTGCCGACAGCGAGCAGATAAAACGTTACTGCGCATCCGGTCAACGGCTTGTCCTGACTAACCATCTTGAATTTATGCTTTTTGATTTTGTCTCCAGTGAAAAGGAATCTCCAGTTATGCGGGTAGATCAGGTTAAGCTCCTTGACAAAAAGGGCTTTCTATCGGGGAAAAAACCTCATCCTATCGACATAGATTCTTTAAAACAATTATTCGACAGATTCTTAAGAGAAGCACGACCGGAGGTGGACGGCGCCCGTGGGTTGGCGAAACGAATGGCCAATATAGCTCATATCATCCGGGACAGTATCGCCTATTCGTTCGAGAAAAACATTGCTTCAAATACCATCGGGGATTTACATAAAGCCTTTCAGGAAATCCTAATCCCTGATTTAAAAACCCATCTTGCGCCCAGTGAAAGGGGGAAGGGTGTAATTACATCGTTTGACGACATGTATTCTCAGACCATCGTTTATGGTTTATTTGCAGCGCGTTGTAGCCATGATCCGCGAAGAGGCCCCTTTACACGACGCCTTGCTGCATATGATCTTCCCAAGACGAATCCGTTCCTAAAGAAATTATTTGAACAAATAGCTGGTCCCGATATAGAAGATGAACCTTTTTGCTGGGCTGTTGATGACCTCGCCCATCTTCTTGCAAGGGTAGACATGGAGGCAGTACTGCAGGATTTCGGCAAGAGGTCACAGAGGGAAGACCCTATTGTCCATTTTTATGAAACCTTTTTGAAAGAATATGACCCGAAAATAAGGGAGGCACGCGGTGTTTATTATACTCCTGAAGCAGTGGTCTCTTACATTGTGCGGTCAGTTGATTACATCTTAAAGACAAAATTCGACAGGCCAAAGGGACTTGTCGATGAAAGCACCGTAATCCTTGATCCCGCCTGCGGCACAGGAACATTTCTGTATTCAGTAATTGACCATATACGTAATCAGTTCAACGCCAATAAAGGTAAGTGGGGAGGATATGTAGAGAAGCATATCCTCTCGCGACTTTTCGGATTTGAACTGCTCATGGCACCTTATGCGGTGGCGCATATGAAGCTTGGGTTACAACTTGCCGCCGCTGACATGCCTGAAGAGGTGAGAAGCGATTGGAAATATGATTTTTCTGGGGATGATCGGTTAGGGATCTTCTTAACAAATACACTTGAGGAGGCATTTAAGAAATCTGAGAAGATATTTGCTTCATGGATAGCCGATGAGGCAGAGGCTGCAGCTCGCATTAAAAAAGACGAACCGATAATGGTAGTTCTCGGTAATCCACCATATCAAGGGATGTCAGCAAACAGGAGTGAGTATGCCTTGGATATTCACAAGGAGGAGCGATGGCGTGGTCGAGGTCTTAATAGAAAATTAATTGTCGTCAAGTATAAAAAACCCAAAATTAGGATGATGAGGACGTGGATAGGGAAGCTAATACAGGATTATTATAAAGTTGACGGTGGTTCTTTATACGAAAGAAATCCGAAATGGCTTCGCGATGATTACGTGAAGTTTATCCGTTTTGGGCAATGGCGTATTGAAAAGACTGGCAAAGGAATTCTCGCTTTCATAACAAATTATGGTTACTTGGAAAACCCGACTTTTCGCGGAATGAGACAGCACCTAATTAACAGTTTTAGTGATATATATATATACTGAACCTCCATGGAGACATTAGAAAAAAAGCATCTGATGGCTCCAAAGATGAAAATGTATTTGATATTACGCGTGGAGTAGCTATTGGAATATTTATCAAAGAAGAAGGCAAAGCAGGTCCGGCAAATCTTCATTATGCGGATATAAGGGGATTGAGAGAGGAGAAATATAAATGTCTATGGAACTCCGATGTATCTTTATTAACCTGGGAAAAATTACAACCTGAGTCGCCATTTTACTTATTCACTCCTTTAGATAGAGACATGTTTTCTGAGTATAAGGAAGGATGGCAAATAACTGATATTTTTAAGATACATAATGTTGGCGTGATAACAAAGCGGGATTCGCTTACTATTCATTACAATGCGGCGCAGGTCATGGAGGCTATTAATAGTTTCTCATCACTCCCCGCCGAAGAGGCTCGCGAAAAATATGCCTTACCTCCTGATGTGCGTGATTGGAAAGTGACATGGGCGCAGAGTGATTTAAAGGAATCAGGCTTAAGTGAGAACAAAATTACTCCAATTCTTTACCGTCCTTTTGATATGAGGTTTACATACTATACCGGAAGGTCACGAGGATTTTTGGGATGGCCATTTGAGAAGATTATGAGGCACATGTTAGTCGGCAAAAATATTGCGCTCATTTCCGCCAGAAGCAATAAATCCAATGCGATGGACCATTTCTTTTGTACTCGCAATATAATAGAAACAAAATGCGGTGAAGCCACGACTCAGTCATGTCTTTTCCCTCTATATCTTTATCACGGCGGCGATGCAAATAAGGCGCAACAAAATTTAATTGGGGTTTTGGATGAGAAGGGCGGACGTGTTCCTAATCTTAATTCATCATTTATCTCTGAACTTGAACAGCGACTTGGTTTGCATTTTATTTCCGATGGGCGTGGTGATCTCAAGACTTCTGTCGGACCTGAAGATTTTTTTGATTATATGTACGCCATATTTCATTCTCAAAAATACCGGGCGAGATATGCAGGCTTTATGAAAATAGATTTCCCTCGTTTGCCATTAACTTCTGATCTTGACCTTTTCGCGGCTTTAGCTGGGAAGGGCCAAAAACTTGTCTCGCTGCATCTTCTGGAAGATCCCATTTTAAATGATGCTGCTCATCAACCAAACTATCCTGTTAAGGGAGACGATAAGGTAGAAGTAATCAGTTACAAAGAAGTTGGAGAAAAGATTGCTGGCCATTCAGACCTGGCAATAAAAGGACGGGTTTACATAAACAAAACTCAATACTTTGAAGGCGTTGAGTCTGAAATATGGTCGTTTCATATAGGGGGGTATCCAGTTTGCCAGAAATGGCTCAAATATCGCAAAAATCGAAGACTTTCGTATGACGATAAAACGCACTTTCAAAAGATGGTCGTCGTTATTAGAAAGACGATACAACTAATGAATGAAATTGATAAGGCTATCCCTGAATGGCCGATTCGGTGAAAAGGGTAAGTTTAGATGCTTCCAAAAGAAATATACCGCATTAACACGTAACAATATTTTCTTTCTGTGAGGATGTGATTTTGCAAAGTCCACCTGATAACAAACATCAGAGAGATCTTCTCAGGACTCTCGATTTCCGATCCTAACCTGCGAGACTATGGCATGATAGGGACCCCTTTTGTGCAATGACAATGGTAGACGCCTAATCCTATCTGTTTATCGTGAGAGCTCTGTGATAATTATTCTTTCAGATTGTTCATTGCATGTGATAAGATATCCCATTATCAAAAAAGGCTCATTTATCAAGGAGATAGCATGGGCAGCGGGTTTGTCACAAATTGCGCCATGACTTTATGACAAATGGAGAAGTTTTACGATCCCCTTCTCTTAAGCCCTTCGCTTTGGCTAATAGGCATGAATGCCTTCAGCGCATATGAGTAAGAGACTTATCCTGTTACATCTTTCTGATATTCATTTCAACAAGGGAAGTGGTACAACCTTTGATTTGGATACCGACCTGCGGAATGAACTCGAAAAGGATGCGCAGTCAATGAGTAAGCTGTTAGGCGGTGTTGATGCAATTCTTATAAGCGGCGATGTTGTTTTTGCGGGCCTTTCCGACGAATATGAAAAAGCAGCCGATTGGCTGGAAACTCTCTGCGAGAAAGTCGGGTGCTCTGTCGGCGCTGTATGGCCGACCCCGGGCAATCATGACATTCACCGCCCTACGATTGAAAGTGAACCACTTTTGCAGGATATTCAACACAATTTGCGAACGATTGACGTATCTGACATAGATGACACAATCAAGACGTACTTTATGGATAAAACTGCGGCGAGCTTGCTTTTAAAGCCTGTCGAAAGCTACAACAGATTTGCGAGCCGCTACGAATGTGAAATAACACCCCATAAGTTCTTCTGGCAACACGATTTGAAACTCAATGATGGTTCTACCTTGCGACTTCACGGCCTGTCATCATCCCTCATTTCTAATAAGCTTGATAACGATATAGATCAAAAACTAATCCTCAGCTCTTATCAAGTAAAGTTCGAGCGAGAGCCAGGCGTCGAACATCTTTCTCTCTGTCACCATCCACCAGACTGGTTGCGGGATCGCGAAACAATTGAAAGTAAATTTCACAAGAGGGTTCGGATTCAGTTATTCGGCCATAAACACGCTCAGGTTATCAGTGAAATTAATGGCTCGGTAAGGATAATATCAGGGGCGACTCATCCTGATCGCAGAGAAAAAAAGTGGCTGCCGCGATACAATATTCTTTCGCTTCACGTCAATAATCATGGAGAAACAAGAGAGTTAATTCTTGATATTTATCCAAGGGTGTGGTGTGAAGACAATGAATTCAGGGCTGATTATTACAAGGGGGCTGAAGTTCGAACGTGTTCATTCAGCTTAGAACCGTGGGTTAAAGGTACTGAGGAGTCTGCCTGTGCTACCCACAATGGGGCGGAAATGGCAGGTCTAACTTCAGGTGAAACTGAGGACCCACTGGACGCGGAGCAAACAATGAGTCATCAAAGAAAGCTTACATACCGTTTTTTGGGCTTGCCGTACTCTAAGAGACTTGAGATATCGATTAAGCTCGGTCTGATTCATGATGAGGATATGGACTTGCAAGATATCGAACTGTTTCGACAGGTCTTTCGCCGCGCAGTAGAAAGCAAGAATATCGCGAGCCTATGGGACGCAGTTGAACAAGCATATGGTGCTGAAGAAAGAGGTGAGAATCCTTTTTTGGATGAACGCAACAAGGAGGGATAACATGCATAAATTGTTTGGAGAGTGGTATAAGATAGCATCTGTTCAGGTTTCGGGCGAACAACTTCCAAAGCGTTGGGCCGGGGTTGAGAGTTTCGTCGAAGGAATAAATCAGGAGTCGGCTCTTGATATGGTCCGCATATATCATGGGCGGGATACAAATAATCCTGCTTTTGTCGAAACATACTGCACAAGCTTTCAAGCCATTGATCCTTTGTTCCCTATGCGAGAAAATGCTCTCGAGCTTCAGGTCTTGGCAGGCGCCTCCATTGTACAATGCATAGAAAAAAATACTGACTTATCAATCTCCGTCGCATATGCAACTGTCTGCCCAAACTTCCAAGGCTTGGGCCCCCACGTGCTGAATAGCGAGATTGTTGAGATTGCACAAGAATACTTAACACGGGAAGGAATTAAGGTTCGAGCGATAGCAAAAATACCTGAGATCCATGCTGACTCATTAAAACCAGAACTCAAGAAAACCATCACCGAGGCGGTGGCTGCAAACAATTATCAGACTCTTTCGCCTCATCTCTTGCCCCTGATTGAATACATTGAGACATCTTCAAAACAGCTGACGCAATCAACTGCGAAGGCCATTGATATTTTGTCGGATTCACTTTTAATACATAAGGAACAGGCAAATATTTTGTGGTGGATTTTGGGGGAACATAGCAATGACTTGAAGATCCCCTTTGTTAAGATAGCATTCCCCTGGGCATGTTTAGTTGCTGCGAAAGAACTGTCAGATCTTACTCGGCTTGTGCCGGGACCGTATTCAGCGGAAGCATTCCTGAGCAAGATGATCCACATGGGAAGGAAAAAGGCTCCACAGGAAGTTACGTTAAAGCAGGCAATTGATAATTCCTCTTTGCAGTGGAGAGAAAACTGGCGAAAGAAGATGAACAATAATGGAATAGATGATTTATGTCCCCTCTACTATGCTGTAGGTAAGTCTGTTGAGACAGGAAATAATTCAGCGTGGGAAGCAGCATACGAAATAAAATCAAAGATAAAGACCGACAAACCAATGCATCCTGTGAAGCTGGCAATACAAGCATATCAGGAAAGCCTATTCATTGAGAGCATGAAGGCGTAGAGGGCAGTCTATGAGTGAACTGGTTTCTTATACGTGCAGCAAGGAAGGCTGTAAAATCAGTGAAGACGGCCCATGCCTGGACGGACATGAGAAGGTTGGGGAGTGCCCTAATCTCATTATTGCCAGAGAACCCAGCCCTGAGAATATTATCCAGGAGAGTGGCACTATCGACCTACCGAGCGGTGAAGATTTAGACTTCGATCAAGGGACGAAAATTACTAGGGCGCGCATTACACGAGTAATCGTATTAGCGGGTTCAGTTGGGAGCGGCAAGACAACTCTGCTTGCGAGCATTTATGAAAAATTCCTGCGGGGGCCTATTGCGAATTATCTGTTTGCGGGATCCAAAACCCTGATTGGCTTCGACAAGAGGTGCCATCTCGCTCGTATTGCTTCTTTGAGGGCAAGGCCTTCTATGGAGCGGACAAAGAGGGGGTTCGACAATAAGCTGCTTCATCTGAGAGTCCGACCTAATGATTTTTCCTCCGACCCTCTTGACATGCTTTTTTCAGATATTTCTGGAGAAACATTCGAGATGGCAAGAGATTCCAACGAAGAATGCAAACAATTAGGCATAATAATGCGCGCTGATCACTTCGCTATCGTAATAGATGGCGAAAAGCTTTCATCGATCGATTCGAGACATGGAGCATTTAACGATGCAGATTTATTATTGCGGCGGTGTATAGAAACCGGGATGTTAACAGGTCGTTCACATGTTGATGTTTTATTCACTAAATATGATGTTATAACCTCGATTAATACAGAGGAAATCCATGATTTTATAAGCCATATTGAACATGAGATGAAGTTGCGATACGACTCCAAATTGAAAAGAATGCATTTTTTTAGAGTAGCCGCTTTACCGAAGAAGCCGAGCGTGCTTCCCCTTTTCTATGGTCTCGATGAGATGTTAAAATCCTGGATCGAGAGATCTCCCTTTGAAGATTCCTTGAAGCGAGAAGATATAAGTGATATCTTGCCCGTCACGCAATATGATAAATACATTCATAAATTACTGGGAAGTAAATCATGACGGAACAGCCTCTCAATATACTCATGGTTGGCCTTCCGGGTGCTGGGAAAACGACTTTTCTAGCTGCCCTGTGGCATGTTTTGCGTAGCTTTTCGGGCGTTTTGTCCCTAAGGGAATTGCCTTCCGAAGCGGAATATATCAATAGTATTTGTGAAAAATGGATTAACTGCGAACCGCTTGAAAGGACGCTCCTGGGCTCGCACAATCTTGTTAATATGAAACTCGAAGATAGGTCTTCGCATAAGACAGTGGAGGTGATTTTCCCAGATCTATCTGGCGAAACTTTTCGGGAGCAACTTATCCACAGGCAATGGAAGAAAGACTACGAGGAACTCATATTGCAATCGACGGGCCTTTTCTTGTTTATTCATCCCAATGGAATTATTGACAGCCCGCTTATAGGAGAGGCCGAAGAACTGCTTCAAGAGCTTGGGGAAGAAGAGACCACAGATACTATTGAGAATACCACTGAAGAGACCACTCCGTCATGGAATTTTGAAGAGTTAAGCACTCAAGTAAGGATTGTTGAGCTCTTACAGCTTCATATTGACTGCATGCAACCCAGTCACGCACCGCGGGTAGCCATCATTGTTTCGGCCTGGGATTTAGTTAGTGACCAGTATGATTCACCCGAGGCCTTCGTTAAGAAGCGCTTGCCTCTGTTGGACCAGTATCTGGCAAGTAACTCTGACATTGTGCTGTCCACATTTTTTGGCGTAAGTGCGCAAGGCGGAGATCTACCAAGCAAGAAGAAAAATCTTCTCAAGAACATCAAACCTGCTGATAGAATTATAGTCAAAGACAGAGGGAATAATGCTTCAGAGTTGACTGCGCCAATCAGATGGCTAATGATGGCTTAAGAATCTGATGCAATCAAATAGCGTCGATATAAGAGTTCATCAAAGCCTTCATGGATATTCCAACGGACATAGGCTCTTAGAATGCTCGGTAAAACTGCCCAGAGAGGCAGAGAAAATCATGCTCGTGCTGAGCGATATGTCCGGCCCGAGCATGGTTAAAGGCTTTGAGAGTTACCTGACCGGTTATCCTCTTGTGGATACAAACATGTATGCCTTGGCAAAGACGTGGTATGCCCGTGAAATGAACCGGCCGGGTTGCGTTTGGACGCATACCCTACTAGTTAGCACTGAAGATCTTTCACTGATATCGGACTTAACCCAGCTCTCCACTTTGTTTGCTCGACCCAGCGAGTCACATTCTTTTCCTGACTATAAGTCGCAGCTTTGCTTAAAAAGATATTCATTCAACGATTATTCATTATGCAATAGAAACGATCCTTCTTTAGATATCTCCGCCTCGGTATTAGCCGCTTTATACGTCAGCCCTGATAAGCCAGTATATATTGTCGCTCTCGATTCGAGAAAATATGAAAAACTTTTTTTCGATATCTGGGATCAACAATGGCCCTCACTGCGCGCCTCTTTCTCTTTTTGCACGGGATCAATATCCAACAGAAAGCTTGCTGGTAAGGCCCTTGATCTGCAGGCTATACCTTTGGAGGTGGAAAGACAGCTTAAGAGAGAGGTGCCAGAGGGAATATTCGTTGATGAGAGCGCGGCTGGGTCTATGAATAGCAATTACCCATCTTGGATTTCGCTTTTGCAGTCAGATTTGTACTGTGCTCAGGAATCCGGATTGCGCAAACTTCTTTGGAACCTTGATGACAAAGATATGAGGGAGCGAAAGGATTGCGCTAGTCTTGCAGAAATCGCTAATGTAATTGAAAAAGTTAAGGCATGTAGTCAATGCCTTCCTGAGTTAACTGAAGCTATAGCAAAGGCTTACCCCGGGGGAAAAGATGCCATCAATCTAAAAAGAAAGATTTATGGGACTTTTACAAACGATACTAATCTCTTTCCTATTGTAGATGAGTTCCAGTTGTTGAGAGAGCTTTCCGTGACAAAGCATCAAGCAGCATTTGATGGCGAAAGCCTAAATATCAGACAGCGTACTGCTCATCTTTGGCGTACTGATCGATATCGTGCGCAAGAATTAATGTCTTCAATATTGGCAACTGAGTTTACCCCGATAGGGGAGGAAGCTTTAAAGGGTATTACTGACACCTTGAAGGTCACTGAATTAGTGGAGCTTTATCAAAAATCGCCCGGCTTATTCCATGTTGTTCTCACTCTTAATCCTTCTCTAGCCATCTCGGCTGATCTTTGGATAAACTTAACCGTTAGTAAGTATATAATCATTGAGTCACTCGCAAAATCAAAGAATATTACCTCGAACACCATTAGAGCCATAATTATGACCTTATTAAATTCGGGAATAAGTAATGTTGCAGAGTCTTTGGTCAGCAATTTCAAGAAGATAGCAGTCGATAGTTTCTTGGACTGGGCAGATAGTTTGAATGATAGGAATTCTGATAACACGAATTATTGTAATGCATCTAATTTCCCTGACGAATGGAAGTATACCATCGAAAAATATCCTGACATGATAGTTGAGTGGTTGAAGAAAGACCACCAGCCAAAAGTCGGGACATTAATTTTTATTACAACAATCCTTAATCCTAACTCTAAAGAAGCTTTACGAGCTGGTACTAATGTGTGGATGTCTTTACTTGAAGAAAAAAAGATAAATCGTTATAGAGATTGCTTGTCCGTAAAGGTATTTCTCCTGACTTTCGGGTTTAATAATCCAGATAACGGAGCTGCAAAGCTTGTAAGCTTCTGCTTTGAAGAGGTCCATGATGCGCTGAAGAGTGACAATCTCGGGTATAAGCAATGGGAATTAATAGAAAGGCATGTCCCGACGCTTTCTTGGTTGTCAAATTGGGACAAATGTGAGCGGCTCAGAAGAGCCCTCATCGATAAATTTATCAGTTATCAGTGGGCGTACCAGGAGTTTCTAAATGCTGTACAGAATAAGGAAACGTTGCGTCGCTCTCTTGAATATTGCAGACGTTCAAGTGAAGGGAAAATATTCCTTAAGAATTTGATTAGGCAATTAAACAATGGCACTCTTAACTCATCTGCTTCTCAGAAAAAAATTATTCTCTCTGCTATACAGTAATAGGAAACAGACTTTCGGTGCCCAAAATGAATTTTCTTGTGTTAACAGTGACACCAGCATAATGAGGGATAGAGCGAAATGCGAGTTCTTAGGTAATGATTTTCGTTTGTACCTATTTCAATAGCCTCAATGCTGAACGCTGAGTATTACTGTGAGAAAGTGGTGTCAATCAGGAATTTACTATGTGGAATGCAGTTTTTAGAATATCGACCCTTATGACTGAAGACTGAGAACAACCTTTTTTTATGCTGTTCCGGCTAAACCATTATTTTCTGAATGTCTTGGCAGCGTGCACGCGGACAGGCCATTTACAGAAATGTTTGCCTCCGAAATGAAATGAGTGCGTGCATGTCCAGGGGGTCTCCTCAAGGCATACGACGAATGACTCAAGCCCGATATCAAGCGCTTT
The DNA here is from genome assembly GCA_020052975.1 of Desulfobacterales bacterium. Next base: position 267 of record JAGVOC010000429.1, on the reverse strand, counting down.
ACAACGGATATCGAGCCTTTCCGTCTGCCCGTGAAAGGCTTCCTTGTTCGCAAGGGAGACTGTTTTGCCGGATATTTTCGCGCTCATACTTAAATTTAAAATTCCGGGGGTTGAGAGTCAACAGAACAAAAGTATGATTTGTCCTGCTACTAAAGTTTGCAAACAAATCTCTTTCTTCAGGCTTTCTTCAACCCCTTTTCTTTTTCCTCCCCTGATATATATAATTAGTAAGCGATGCTTGTCGGGTATAATACAAACATAACTTAT
>JAGVOC010000467.1 GCA_020052975.1 Desulfobacterales bacterium | reverse complement strand
AAGGCGCACGAATCTTGAGGAATGAAGCGTACTTTTCGTACGCTGCAATGACGAAAGATGAAGTGCAACACAGCAGAATGACTTTTTACGAAGCTGTCATAATTGTTTACAATACATTGACATAATAAGCATTTTATTCAATTTAGCTTGACACTTATATTGGTTGATATTATGTTTGATATCCTTTACTATACCAAACTCAAGCAGAGGAGCATGTTTTTATTTTTTACAGCTCAATATTTAATCTTATTTGCTTGAAATTGCAATACATTCAATTAGTAACAAGTTGCGAGAGTGGCGGAATTGGCAGACGCACTGGACTTAGGATCCAGCTCTGGTGACAGAGTGGGAGTTCAAATCTCCCCTTTCGCACCATTTAAAATCAACTTAAAGTGCATTAAAATAATTATTTGCACCTGTTTTATTAGAAAGGAAATATATGCAATTTACTATTGAAGATGTCAGCACCGTGAAAAAAATACTGCATGTTGAAATTCCACAGGAAAAGGTTGCACTTGAGCTCGATAAGGCTTATGAAAACCTTAAAAAGACTGCAAAGCTAAAAGGGTTTCGCCCCGGTAAAACACCCCGTTCAGTTTTAGAAAATTTCTTTAAAAAAGATGTCCATGCGGATGTGTCAAGCAAACTGATTCAGGACTCATTTATAGATGCGGTTAAGGAAAAAGAACTTAAAATCGTCGGTGATCCGAAAATCGAGCCACCTGCCTTTGATGAAAAAGGGCCGTATAAATACGATGCCATTATCGAAATCAAACCTGCTATTTATGATATAGATTACAAAGGGTTAAAGCTTAAGAAAAATATTTACAAGATAAGCGATGAAGAAGTTGAAGCTCAGTTAAAAATGCTCCAAAAAAACCTTGCCCAGCAAAAGACTATAGAAGAAGTCCGCCCTGCCAGGGAAGATGATTTTGCCCTGATTACATATGAAGGCTTCAAAGACGGAAAACCCTTTGACGAGACTGCAAAAACCGAAAATTTCACGATGAAACTAGGTCAGGGCCGCATAACAAAAGATTTTGACACCCATGTCATAGGAATGAAAGCCGGAGAAAATAAGGATTTCAGTGTTAATTTCCCGGAAGATTACTTCAATCCTAAACTTGCGGGCCTTGAAATTACTTTCAACGTGACACTCAATGATGTGAGAGAAGAGATTCTTCCTGAAATCGACGATGATCTTGCAAAGAATCTCGGCAGTTTTACCACTCTTGAGGATTTAAAAAAGACTATCAGGGAGAATCTTGACCAGGGATATAAAAAACGTGTCGAACAGGAATTAAACGAACTGATATTTTCATCCCTTATTTCAAAAACAGAATTTGAAGTCCCTGAAGCATTAGTAGATTTCGAGCTTGAACAGATAATTGCCGATGCCGAAAGGTCTTTTTCTTACCATAATACATCAATGGAATCCCTCGGTCTTTCAAGAGAGATTCTCTCTGAAAAATACCGTGATACTGCTGAAAAACAGATAAGGCGTCATCTTATTTTAGACAAGATAATCGAGCAGGAAAAACTTACTTTAAAGGACGAGGACCTTGAAGAAGGTTTTAAAAAAATGTCCGAATCTTTCAATCAGCCTGTTGAAGAAATAAAAAAATTTTACAGACAAAACAAGGACAAACTCGATTATTTTAAGCACACGTTGCTTGAAAAAAATGCTATCAGTCTTATTCTTGAAAGCAGCACTATTGAGAACGTTGAACAGGTTCAGGAAACAGCAACATAAAAAAGTTTAACTCAAACAACTTTGGAATCGGCCACAGGCGGATTCGATTTTTTACAAAGATGTCGTTCAAAGGAGATAGACATTGCCATTAATACCAATAGTTATAGAACAGAGCAGCAGGGGCGAGCGTGCATATGACATATATTCACGGCTGTTAAAAGACAGGATCATTTTTCTGGGAACAGCCATGAATGATGAGGTTGCAAATCTTCTTATTGCCCAGCTTCTTTTCCTTGAATCCGAAGATCCTGAAAAAGATATAAATTTTTATATTAATTCGCCCGGTGGAATTGTAACTTCAGGATTGGCCATCTATGATACAATGCAATATATCAAGCCTGACATTGCAACAGTGTGCATAGGCCAGGCTGCCAGCATGGGAGCCCTTTTGCTGACCGCCGGGACCAGGGGCAAGCGTTATTCTCTCCCCAATTCACGCATTCTGATTCACCAGCCTATGGGGGGGTTCCAGGGCCAGGCTTCAGACATCGCTATTCAGGCGAAAGAGATTCTCAGAATGAAAGAGATTCTGAACAATATTCTGGCCGTCCATACAGGAAAAGATTTAAAACAAATACAGATAGATACGGATCGGGATTACTTTATGTCGGGTGAAGACGCAAAAGAATATGGTCTTATAGATCACGTCATCTTAAACAGGGACGACCTTGATAATATCGAAAAAGCCGGAGGCGTTAAATGACAAAAAAAGGAAACGACAGCGACAATCTTTTCTGCTCATTCTGCGGAAAGAACCAGAAAGAAGTTACAAAGCTGATCGCAGGGCCTGCCGTTTATATATGTGATGAATGTATCCAGCTTTGCAGTGAAATTATTGAGGAGGAAAGTGACAAAGCAACTCCCGAACATGATGCTCTTCTTGCACCAAAACAGATAAAGGAAATGCTGGATGATTATGTTATAGAACAGGATTATGCAAAAAAAGTTCTGTCCGTAGCCGTATATAACCATTACAAGAGGCTTGATTCAACCATTAACAGCGGAAACGTAGAGATACAGAAAAGCAACATACTGCTTATCGGGCCGACCGGTACAGGCAAAACCCTCCTTGCCCAGACTCTGGCCAGATTTTTAAATGTACCGTTTACAATAGCAGATGCTACAAGCCTTACTGAAGCCGGTTATGTTGGTGAAGATGTCGAAAACATTATACTTTCTTTGCTCCAGAATGCAGATTATGATGTAGAAAAATGCAAGCGCGGGATCGTTTATATAGATGAAATAGACAAAATAGCCGCAAAATCCGATAATCCTTCAATAACAAGAGATGTTTCAGGCGAAGGCGTGCAGCAGGCGCTCTTGAAAATTATTGAAGGAACCACCGCAAGCGTTCCTCCAAAAGGAGGGAGAAAACATCCTCAGCAGGATTTTGTAAAAATTGATACAACCAACATCCTTTTCATATGCGGCGGTACATTCAACGGACTTGATCAGATAATTCAGAGAAGGCTTGGCTCCAAGGCAATGGGTTTTGGCGCAAAAATTGTTCCGAAAGAGAACAAGAATAAAAGCGAGTTATTAAAGATGGTTCAGCCTGAAGATCTTATTAAGTTCGGGTTGATTCCTGAATTCCTGGGTCGTCTGCCTGTTATTGCCACCCTTGACGAATTGAGCCAAGCTTCACTTATCCGGATTCTGACAGAACCAAAAAATGCACTAATCAAACAGTTTACAAAGCTCTTTGAAATGGAGGGCGTAAACTTAAGGCTGACGGACAGCGCTCTTTCGGCCATTGCCAAAGAAGCTCAGAAACGGAAATCAGGCGCAAGGGGTCTGCGGGCAATTCTTGAAAGCTGTCTGCTCGATATAATGTACGAAATTCCTTCTGCAAAAAACGTAAAGGAATGCGTAATCAGTGAAGATGTAATACTTAACAAGGAAGAGCCGATTTTACTGTACGAGCAATCAAAGAAACAGGCTTAATATAACAGCCTTCCGCCGGTAACCTGCTTACGACGAACTTGTTGTAAGTCAAAATTCAGACGGCAAAGTAAAAAGCTCATTATGCAAGGCGCGCGAATCTTGAGGAATGAAGCGTACTAATTGGTACGCTGCAATGATTCACCCTGTTGAATCGGCCCTGCCGTCTCGCGGCGCAGCGAGAATTCAACAGGGCGGGGATGATGCGTCCGCCGCGGCGGACAGAATGGCTTTTTACGAAGCCGTCACAACTGATTTTATGAGATAAATACTTTCATGGTTAATTTGCCCGGTTTTATTAATACTAAAAACAAGGAACAGGAAAAGGCTTCAATGAAAATGCAGCTTCCTCTATTGCCATTAAGAGATATCGTGGTATTCCCGCATATGATTGTACCTCTATTCGTGGGAAGAACCAAATCCGTCAATTCCCTTACCAGTGCCATGAGCAGGGACAAGAGTGTTTTTCTTGCAACGCAGATAAGGGCCGGCGAAGACAGCCCCGAAGAAAACGATATAAGCAGGATCGGAACCGTCGGAAAAATATTGCAGCTTCTCCGCCTGCCCGACGGAACGGTTAAAGCCCTTGTAGAAGGAAAAGCAAGAGGCCGCATTGTAACCTTTTTCAACGATGAAGCCTTTTATAAGGTTGATGTTGAACCTGTTGCAGAACTTGAAGTGGAAGAAACAGAAAGTATCGTACTGTGTCGCGCACTGGCAGAAGCTTTTGATGATTATGCCAATCTTACCAAGAATATACCAAAAGACTTTGAAAAAAAGCTTTCAGGAATAACGAACCCTTCTCAGCTGGCCGATACAGTGGCATCTCATTTTTCCTTTAAAATAGAAGACAAACAGCATCTTCTTGAAATGCTCTCCATAAGCGAGCGGATTACCTTTCTTTTGCAGCTGATCAACATGGAAACAGAAATATTCAAGGCCGATCAGCGGATAAAGAGCCGCGTCAAGGAGCAGATGGAAAAGACCCAGAAGAATTACTATCTGAACGAACAGATGCGGGCTATCAAGAAAGAAATGGGATCTGATGAAGACCCCGGCGATGAGACAAAAGAGCTTGAAAAGCGCATCAAAGAAAAAAAGATGTCGAAAGAAGCCGAGGAGAAGACGGCTCATGAGCTGAAAAAGCTGAAGATGATGACACCAATGTCAGCTGAAGCTACGGTGGTAAGGAATTATATTGAATGGATAATCAGCCTCCCGTGGCTTGAATGTTCCAAAGTTCGTTCCGACATAAAAGAAGCCGAAAAGATATTGAATGAAGACCACTATGGCCTTGAAAAGCCGAAAGAGAGGATACTCGAATATCTGGCTGTTCAGACTCTCGTAAAAAAGATAAAGGGACCCATTCTTTGCTTCGTTGGACCTCCTGGTGTTGGAAAGACTTCCCTTGCCAAATCAATATCAAGGGCAACCGGCAGGAACTTCGTTCGCCTTTCATTGGGCGGAGTCCGGGATGAAGCTGAAATAAGGGGGCATCGCCGCACATATATAGGCGCCATGCCCGGCAAGATAATACAATCCCTGAAAAAAGCCGGCGTGAACAACCCTGTTTTCTGCCTCGATGAAGTTGATAAAATGAGCATGGATTTCAGGGGCGATCCATCTGCGGCACTCCTTGAAGTTCTTGATCCTGAACAGAATAACGCTTTCAACGATCATTATCTGGATCTCGATTACGATCTTTCAGATATATTGTTTGTTACAACAGCCAACACGCTTCCGGAAATTCCTCTTCCGTTGCAGGATAGAATGGAGATTATCCGTCTGCCCGGGTACACAGAAATAGAGAAATACAATATTGCAAAAGATTTCCTGTTGCCAAAGCAGATAAAAACAAACGGCCTGGAAAAAATGGATGTTTCTTTTTCGAAAAATTCCATTTATGCAATCATACGCTATTACACAAGAGAAGCCGGTGTAAGAAATCTGGAACGCGAAATATCATCCGTCTGCAGGAAAATAGCGCGTGAGGTTTTAACGGATAACAAGAACACCTCCTTCAGGGTCACGTCTTCTTCCATACAAAAATACCTTGGGCCGAGACGATTCAGACACGGCCAGGTTGAAGAAAAAGACCAGATCGGACTTGTCACAGGCCTCGCATGGACACAGGTAGGCGGAGACCTGCTATATGTTGAAACGCTGGTAATGCCGGGCAAGGGAGAGGTAACAATCACAGGTAAACTTGGCGATGTAATGAAGGAATCAGCCCAGGCTGCTGTCAGTTATGTCCGGTCAAGAGCCGAATCCCTGATGATTGACAGCAAATTTCACAAGGAGGTTGACCTCCATATCCATATTCCCGAAGGGGCCATTCCTAAAGACGGGCCCTCGGCGGGCATTACCATGTGCACCTCCATTGTTTCGGCTTTAAGCAGGCGGCCTGTTCACCGTGACATTGCTATGACCGGTGAAATCACATTAAGAGGACGGGTTATTCCCATAGGCGGATTAAAGGAAAAGCTTCTGGCCGCTCACAGGGGCAGAATAAAAAAGGTTCTTATTCCGAAAGAGAATGAAAAGGATCTAAAAGAAATACCCCAGAGTGTTCTTAAGGAAATCGAAATTATCCTGGTTGAGCACATGGACGAGGTACTTTTTCACGCCCTGGTTAAAGATGAAGGGGAAACCCTGCCAAAGAAGGACGATATACCTCTTGCCATTATGCCTGAAGGAAATGCCGTTGAGCAGAGAGCTCCTTTAATTTAGGCTTGACAATATATATCCAAGCTGTTAATTGCTTCATCCTCTTTCCGGGAAAGAGAGCTTTGCAGAGCATTCAATTTTGCTCAAGTTCAAGGAAGGCGATATTTAAGGCTTAGGTTCCTGGTTTATGGTTACTGGTTCCTGGTTAAAAGAAAAAACCAGCAACTACAAACAAGAGACCAAAAACCAAATCTTTAAATAAATCGGGCAAAAGGGGGTGTTATACAAAGGTCTTGAAGGTTTGCTTTTCATGGGCGGGTAGCTCAGCTGGGAGAGCGTCGGCCTTACAAGCCGAGGGTCACAGGTTCAATCCCTGTTCCGCCTACCAAAAACAAATTTTTAAATAAATCGGCAACATGGGGTGTTATGCAAAGGCCCCGAAACGGGGGCGTAGCTCAGTTTGGTTAGAGCGCCGGCCTGTCACGCCGGAAGTCGCGAGTTCAAGTCTCGTCGTCCCCGCCAAAATATCGATAAAGTCCGATTGGTTATAGAGCCAGTCGGACTTTTGTATTTGCCGTTTATGGAGTTGACGGCTCTACAGACGGCTTTTCATTTCCCCGCCTCAACTTTTCCAGTCCCAAAGAATTTATCGAATGCGATAACCTCTGCTGTTTCTTTGTCGAAAGGCGAAGAGAGGTTTTCAAGCGCTTCACGCACACCTTCAATTCCGATGCTTCTCAAATAAAGTTCAGTTGTTCTTGGGCTCTTGTGGCGAAGAATAGGCTGGATAGCAGCGACCTCATATCCGAGATTATGGAGAATGGATGCCGAGAGGTGCCTTATCGCGTGAAATCCGAAATGTTTGACGCCCGCCTTATTACACATTCTCTGCATAAATTTTTGATTACTGACGAAAGGTTGCCCATAATTTTCCTTTTGTCCAGGGTGCTCATTCAGACAGAGAAAGACATGTTCTTTATCTTTTATCGGTCTGTTTTCCCACCACCAACGCAGGGTTTTTCGTAATTCCTTTGTCATTGGCAACCAGTCGTATTCGAAAGCCCCATCCTTACGCTTTCTGGTCCAAAGCCGTATTCGTCTGTTCCCAAAATCCACATCCTCCCAGGTCAAACGGAAGAGTTCACCTCGACGGGCAGCCAAGTGTAAAAATGCCAACAGCATCACCTTGTCCTGTCCTTCTGCCCATGCATAGATTTTCCAGAAATCCTCTTCTGGCGGTACATATCGTGGCTGTCGGGTTTCAGGCATCTTTTCCACCAGGCAAGGGTTTGAGTTCGGTAAAGTCGGGTCCATATACTTCATGCCCCAGTTCCAGCCAGCAACAAGGTTTTTTCTGTCCTTGTTTGCGGCATAACCGCTTCTTTCCTCCTTTTGTTTAACAATGTGCGTCAACACGTTAGACGGTTTCAGTTTTTCCACGGGCAAAGCAGGGTCTATCTCTTTAAAAAATAATCGGAAAGCCAGGCATTTTTCTTTATACGTCTTGCTTGAAAATCTCGATTTGGCATAATCGAGATATTTTTGTGCCCAATCAATCAAAGAGGTTGTGGCGGTCTTCCCGTTCCACTCTTCCATTGGCTCTCTTCGGGTTTTCTCTTCCCACGCAAGGGCTTTCTTCTTCGTTAGAAACACCTTGTTCCGTCTCTTCCCATACTTCCTTGTTTGACCTATCCAGGTCTTTCCTTTCTTGTACGGCATTAAATATCTCCTTTTCAAAAAATAGGTATCGGCTACCCACGCGTATTCCACCGAACTTTCTGTGAAACTTTCTGATGGTTTTAACGTCAAAACCCAGATACTCGGCGACTTGCTGGGCATTTAGTGCCTTGCCTAAAGTCAATTCTAAACTTTTCAATATTATTCCTTCTCCTCGCCGCATTTTATTGCGACCTTGCGAAGCCCTTTCTTGCTTCATTTTATAAGATTTACTTCATTCAAAAAAATCATCCTCTATATATATTTGCCTTTGAGGGGTGTATTTGTAGTCCGACTACCGAATTCGTAAAATAAATCAAAAAATTTCGCTTAATTGATGGTGCTGTTTCAAAGCAATTCGCGGGCTGAAACCCATTTTCTTTTTGTATTCCTCCATCATCACCTGATACAGATAGTCCTTATGCTGTTCGGCGACGAGAATGCTATCGTGAATGGGCAAGCCTAAAACGTCTTTACTCATCAGTTCCATCAAAATAGAGTTCATAATTTCACTATCCTTATTTTGAAGAGTTATTCCGACATCAGAGTATAGATACTTTGCGATAGGCTGGTGTGCTTCTCCGAACTTATCAACAAGCCGTCTATAAGGATTTTTTCCATTAGGTGTAGGTATGCCCAGTTCCATAAATTTTCCCCAAATGCCCTGACACGCTTGTTTCCTATTCTTTGCGTTTATGGAGACTACTGCCACGGTTTTATATATGCTCCGCTTATCGGGTCCCTCACAAACGAGATACGGGTCATCAGGATAATCAATGCCCTCCTGGTGGTACAGCATCAGGATGTGGAAAGCCGAATAGTCCAGTTCAACAGTAGGCTCGTTGTTTATATGGATGTACGGTCTTAAATGCCTTGGGATGGTCTGGTGAAGAGCGCCATAGGCTCTTCCTCCGAGTTCGAAAGATTTTCGATTAAAACTGCGGTAAAGATATTCATACACAAGCCGTAAGTTCATCTCTTCAATACCGATATCTCCCAACCGAATTATTTCCTCCAACCTTGCTTTTTGTCTCTCACTGTCTGGGTCAATGGCAATGGGAATTGCCATTTCGTAAAGGTAATCAAAAAGCATTTTGTCTGGGTCATTCCTATTATTCAATTCCAGTGATATCGGGCTTTCACAAGGAAACAGCTGAGTTATGGTATTGGTTGTGTCTGTATACTTTGTGTGTATTGTTGGTTTACTGGACTTGTTGTCGTAGTGTATTGTGTGTTCTGTATTGTGTTCTTGTTCTCTGTTTACTATTTTAACGTTTTTAACTGAAATTGTTCCGTTCAACAGACTTTGAAAAAGCGTTTTTGTTAGAAAATATTTATTAACCGCTACCTGGTTATCGAGATTTACTGTAATAATATTTTTATCTACGAACCCGTTGTATTGTTCAAGGTCCTCCCGTATCTTCTGTATATGGCTGTTTGTCTCGTATGGGATTTCTTTCTTTTTTTTACTGTCGTCTTTCAAAACGACGGGGTTCTCTGGTCGAGGCTTTTCGAAAAAGCCTGGACGTTTGAGCTCATGTTTAAGAAAAGCTTTTATCAGTTTTTCCGTTGCCCACATTCGAGTGGTGCGCCCGATGTGCTTGTTTCTGTCCCAGAAACCTTTTTTCTGTTCAATATAGCCGAGCGTTTCCAGCGCATCGATGGTCGGTATCAACCTGTCATATTTTATAAACAGTTTGTCGTATTTAGAGCTTTGTTGGTAATGGGTCCTATCTCTTGAATATTGTACTGGTTTCCCGCTGATGTAGCCCATCCAAATGCTGATGATTACGATTTTTAATACTTCTCTATAACGCTTCCTGTTTGGCACCTTGATAACGCTCTCAACTTCAATAATTAATCGAGTTATCAGCCGACGGAGATGCTTTGACTTTGAAACGTAGATGTCCAAGGGAAGAGCGTCTTCCAGCCAGTTTTTTATTTGTTCATCCTCTTCCGTTTTAATTAAGTCCATTCTTGCCGATGCCATTTTCTGATTATTTTGATTGTTAGCGGTCGGTATCGCCAATCCATTTTCTGGTATGGATGCCTCTTCGTCACCGCCTACAATAGCCTCCTCAATCCTTTCCCCAAATTCGGTCATAAGAAAATCCTCCTCTACTTAAGGGGTCCTTTTGGGGGGTGGATTTGTAGTCCGACTACAGAAAAAGATTGCGCTATCACGGAACTAATGGTATTTATTAAGAAAGATAATTTTTTATGAAGGAGGACATTCAAATGGGAATGCGTTTGAAAAGCATCAATTTCGGTAAAATTGACCATTTCCTTTATGTCAGGATAATGTCTCTGTGCGCCGATTTACGATATACAACAAAAGATTTTATTGTAGAGGGGTACGATCTGTTTTTTAATATCGTTGACCCCGATGGGATAAGCCGATTTATAATGATTAAAGAAGAACTCACAAAATTTTATAAGGACAGCCAAAAGAAAAGAATGCTTATCCCCAGGATGAGCCAAAAGCACGCCTTTGTAGTTATAGATATCCCATCTAACATAGTAAACTATCTCAACTATGTGAGGACTGATAGTTTAAATAATAATGATTTTACGTGGAGTAATTTGCTTTGTATATTGCTGATGCTTGTTGAAATCAAAAGAGATAAAATTGATGAAGAGGCAATAAAAGAGTGGGATGAAGAAGAAGGGCAAAAAAAAGCCCTGATAGATGAGATTAACTTTTGTAATTCTAAAATGGTT
>JAGVOC010000170.1 GCA_020052975.1 Desulfobacterales bacterium | reverse complement strand
GCAAGGCGCGCGAATCTTGAGGAATGAAGCGTACTTATTGGTACGCTGCAATGACGAAAGATGAAGCGCAACACAGCAGAATGACTTTTTACGAAGCCGTCAAAATTGATGCCTTGAAGTAAGTTCAGTGCTATGCTGTAGTCAGGCAGCCAGCATTGAGACCTTTGCATAACACCCCCTTTTGGCCGATTACTGCGTCAGACGATAATTTCAATCCTCGAAATACTCAATGTATTCCTGTGGTTGAAATTATCGTCTTCCTTGTACTTGTCCAAAATTGGATGTTCTTCAAAGGTCTCGCATTAAATAAAAGGAGGAACACATGGCTTTTTGGAACTTGAGCACCTTACAATTGGAAGAGTTCAGGCCAGGTATTATGAGCAAGGCAGAAATTGGGGACAACCTGATTATGGTGTGCATGCAAATAGATCCGGGAAAGGAAGATACTGGACACGAACATTCTTTTGACCAGTGCGGTATTGTCATAGAAGGCCAAATAGAGATGTTTGTAGGTCAAGAGCGCCAATTACTAAGTGCGAATGAGTGCTATTTTATCCCTTCAGGCAAGCGCCATGGTTGGAAGACGTTCGATAAACCGGTCAAAGTTTTAGATATATCTCTGAAAACCCCGCGCCGGTGAGCTTTCCGTTATCTTTCCATCCGTAACCCCCAATTCTGAAACTGCACACTACTGAACAGGTAGGTGAAATATATATCCCGCTGCCTACCTTTTTAATCGCTTCAAAAATAATGTTTATAGGCTCAAATTCGCCTTACATATCCTCCCTCATTGATTGCTATTGCTTGACAATAGTTTTATAGTGATAATAAATAAGATCGATGGTTCCGGGGAAAGTTTGTTTTCTGGATTCCCGCTTTCGCGGGAATGACAAAACGTACGAATATACGAGTTTTGCAATTGGCTCAGGAGTATGAAGTTAAGCGAATAGAAACTTGATGAGACCTTTGAAGAACGTCCAATTTTGGCCAAGTACAAGGAAGGCGATGATAAAGACTTAGGTTTATGGTTCATAGTTACTGGTTCCTGGTTAAAAGATAAAAACCAGAAACAACAAACCAGAGACCGGAAACCAAATCTTTATAGTAATCGGGCAAAAGGGGGCGTTATGCAAAGGTCTCTTAATAAAGGATTGATATCATGCTAATATATGAATTTAAATGCTCGAAATGCTCCGAATTTTTTGAACTGCTGTTAATGAATAGTAATGAAGAAGAAGAGCTTAAATGCCCCAAATGCGGAAGCGATGCTTTTGAGCGGGTTATCAGCGCAACTAATTTTGCAATGGGTGGCAGTTCCGGCAATAAAACACCTGCGAGCTCTCAGACAAGATCATGTTCGAGCGGTTCCTGCACAACCTATGATATACCCGGACATGCCAGATAGCCTTATTAATCGTTTCGAGTTTCCATTGAAGCTAACCCCATCGCAAGCAGCGGGGAATTCGCTCGCTATTGCGGTTCAATAAGGAACAGACATGAAACGGACTCACAAACAGGAAAAGAAACAATTCGAAAAACTTTTTAAAAAGGAGAATATCGATAACTTTGAAGACCGGTTCAAGGTCCTTGACGCTTTTCTTCAAACGGAAAAACATCTAACTTCTGCAGAACTGACACAAATTCTGAATGATAACGGGCATAATCTGGACAATGAGTTTGTTAGAGATACATTGAAACTGATGTGCAACTTTGGTTTTGCCCGGAAAAACAAATTTGATAATGGCGTGGTTCGTTATGAACACTGGCATCTGGGGCAGCACCACGATCATATGATATGTATAAAATGCAAGAAAATCGTTGAGTTTGAGGAAGATGCCATGGAAAATTTGCAGATTAATATCGCTTCAAAGCATGGGTTTCACCTGCTTCAGCATAAAATGGAACTATATGGAATTTGTTCCGAATGTTTGAAAGAAAGAGAGAGGCTTATGCCGCTTTCAATGGCAAAGCAAGGCGAGCGGCTTGTTATCAGAGAGATTATGGGAGGATCCGGTGCACGTATGCGACTTTTAAGCATGGGAATAAGGCCCGAAGATGAGATTGAAGTTGTTACGAATTCCAGCAAGGGTCAGGTTGTTATTGCTGTGCAATCAAGCAGATATGTAATCGGACAGGGTCTTGCGCAAAAAATAATTGTTGAGCCTGTTGAGTGCTGAGGAGAATTATTCATGCTGCTGAGTGAAATGAAGGAAGGGGAGACCGGAGTAATAGTTCGGGTAGGCGGAAACGGTCCTTTGCGCAGAAGAATTCTTGAAATGGGAATAGTTAAAGGAACTAAAATATATGTTGATAAGTATGCTCCATTGAAAGATCCGGTAGAGCTTATTGTAAAAAGTTATCATATATCGCTCCGGGTTGAAGAGGCAGCGCAAATAACGGTAGAAAAATCACAACAATAGGACGGGATTGCTCTATGCCTGAAAAAAAAGTCATAACTATTGCGCTTGCCGGCAACCCCAACTCCGGTAAAACAACCATATTCAATAACTTAACCGGCACAAGGCAGAAAGTAGGAAACTGGCCGGGTGTCACTGTTGAAAAAAAAGAAGGGCTTATCCAGAAGTTTGGGTACGATCTTAAAATCGTGGATCTTCCCGGAACATACAGCTTAACCCCTTTTTCGATAGAAGAGATAGTAGCCAGAAACTTTGTGCTGGATGAATCCCCCGATGTTATCATTGATATTATAGACGCGTCCAACCTCGAAAGAAGCCTTTATCTTGCAACCCAGTTAAGGGAAATTGACAGCAAGGTGCTTTTTGCCCTTAACATGGCGGATCTTGCCGGTTCGCACGGGACTAAAATTGATTCCGAAAAGCTTTCCAACCTTCTTGATGTCCCCGTTGTCTTTACTGTTGGGAACAAGAATGAAGGAATGGATAACCTTTTGAAAGAAGCAATAAAGCTTGCTGAGTCGAGTCCGGATAAAAGGGAAAACCGGAATGTGAAATACAGCAAGGATATCGAGAATGCTATTTCAAAGATTCAAGGTCTTATTGAAGGAAAAGTTAAAGACAGGATTAACTATAAGAGCCGATGGACAGCAATAAAGCTTCTTGAGGATGACAAGATTGTTAAAGAGCGCTTTCTAGAGAAAGCAGGAGCAGCCGGTGAGGAGATACTTGAAGAAACCGGGGCTCTTCGAAAATACCTGTCAAATTCTTTTGACGAAGATCCTGAAATAGTGATGACGGATGACCGTTACGGTTTTATTGCAGGCATCATCAAGGAAGTACAGACAACAACGGTAAAACAGCGCGTGGACGTTTCGCGCAATATTGATCTTGTCCTGACTAACCGTTTCATAGGATTTCCGATATTCATTTTCTTCATATGGGCCATGTTCCAGCTGACCTTTACTCTTGGGGCATACCCGATGGACTGGATAGAAAGCGGTGTAAACCTTGTTTCTTCATATGCAGGCAGCATTGTTCCAGAAAGTCTTTTTAAAGATTTGCTGATAAATGGAATTATCGGGGGCGTCGGAAGCGTAATAGTTTTTCTGCCGAACATCCTGATTCTTTTCTTCTGTATCGCCCTGCTTGAAGATACGGGATACATGGCAAGAGCGGCTTTTATCATGGACAAGATAATGCACCTTATAGGGCTTCACGGAAAGTCGTTTATACCGATGCTGATGGGATTCGGATGTAATGTTCCGGCAATAATGGCAACAAGGACTCTGGAAAGCGAAAAAGACCGTATCCTTACAATCCTGATTACTCCTTTCATGTCATGTTCCGCCAAGCTTCCTGTTTATATTGTGCTTGCCGGCACATTTTTTGCCGCAAAAGCAGGCAATGTTATTTTCTCCTTATACCTTCTCGGGATTATTCTTTCAATAATATCCGGCAGGCTCTTTCGTTCAACGCTTCTGAAAGGAATTGATGCTCCTTTTGTAATGGAGCTTCCTCCGTACAGGGTTCCGATGTTAAGAAGCCTTATGATTCATATGTGGGACCGGAGCAAGATGTTTTTAAGAAGGATGGGTGGAGTGATACTGGTAGGTTCAGTTATCGTGTGGTCGCTTTCGGCTTTTCCCAGGAATGTAGAGTATTCTGCAGATTATTATTCTGAAATGAACCAGGCAAATGAATCATTCAATATAAAAATTGCTGCAGCCGATGAAAAAGAGAAAGAGATTTTAAAAAATGAAAGAATTGCCGCAATAGCTGAAATAGAGAAAGCAATGAATGCTGAAAAAACCGAAAAATCATACATGGGAAGAATAGGTAAGGGGATTTCTCCTGTATTTTCGCCACTCGGGATTGACTGGCGGGGCAGCGTTTCGCTTTTAACGGGCTTTTTCGCAAAGGAAATAGTTGTAAGCACTTTAGGGGTGCTTTATTCAACCGAAGGAACAGATGATAAAGACGCCTTAAAAAATGCGCTGCGGTCTTCCGGCATGACTCCTCTTTCCGCTCTTTCCATGATGGTTTTTGTGCTTCTTTATCTGCCGTGTCTTGCTACTATCGCAATGATAAGGAAAGAAACAGCCTCTTTCAAATGGACTGCATTCAGCATAATATACAGCACATCTGTTGCATGGATTGCGGCTTTTTGCGTCTTTCAGGGAGGAAAACTGCTCGGCTTTTAGTGACGACTTCGCAAAAAGTCTCCGCCGCGGCGGACTGTGTTGCGCTGCATCCTTCGTCATTGCAGCGTACCGAAAAGTACGCTTCATTCCTCAGGCTTTGCGCGCCTTGCATCTGGAGCTTTTTACAAAGTCGTCTTAATTTGACTGTTTTATAACATTAAGAATCGTCATTCCCGTGAAAACGGGAATCCAGAAACAACGCCTGTGGCTACGAGGAACCAATAAAGTGTTTCAGCCTGCCTACATAGAAACTTACAAGAAAGGATTGCTGAAGAAAAAGGCGGAACATGCCCGCAAAATTCTTGGCTCATGCGTCCTTTGCCCAAGGAAATGCAAAGCGGGCAGACTTTCGGGCGAAACCGGAGTTTGTAAAACAGGCGCAAGGGCGATAGTGTCAAGTTATAATGCCCATTTTGGAGAAGAGGCTCCGCTTGCAGGTCGAAATGGTTCCGGTACAATATTTTTTACCCATTGCAATCTCCTTTGCGTGTTTTGTCAGAACTACGACATAAGCCATGAAGGATGCGGCGAAGAGATTTCGGACGAACAGCTTGCCGGCATAATGCTCGCCCTTCAAAAATCCGGCTGCCACAATATCAATTTTGTCACTCCATCCCATGTTGTGCCGCAGATTCTTTCCGCCCTCGATATAGCGGTTGAAAAAGGCCTTTGTATTCCCCTTGTTTACAATACAGGAGGTTACGACAGGGTTGAAACCCTGAAAATTCTTGACGGCGTTATTGATATCTATATGCCCGATTTCAAATTCTGGGATCCGGATATTGCGGATAAAGCATGTGATGCAAAGGACTATCCGGAGTTTGCCCGAAATGCCTTAGCCGAGACGTTCATGCAGGTCGGAGACCTTGTCATAGATGATTCTGGAATTGCTAAGCGTGGATTGCTTGTTCGGCATCTTGTAATGCCGCACGGGCATGCCGGAACAAGGGAAGTAATGAGGTTTATTGCAGATAAAATATCAAAAAACACTTATGTAAATGTGATGTTTCAGTACAGACCCTGCGGGAACGCATATCAATTCAGGGAATTTTCATCGAGGCCTACTGAAAGAGATTTTGACGAGGCGGTTAAAGCCGCAAAAGAAGAAGGGATAACACGACTTGATAAACCGAGGCGGGTTTTCATGGCTCTATAACTGTGTTGGTAAGTATCGTATGCCAAACAACTATTGCCAATAAATGAAATTGTAGCATAATACCGCAATCGTTGCCGGGGAAGGAAAGCGTGTCAGGGCTTTCATTCTTTCGGAGTTATACTGATTAGTACAATAAATGGAGAACTCATTGAAAACCATCCATAAAATAATAAACGGCGATAGCCGACAAATGAAACTTATACTTGATAAATCGGTTCATTTGGTCATTACCTCACCCCCGTACTGGCAATTAAAAGACTACGGAACAACAGAACAAATTGGCTTTCATGAGAGCTATGAAAGTTATATCAATAATCTAAATCTTGTCTGGAAAGAATGTCACAGGGTATTATATCCCGGATGTCGACTTTGCATTAATATCGGAGATCAGTTCGCTCGGTCCGTTTATTATGGCCGGTATAAGGTAATTCCGATAAGAACGGAAATAATTAAATTCTGTGAAACCATAGGGTTTGACTATATGGGAGCTGTAATCTGGCAGAAAGTTACAACCTGCAATACGACTGGCGGTGCTACGATAATGGGGAGTTTTCCATATCCCCGAAACGGAATTTTGAAGCTTGACTATGAATTTATCCTGCTTTTCAAAAAACAGGGCGTTCCACCGGCGCCGACTAAGGAACAAAAAGAAATTTCAAAAATGACAAAAGACGACTGGAATACTTATTTCTCAGGGCACTGGTACTTTGCAGGGGCAAGGCAGGACGGCCACATTGCCATGTTCCCGGAAGAATTGCCCGCACGTCTGATAAAAATGTTCTCGTTTTCCGGCGAAACTGTTTTAGACCCATTCCTCGGCAGCGGCACAACTGCGCTTGCCGCCCGCAATTCAGGCCGCGACTCAGTCGGATATGAAATCAATTCGGACTATATTTCAACAGTTAAAAATAAGCTTAATGTTTGTCAATCCGACCTTGCAGCCACAGAATATATATTTTTAAGTGATAGCGTTAAGACTGACTTGAATAAAGAAATAGAAAAGCTGCCTTACATTTTCAAAGACCCTCATAAACTCGATAAGAAGATTGATCCTAAAAAACTTCAATTCGGTTCAAAAATTGGTAAAGACAGCAGTGATAGAGAAGTGTACTATTCTGTCAAAGAAGTGATCAGCACCGAGTTGGTGAAGCTGAACAACGACTTGATTGTTAGTCTTATCGGAGTAAAAGAAAGAATGTCTGCTAATGGACAGGCTATCAGATATCTGATTGAAAAAACAAAGGGGCAAAAAGTGTTTATGAAGTTCGACAATCAGAAATACGATGACAGAAATAACCTGCTTTGCTATCTTTACCTGAAAAACAAGACTTTTATAAATGCCCATATAATAAAGGAAGGTTTAGCGGACGTCGATGTTTCTTATAATTTTAAATACAGAGACAAATTTCTAAAAATCGGGATACAAAATGGTTAAAGAGTGAAAGGAGTTTGACATGACATTACCGGATAGAAACAATCCATATAATTTCAATGAATTTCTTGAATGGAGAAAATCCGTCGATTATTACAGGGATGATCCTTTTATCCGGAAGGTGGTGCGCTGTTTTACGGGTGATGAATGGGAAATGGTGGATGCCGAAGCCCGCAGATTATCGATAACGGCCTCTTTCAGGTGGCGTGACCTTTCAGATAGGATTGCCATGCCGGAAAAGCGCCCGTCCCTGATGCAGTACGACGGGCATCATAACCGGATAGACCGGATAGTCAGGCCTCATGAAACGGAAATCCTGGAGAAAGAAGTTTTTTCAGAAGCTCTTTTTTCAGGCAGGACATCCCCGTGGGTCAAGCTCATCAAGATGTATCTTATCTATCAGAACGGAGAGGCCTGCATAGCCTGTCCGGTAACCTGCACGGAAGGGCTTGTAGTGCTCCTTGATAAGTTTGCGGACAGCCCGGAAACAAAGCGGGTTCTTGACCACTGCAGGGAAGGCATTAACGGAGAATTTGCAATCGGGGCACAGTATCTTTCTGAGATCCATGGCGGGTCGGATGTTCCGTCCAATGTTCTTGAGGCCGTCAAAGAGAAAGATACGTGGCGGCTTTACGGAACAAAATTTTTCTGCTCGGCAACCCACGCCGACTATGCCGTTGTCACGGCCAAACCGCAGGGATCGGAAGATGTTGCGCTCTTTGTCATGCCCTCCTGGCTTCCCGGAAACAAGGAAAAAGAGATAAGAAACGGTTTTACAATCGACCGTATAAAATGGAAAATCGGAACAAGCGAACTTACCACGGGAGAGCTGACATTCAACGGCGCTGTCGCCTATCCTGTCGGTCCGCTTGAAAAAGGAGTCGCCAATGTCGTCGGCATAGTTCTCACATGTTCCAGGCTGACCGTGGGACTTTCGGGCGCCGCATGCATGACGCGAGCTGTCCGGGAGGCAAGGAAATATGCGCAGTTCAGGCAGGCCTTCGGTATGACCATCGGCAACTTCCCTATGGTTGCGGGGCAGCTTGGGAGAATGGATCATTCTGCAAAAAGAACCACTGCCGGCGCCTTCAGGCTGTATAGGGATTTTTTAAGTCTTGAAGGAGGATTAAAAGGCGGTCTGGTCACCGATGAACCGGATGCCGTTAAAAAGAAACGTTTTGATATCAGGGAACTTGTAATGCTGCAGAAGATCGCCGCTTCATGGGACAGCACGGATGTCATCCGCAGCGCAATGTCAATTTTCGGAGGCCATGGCGTAATGGAGGATTTTTCATCTCTCCCCCGCCTTTACCGTGATTCTGCCGTAAACGAGTTGTGGGAAGGGCCGAGAAATGTGCTTTTAACGCAGATACATCGCGATCTGCAGCGTGCATCTGCCTGGTACAAGCCGGCGGAATTTGTCGGCAATATTCTGTCAGGTTCAGATAAACTCCTGGTCTCGGAGTTATCGGAAGAAATCACGGAACTGGTTTCTCATTCAAGTTTATTCAGCATGGATGAAAAAACCATAGAGGTTTGCAGGCGCTGGGATGCCTTCTGCCACAGACTTTTCCATTCCTACCAGGATCTTGCACTGCAGGAGGTTGAAAATTAAGGTCCATGGTTCAAGTTGTCACAAACAACCTGATCTGAGGTCTATATTATCCGGAGGCCCCTTTTTTATGGTTTTCCCGGGAATATCCGACTTTTCTCATAATATTCCGTTTTCCCGAATACGGCAAGGCAGATTCTGTCTACTATTTCCATATTCCTCATCGCCGCATCCTTATCGATCGACACCGGCCTCACACCCTGCAGAAGAAGCGTTTCGATGTTGCTCTTTTCAAGCTGCTCCTCAAACCTTTCTGCAGAAAGCAGGCTTTGATAAGACGCCGCTTTTTTACATAAAAGGGCGCTGTAAATATCGGCATCATTCCCTGCTTCGCAAAGAACTTCTACAACCAATTCGAAGCATTCACCAAATATGCTTTCCTCTTCAGGACCCATCTTTTCAAAAAAAAGACAGAGAAAATCGAGGCTCGTTCCAACATACTCTTTCCGGGCATTTCTAATTTTAACCTTTGCAAGAGTTCTCGACCTGTCACCGGCAATACATTTAACGGCTTTGGCAAGCTTATCATGAAGTTTCCTATGCATATTGAGACGATCTATGCATTCACCCAAAACCACGGGAGGCACTGTTACCTTTATTGTCCCTCTTTCATCCGGAAAGATGATTTTAGTTTGAATTTCCCGCGCGGATAAATATCCGGTAATCCTGCCCGCATCTTCTTTGCTGATATCTGCCTGTTCAAGAAATTCTTCGAGGTGAAACTGTATTGATTCATCGGGAAAGAATATCAATTTCAAAAGGGTCTCTTTTTCAAAATCAGATTCGCCGGTTAATATCTTCTCGATCTCTGTTGCCGAGGGGTTTGAAAAAGTTGAATCAATGTAATGCAAAACTTTACTGTCAAGGCTGAAGCCGTTTTGAAACACCTCCTCTATTTTCCCTGCACCTTTCAAATGTCTTTCTTCCCAGGCATCCATTCGTAAATCTATAAAAGGAAACCCGATATTTTATTGATTATCTGCTGTTTCGGAAGGGCTCCGACAAGTGTATCTTTCAGTTTTGCCCTGTCAAAGATAAGCATGGTTGGGATGCTGGCGATATTATATTTTGCGGAAGTAAGTGGGTTCTCATCAACGTTCAGTTTGCATATTCTAACCCTCCCGGAGTACTCTTTCGCAATCTCATCCATAACCGGCCCAATCATTTTGCACGGTCCGCACCATGGAGCCCAGCAGTCAAGCAGGACAGGAATCGGAGATTTCAGTACCTTCTCGCTGAAATTGTTGTCCGTGACGACCAATGGCCTTTCGCTGAAAAGATCGCTCATGTCAAGCAATGCCGAGCACTTGCCGCATCTTGCGGTTACACCTGACTTGCCCGACGGGATTCTGTTCTTTGTCCCGCAGGCTGAACATCTTATATTTACATTGTTCGTTTTTATCATTTGCCCTCCTTTCTCTCATTATCTCAAGGCATAACTCCGTACTTTTATAACACAGACGACTGCGTGCTTGCTGTGCCAGCCTATCGATTGCCCCCCTCTTATCTATCGCTCACCTGCCTATGAGATATAATCTATTTTCCTCATTGATATTAATTTGTTAAAATGTATTTGGGGTTTCACGGTTTCGTACTCACGTCAAGGACTATTTGGATTACTGACTCACACCTGCCAGGGGTAGTTCCAGCCTTCCAGAAAGTTCCGACATGCCCCGGATTCATAAGGCCTATTCCAGCGTCCCTATCGGCACTACAATACATCCAGAAGATCAGCGACAAATGGGTTAGCAGGACCGATTGATTCGACAGAAACTCCATACACAGACTGGAAGGCCGCGCTACCGGCACGACGCGGGTTCCATTTGATTTCGAATGCGCGCAGACCGGACTCGGCTTTTACGACAAGATCCACTTCCGCCTGGGTACGCGAACGCCAGAAAAACAGTTCACAGGGCGAACCTATCAGCATGTTGTGTTTGGCCATTTCGGCAATCACCCAGTTTTCCCAGATGGAACCGATGTCCGGACGCAGTTCATCCGCTGAAAAGGCATTGAGCAGGGCGTTTCTGATGCCGGTATCCCAGAAAAATACCTTGTGGCTTTTCGATATTTCCTTACGCGGATTAGTGCTGAAGGCCGGTAGACGGAAAATAACAAATGTTTGCTCGAGCAGCGCAAGATAACGCTCCACTGTAGGCCGCCCCATCCGGAGTTGGCCGGCCAGTTCGTTGATCGACACCTCGTTGCCCGCCTGATGGGCGAGCAGCAACAGAAGGCGGCGGATCAGATCCGGGGTTTTCACCAGACCAGTCTGAAGGATGTCCTTCCAGAGATAGTCAGAACTGAGATCGCGCAGAAGCCGGCGGGGATCGGCCGATAGCACCACCTCAGGATAGCTGCCGAAAGCGATCCGCTGAAGCAGAAAAGATCGCAACGGCGCTGTGAAGTATTCGCACATGCCCGAGTGGTCCAGACCGGCGTTACTCCAATCCTGAGAATCCAGCGCCTCGGCAAACAACAGAGGCGGCAAAACTACTTTTCGGTTACGGCCGGTGAGGCTTTCCGCGCTCTGGTCGAGCAGATCAAGTGAAGATGATCCCAGCAACAGGATGCGGGTTGAAAGTTTGGCATCGTGCCAACCCTTTACGATTCGCCCTGTCTCAGGCAGCCGCTGTGCTTCACCCAACACCAGCACTTCCGGATTACCGAGGGTCCGGAGCGCTTCGGCAGGTGGCAGAGACGCCGCGGCCAGGAAATGAGCCTTGTCAATTTCGACATCGAAGTTGAGGAATCGGACATCCCGGCCTCGTAGGATGTGCTCGACGAGGGTTGTCTTACCAACCTGTCTGGCTCCAAGAACGAGAGTCACCTTGCCGCTGGAGAGTGCCTTTTGAAGATTGATTTCTGATAGCCTTTTGATATACATAGTATACAATATAACCGATCATTTTGTATATTTCAAGCTTAAAATGCAAATAGCCGCTGTAAGACGGAAATAACCTTTAACTGGGTTTCCGCATCAAGGGTGCCAAGGTTTTTTATCAGTCGCGTTTTATCTATTGTTCGTATCTGATCTAAAACGATAAGTCCGTTTTTCTTCCTAAACTGGCATGCTATTCGTGTGGGATAGTCTTTTCCCGCTGTCGTCATCGGGGCCACTATGACGGTGCGGATATGTCGGTTCATTTCGTCTGGCGAAATAATCAAACAAGGTCGTGTTTTCTGAATTTCAGAACCGACAGCAGGATCAAGATTTGTTAAATAAACATCGAAGCGATTAACTACCATTGCCATTCCTCATCATCCCATGAATTTGCAATGTTATCAATATTATCCATCAATTTATCATGACCGTTTTCAGCCATTTCTTTGAAAGCATTATCCCAACCTGGCCTTGGATTTGAGATCGGGCGAATAATGATTTGGTTTTTCTCTACCTCAAGCTCAACGTCATCCATAATTCCAGTTTGATCAAGTAATGGCTTTGGTATGCGAATTCCCTGGGAATTGCCTATTTTTACAATGCGTGCTCTCATTATTTTTTTTACCTCCTTGACCTAACAGTACCCACATTGTAATTACATTTATCGTAAAAGTCAAGGATTTGAAGCTCACCTGTAAACTTGACCCAATTCTTTTTCTTGACGGAATAAATACAACTTGTTTTATACCTTTTATTGGTATAGGATTCAAAACATGAAATGGACAGTTACGGAAAAAACCGGACTGCATAAGCGCGTCAGGAAGCTACCTGAAAAAGTTCAGAACCTCCTTATTGCTTTAAAGAAGGATTTGGAGGCAAACGGACCTGTCCGGGGAGACTGGCCGAAT
>JAGVOC010000157.1 GCA_020052975.1 Desulfobacterales bacterium | reverse complement strand
GAATATGGCAATGTCACAGCCCCATTTGACGCCGGCTCGCGAATCGCTTGCCTGTCTTATTTATGAATTTTAAGAAACTACTGCGGAAGATGGGTTAGTCGGGAAGGGGCTTTTGGATGTGGGCATGCTCCCGTCTACGATAGAGAAGGAAATATTTTACCGCGAGATACTTTCAAGGAATTGAAACAAGAAATCAAAGAAGCAGAGATGGAACGCAGGCTGATTTTTTCTCCGGCAGAACCCGATTTATCCAAGGAAGAAATCGGAATAATGGTAAGGGATGTGATCGAGAGATACCAGACAGAGGAAAATAAAAGCTTTGACTATGTTTATGCGATCCATGATCACAACGACAGAACACACGCGCATGTGCTCGCGTGGGGAGATAAAGAAGACCTCAGAATGGACAGAGATGACTTGGCATCTATAAGAGAAAGAGCCCTTGATCTTGAAATTGAGCAGGAACAGATTATTGAGCTTGCGATAGGCAAAGAAGAAGTCCACGAGAAAGATAACTCCGCAGAGCTTGAGATCGATTCTGAAATTCCCCTGGAGGACCACGCCTGAGAAGTTTCGAAGAACTGGCAACAAGATTAAAGTTCCTGAAAAAGCATGCTCAGATAATTTTTATCTGGTTTCTTGTCCTTACTGCCATAGCCTTTACAGGTCTTACCTGGGCAGGCATAAGATCGGACAACGGTTTACAACCGTATAATGTATTTTCAGCGAGGAGATTCTATGTATACCGCGCTGTCATGAAACAATATCCCCCAAGTGTTTTCATGAAGGACTCATTCCATAAGGCATTTACCGGCGTCCGGGAAAACCCGGAGGAAGAGCTTTTAAAAGATCAATGGATTGCTATAGTAAAACATAAGGCTGTTTTTGATTTGTTGCTCTCATCTTCTTTCGCTGCTTTTTTCATAGGGTCGGTTTTAATAATCCTTTTCAAAAAGGACATTGCCCGTAAGGATGAAAAGTTCCTGAGAGGAGCTTCATTAGTATCACCGCAGAGGATTAATTCAGCTATTAAGAACTATCGGATCACATTCGGTAAGGAGAAAGTCCGATTCCCCCGAAACTTTGAGAATATGGGGATGTTTCTTTTCGGCTCTCCAGGGTCCGGAAAATCAACATTCCTGAAGTACCTTATTCCGCAAATCACCGGCGATCCGGCTGTTATTTACGACAGAAAGCCTGAATTTTACCCGCTCTTTTATGATCACGGAAATGACCTCTTGCTTGATCCGAGAGACGAAAGGACAATCAGATGGAATATCTTCAAAGAAATCGAGGAAAAGGAAGATATAGATAATATAGTCAATTCAATGATTCCTCTCCCTGCAGATCCCAAGGCCGCGTTCTGGTATCAGGCGGCACGTGATATATTCCATGCGATTTTCACTCTTCTGTGGGAAAACGGCAAGGCATCGAATAAGGCGCTTATAGATTTCCTTTTTCTGAACGGATGCAACAGAGAAAAGCTCTATAATATCCTCAAGCATGATCCACGGGTTGAAGGGTATATAGCGAAGGATAATAATACCGCTAATTCGATCATGTCGGTTGTCTCACAGTTTTCCAATGCCCTCGTGCAAAGGCATTTCTACCATGACGGAGATTTTTTAATAAGGGAATTTATCAGAAATGGCTCCGGCAGACTTTTCATAGTGAACAGAACTGCCGCCGAGGAGGCCTTTAAGACATACTATACCCTTTTCTTTGACCTCGCATTCAGAGAGTTCCTGAACAGGCAAATCAACAGAAGTTTCAGGTTCTGGTTCATCATTGATGAATTTCCTTCTTTGATGAAACTTGAGACGCTCCAGCGGCTTTTAGCTGAAGGACGGGACAGGGGAAGTTGCCCTGTCATCGGCGCGCAAGACTTTGAACAGGTCAAAAAAACCTATGGCCCTGATGCCTATTCAATTTTCAACCAGACGAATACAAAAGTAATATTCCGAATCAATGACCCGAACACAACAGATTACCTTAGCCGGGCATTTGGGGAACAAGAGTACGTACAACAGATAAGGACATTATCGGCAGGTGCCAGAAGCATCAGAGACGGATATAATTTCAGCGAACAACAGAAAATAAGCAGAATCATACTTCCGTCAGAACTCAAGGGAATGGAAGCACTAAGGGGGTATGTTTCCATAGGGGAATATCCGGTCACGCAGATTTCCCTGAATATCTTTAACCAGCCCGACGGAAATTCGATGATACCGAGAAACATTCCGGAGATCATCATTGATAAAAAACAAGACACTGGAGAGGTACTGGATGAATTACTCAAGTAATACTGATAAGAGAATAATGAAGCTCAGAATTGATACTAATGTCATTGAGATAGACATTGATCTCAGCAGGCCGAGACTCATTCCGATCAGAGGAAAAGACAATAAGGGCAAGGAGATTATCTGGCATCTTAAGGTCACGGAAAAAGGCAGATTAGTTTTACTTTAAAATATTACCCGTAAGTTAGCGATTAACCAAAAGCAAAGCGCAGGGTTAAAGTAGCGAAGCCAGGGTAGAGAATTGAGGCAATGCCTCACTCTATCCTGGTTTTTTTATTTTCAGACAATAATGAAATATACCATACATATTAACCAGCTTGCCTATCACAGAATGGGTCTTTGTGGAAAGCTTGACATAACCGATTTTGCCATTCTCGATTATATCCACGGATGGTGTGTCGCACCCAAGGCCGACCGTATTATTATCGACCGTCAGGAGTACACGCGAATCAACTATTCACATCTGATCGAAGAAATGCCAATACTCCGCATCAGGGAGAAAGACACCGTATCCGCCAGGATCAATAAACTTCGGGTACATGACCTTATCAAGACCTTTCAGTCTAAAGACAACACCCTGTATGTGAGGCAAACGCAGAAATGTTACGAGATTTTCTTCTCTGACGATAATAACCACTTTACCGGTAGAAAGCGCCCGACCTATCCGAAAAAACCGGACAGGCTATCCGAATTATCAGGACAGGCTCTGTCCGACAAATTCGGACAGCAACAAACATATAACTATAACAATCCTAAAACTACAACAACAGAACCTGTTGTTGTTACTGAAATAGAGATAAGAAAAGTCAGAGACATCCTGTCCACTATGAATATCCCCTATGAAGGCATAACCGACAGGTTGATCTCTGACTTGATTATTGAGAAAGGGTTCCCTCATGTATATGAGACTGCCAGAAAGATAGCAAAACAGTATCAGCCGGGATCGCAGCCTGTTTCAAATCCTGCGGGTCATTTCAAATTCCTTGTCATGGAAGGGATGGAGGCCCCTAAGGGATACATTCCGAAAGAGGAAGAGGACCGGAAAAAACGCGAGGAGGCAAAGCGCAAAAAGAAAAAACGCCGAGAGACAGGCGATGATCAAGATAATGGTCCCAGCATAGAGGAGGTAAGAAATTTTGTAAACCAACTTTGCCGTGGCGAGATAAAGGATATTTCTCAAATCGGGAGCAAGACCCCAGCAAGGGGGAGACTTGAATAAAGTGACTTCCCCACAGAAGCCCCACGAGAGCACCACCGGAAGACTTCTTACCGCCGAACAGGTAGCGGCAATCATCTGCTGCTCACCGAAGACAATTTATAGCTGGGCTGAACTCGGACATATTCCCTCCATAAAAATCGGAGTGGGACGAAAAGCCCTTCTTCGCTTCGACTACGACGAAGTTCATGCGTGGCTGCAATTCTGGAAAGAGGAAACCGCAAAAAGGTATAATTTGGGTGCTGGAACTGTTGCCGGTGCCCGGAAGGGAGGATAGAATTTATGGGCATCTATAAAAAAGGCAACGTCTACTGGATGATAAAGCAGTACAACGGCAAGAAAGTTGAACGCACACTTGACACAGGTATCAAGAGAGTTGCGGAAGAGAGATACGCGAAAATTGTGTCAGAGATTATCGGCGGAAGCTACTTTCAGAAACCAAAGGAGTTCACTATTTCGTATCTGATGGAGAAATACGCGGAAGATCGAGCAACAACCAAGGCGAACAATACTCTTGCACGAGACAGGAGCTTGCGTGATCATATAACCAACTATTTCGGCTCATGTCTTCTCGCCGAGGTAACACCTGAGATGGTTTCAGATTACCGCCGAAAGAGGTATGCCGAGAAGAAAACCGTCGCCACGGTCAACCGGGAACTCGCATTCCTGCGGAATGCCTACAATATCGCCATCAGACATTACAAATGGTGTTTTGTTAATCCCGTATCCTCTGTCAAGTTTGACAGGGAGAGGAACCAGCGGGACCGCTGGCTGACATCAGAACAGGAAACAAATCTCTTTTCCCACCTTAAGGGAAGGCTCGTCGATATAGTCAGGCTTGTTCTCAACACAGGACTTCGACAAGATGAGGCGCTCAGTCTCATACGTTCCAATGTGGACCTCTTCAGGAAGACAATCACTGTCAAGGGAAAAGGCGATAAGGTTAGGACGATCCCACTGAATGCTCTTGCTCTTGACATCCTTAAGACAAGGATGAAGACACATCACATTCATAGCGAGCTTGTTTTTCCAAGCGCAACCGGGACAAAGATTATGAGGCAGCGCCTCGTAAGGGCATTCACCAAAGCGGCGAAAGACTCTGGTCTTCAGGATTTCCACTTTCATGACCTGCGGCACACATTCGCAACTAGGCTCGCACAGGCTGGCGTGGATCTTTACAAGATCGCGAAACTTCTGGGACACAATGATGTATCGACAACCCAGCGATATGCACATCATTGTCCGGAAAGTTTACGGAGCAGCGTGGATACCTTGGCAGAGTACTACAATTCTACTACAGTGAAGTCAAATGCTGAAGAGGGACCAGTCCATGCCTCAGCGTAACTCTTTGTTTTTAAAGGGGAAATATGGTACCCCCTGCAGGAATCGAACCTGCGGCACCAGGTTTAGGAAACCTGTGCTCTATCCGACTGAGCTAAGGGGGCACGTGGTGAGTGATTAAATATTATACCTCAAAATGCTATAAAACAGGGTACCGACCGTAGTGATCATCAAAACTTGTGGGAGCAAAGCCATAAATCAGGGCGGACAAGAGATCTCAGCCACAGAGTGCCATCCTTTGGACTCTGCCTAACCTTCCAAAAACGCCAGCCGACAAGGGTTTCACAATAATCAGGCGCTTTGATTTCTTTCACTTCTTCGATGGCTTCACCTCAACAGGCTGCAGTTCTT
>JAGVOC010000312.1 GCA_020052975.1 Desulfobacterales bacterium | reverse complement strand
TTTTGTCAAATACTGGGTACATAATGGTTTTGTAAATATTGACAAAGAAAAGATGTCCAAATCCCTTGGAAATTTCTTCACCATAAAGGAGATACTTGAGCGATACCATCCGGAGGTGATTCGTCTTTTCTTGCTCTCCAATCATTATAGAAGCCCTGTGGATTTCTCTGACAAAAATATAGAAGAGGCCAAAAAAGGCCTGGATAGAATATACACCACCCTCAAAAATATAAATGGCCTTACAGGGAGCAAAGACGAGGAAAAGCGTCTCTCACTGGAAAGCCTGGATGAAATGGAAAAAGAGGTATATGAAACCTTATCCGCTCTCTCTGTAAAAGTTGAAGAGGCAATGGACGATGATTTCAATACTGCCCTTGCCATCGGTCATATCTATGAAGGGGTAAGGGTCATAAACAGATATATAAGCGATAAGAGAGAATTTGACAGGTCCCCGAACTCCATTGGGATATTGAAATACGGAAAAGAGATATTAAAGGAGATTGGCTCTGTTCTTGGTTTATTCAACACAGACCCGGAGAATTATTTTGAGAAACAGAGGCTAAAAGGGATATCTGAGATAGAGATAAATGAAGAAGAAATCCTTCGTATGATAGAAGAAAGGGCAAACGCCAGAGCCGAGAAAAACTGGACTCTGGCTGATGATATTAGGAATAATCTCTCTGAAAAGGGTATTATCCTGGAAGATAAACCTGAAGGTACAATCTGGAAGACAAAAATTTTATAATACTATTGTAAAATTGCATTGCAATTTTACAAGACAATAGTATAATTGCGTCATGAAGAGTCCACATATAAGGCGACAACTCAAGGTTCCTGACCGTTCTTTTTTCCTTTTTGGACCCCGTGGGGTAGGGAAAACTACATGGCTTAGAGAAGTCCTGCCAGATGCGTCTTTTTTTGATCTACTGGATGCTTCTTTGTACTTTGAGCTTTCTCGAAAGCCAGGCAGCCTGGAAGCAATGCTCGGTCATCGGTCATCTGATTCCTGGGTTGTTATAGATGAAATTCAAAAAATACCTGAACTCCTTGATGAAGTTCATCGCATTATGGAAACCAGGAGGTGGAGATTCGCTTTGTGCGGTTCGTCTGCCAGGAAGTTACGTCGGGGCGGTGTTAATCTCTTAGGCGGCAGAGCCGTGACACGCAACCTTGCACCCTTTTCATGGAAAGAACTGGGGGATGACTTTCATCTTGAGTTTTCGCTTGAGTGGGGTTCTCTTCCATATGTTCAACTTGACCGAAAAAACGCCGCAGATATTCTGAATTCATATGTCAACACCTATATTAAAGAAGAAATTAAGGAAGAGGGCATAGTAAGGAGTCTCCCGCCGTTCTTGCGTTTTTTAAATATCGCAGGGAAACTGAATGGTCAACAGATAAACGGGCAGAATATCTCCCGTGATGCCGGCGTACCCCGAAGCAGCGTGGATGTCTATTTTTCAATCTTAGAGGATACACTCCTAGGACACTTTCTTCCTGCCTATCGGCCGAACGTGAAAGTCCGGGAACAAACACGTCCAAAGTTCTACTGGTTTGACCCCGGCGTTGCAAGAGCAGCCGCAGGTCTCCTCTTTGACCCGGTAGATAGGTTCTGGCAAGGAATGGCACTGGAAAACATGATTTACCACGAACTTATGATCTACAATCACACTCAAAATAAGAACAGGGACGTATTCTTTTATCGCACAGGAAGCGGCGTTGAAATCGATTTTATTATTGAAACCCGGAAACAGCAACAATCCTCAAATGCACACATTGTCTGTTTGGAAGTGAAAATGGCGGAGAAATGGGACAGAAGATGGGAGCGGCCTATGCGTTCGCTGAAAGATTCTGATCGTATTCGGGTAGATAGGATGTTCGGTATTTACAGGGGTAAAAGGGCATATAACTTTGGCAGCATTGATGTTCTGCCGGTGCAAGATTTCTTAAAATTGCTGCATCAGGGAGGAGTTTTTTAAAAAGAATTAATATCTGGATAGCAAATATCATTGAATCAAATTTTGATACATAATTATGGGATGCTAAAGGTATATTTTTCTTGGAGAGGAAAGAGCCAAAGTTTTTGATTATGCCTTCGGGTATTTTTAGCATTTGGAGTTATCCTGATAGTAGTGTATTATTCAATCTTGAGTGATATACTGGTCAGTACAATAACTTGTTAGGTCTCAACAGATGAACGAGAAATTGAGAAATTAGAAATGAAAACAAAAAATCAGACGCTGTTCAGACAAAATCATAAGGTTGCCGATGTGTTCAGCTTATCGGAATCTATTGTCGTGTACCCCGGCGATTGCCTTGACCTATTGAAATCAATACCGGATGAGTCATTTCAACTTGTAGTCACTTCACCTCCTTACAACATCGGCAAAGAATACGAGAAAAAACTTCATCTCGATGTGTACCTGAAACAGCAAGCCCAGATCATAGCCGAATGTGTGCGTGCTTTGTCACCTGAAGGCAGCATTTGCTGGCAGGTAGGAAACTATGTTGACAGGGGGGCTATTATTCCTTTGGACACTGTCCTGTATCATATCTTCTCCAATCTGGGTCTCAGGATGCGCAATCGAATCATCTGGCATTTCGAGCACGGGCTTCATTGCAGTCGCCGATTCTCCGGTCGCTACGAGACAATTATTTGGTTCACAAAGTCTGAGGATTATGTCTTCAATCTCGATCCCGTGCGTGTGCCCCAGAAATACCCGGGGAAAAAGTATTTTAAGGGTCCGAAAGCCGGACAGTATTCGTGCAACCCGCTTGGGAAAAACCCCGGCGATTTGTGGGTTGTTCCGAACGTGAAAAGTAACCATATTGAAAAAACCAAACATCCGTGTCAATTTCCCGTAGAGTTGATTGAGCGACTGGTGCTTTCTCTAACAAATGAGGGAGATTGGGTCTTGGATCCATTCCTTGGGACCGGTACGTCTGTTATTGCGGCTGTTCGTCATGGGCGTCGGGGAGTTGGAGCGGAAACTGTCCAGAAATATATTGATCTTGCGCGAGATCGAATCCAACAGGAAATCGATGGGACATTGCTAACCCGACCTATGGACAGGCCAGTTTATGACCCTGTGGAAGCCGGGAACAGCCTTACAGTAGCTCCTTGGGATAAGAAGGGATCTGAGCAAATGAGGTTATTTGAAAAAAGAGCAAAGTATGGAAAGGGACGCTAATGAATATCGCTGAGACATATTCCCATTTGAATGGGCTTGAATTCCTTTTAGTTCACAAGCCAAACCTTTGGAAAGAAATACAAGCTGTCATTTCTGCGGTGGATGCCAATAAATGCCGAACGAAAGTGTCCAAAGAAAAAACGATGAGGGGTAGACTGCTATTCAGTCCCATCGAAATGAATGCTGAATTTAATCGTCTGCTTCGGAATAAATCCTGGGAAGAGAGCCGAGTAAGCTACTGGGTTACAAAAAGCGAAAAGCTGATCCGCAAGACTCTTGCTATGTCAGCAGATGAGCAGAAGCGGGAAATAGAAGCCGCAGGCGAGACGCCAATCTTCAGCTACAACCAGACAGATTTTGTTAAGGATCGCGTGGCCGTCGAAGTCCAGTTTGGCAAGTACGCGTTCGTTGCTTACGATCTCTTCGTCAAGCATCTCGCGTTTTACGTTGGCGATCGTATTGACGTGGGGATCGAAATTCTCCCGATGAAATCCCTTCAAAGCCAGATGAGTTCAGGGGTCGCTTACTACGAGGGAGAATTCTACAATGTTGTTCGTCAAGGCCGAGGCGTTCCGGCGGTTCCACTTGTGCTAATTGGTATCGAACCATGAGAACATTAAGACCTAACACTTATAAGGCCTCCCGATGTCAAGGGTAAAATATTATCAATTCGGTGGAGAGGGACCGGGCTACTAAGGTGTCGTTTGGAAGGTGTTCTTCTCAGGGTGTGGTAGCGGCCATGAGGCTGTCTTCGAAAGCCGCCCGGCCCCTCACCTCCACGTTGAGTCTGTAGAAAAGTCCATTTTTAAGATTTTTAAAAAAATAACATTCAATACAAACAATAAGTTACAAAGTACGTATTTTTTTGGTAATTTTTTAATGGGTTTTCCTACAGACTCGTTATATTAGAGGTACAGGATGATCTTTAAATTTACAGAAGAACAGGAAGCCGTAAAGAGGATGGTTAAAAACTTTGCAGAGAAAGAGTTGGCTCCTTATGTTGGTTAGAGGAACAATTTGATAAAGACCCCGACTTTTTTGATAAAGCAAGACAAAAATACAAAAGTGAAACCCATGCTTGAGCGCCAGACCTTTTAAATTAAGGATTTCATAAAGTGAAAAGAATCGGCAAGATACAAAACTATTCAACCCTCATCACCGACCTTGTCTCTCTCATTAAGCAGGGGCGGAAGGCAGCAGTGCGGTATGTGAATACCGCTCTGGTGACCACTTACTGGTTTATGGGCAGAAGGATTGTGGAGTATGAGCAAAAGGGGAAGGAAAGGGCTGAGTATGGCGAGGCGCTACTGAAAAAGATATCAGCCGATTTGACTCCACAATTTGGCAAAGGATTTACAGAGAGAAACCTCGGACATATGCGACAGTTCTATATTAGCTATCAGAAGATTCTGAACACACCGTGTGCGGAATTAGAGGAGAAACCACAAGAGAAAGCGCACACACTGTGTGCGGAATTAGCGCCAATTTCCCAGACAGTGTCTGGAATTTCCGAAACATTGTCTCGGAAATTTTTTTTATCACATAAAGGAAGAAAAAAAAGAGTAAATAGCCATGCTTGAGCGCCAGACCTTTCAGAATAAGGATTTAGCCCTCAAGGTATCCCCTAACTACGATCCCAAGAGGTTTGATCCGAATAAATATGAGGCTTTCCTGGACGCCCTTTGCGGGGACAGGGAGTATCAGAAAGAGGCGATCCGGGAAACGGTGTGCTACTTTTTGGGCGGGGAATACAAAAGCCTCAAAGAACTGGCAGAAGAGAATTATCACTTCAATGATAGTTTGCAAACGTTATATGGCACATTTGATCAGTTTAAGAACCATTTGCAGATTCACAATAAATTATCCTGCTCGCTCGACCTGGCGACAGGCACGGGAAAAAGTTATGTCATTTACGGTATCGCCAGAATCATGTTAGCCGAGGGTGTGGTGGATCATGTGCTGGTTGTTTGCCCTTCGACGACGATTGAAGACGGACTCATGAAAAAATTCAAACTGCTTTCAGGCGACGATGCACTCCGAAATCTTCTACCCGACGATGCCGTCATTAAAAATCCCCACATTATCAACGCCACCGAAAGCATTACCACAGGAACGATCTGCGTGGAAAACTGCCATGCGCTTTACGAACATGTCAAATCGTCGATTCGTGAAAGTCTTGCAGGGAAAGGCGAAAGAACACTGGTTATCAATGATGAAACCCATCATGTGTATAACCAGACAGGAAAAGCGTTTAAAAAGTGGAAAGAGTTTTTGGTCGATAAAGAATTTGATTTCAAGTATATCGTGGGGCTATCGGGCACCTGCTATATTAATGATGAATACTTTACCGATGTGATCAGCCGCTATTCTTTACGGGAAGCCATTGAACAAGGATTTGTTAAAACCATCGATTATGTTGCAGAAGACTCGTCGAATACACCGAATGAAAGATTTCAAAAAATCTATGATAATCATATTGAAAATAAAAACACAAAATACCGTTTGGTCAGACCTTTGACCATTTTGATTACAAAAGATATTAAAGCGTGTAATAAACTGACTGAGGATCTCATGCGGTTTATTTCAGAAGCTGAGAATATTTCAGAACAAGACGCCGGAAAAAAGGTTTTAGAAGTCACATCTTCCCCAAAACATAAAGAAAATGTGAGAAAACTGGCTGATGTGGACAGGAAAGACAGTCCTGTAGAATGGATAACATCGGTGAGCATGTTGACCGAAGGCTGGGATGTTAAAAATGTGTTTCAAATTGTGCCTCACGAAGAACGGGCATTTGACAGCAAATTGTTAATTGCCCAGGTGCTGGGTTTGGAAGAGTTTCTAAGTAATCCCCGATACAGCACTCATAGAAAGAGGATCGAGAATGGTAAGGAGATATCTGAGAAACTAAGGTCTGTGTTTTTGAAGAAAACCAGAGATGAGTGGCTTCAAGAGATGAATGATGCCCGTGTTCCGTGCGGCCCTGTTTATACAATAGAAGAGGTTTTTTCCGATCCCCACATCATACACAGAGGTTTGGTGCGAGAGATATATGATCCCAAGTTAGGTAAGATAAAGCAGGTCCCATTCCCAGTTAAATTCTCAGAAACCCCTGCTGAGATTAAAAGCCCCCCTCCTCAAATGGGTGAACATACGGAAGAGGTGCTCCTTGCCTTTGGGTACAGTAAGGAAGAGATCGAAGATTTGAGAAGAGAGAATGTGGTTTAGTTATATATATTAGCTACTCATATTACTTAACATATTTGAGAACCGTCCCATTCCGTTACAAACCACCACATAAAATGGCACGATCTTCCTTGACACAAGAGGCAAAATCCCCTATACTACGGTCAAAAAAGGGACTTCTATCATCTACCTTACCTCAATCCACCAGGACCATCGCCAAGAATCACCATCAGTAGAGGCAGAGGCTGACAGAGGAGGCACCACAATGTCTATCTGGGCAACCATGAAAAAGACAATTAATACAGCAGGCGACGCGAGTTCTATTCTCGACAGGCTTGCGTCCGACAACGTGGCCAGTCTGTCAAGAGGGGAGTTAGGTCGCCTATGTGGAAAATCCCTCCCAACCGAGGCTGTAGAGGCACTAGGCCAGATATTCGCATTGGCTGCCGAGGAGCTTCGTTCCGGTCTGGAACATGACTTCTTTGGCGAACTGATCCTCTTGGCCGGAGAATTGGGAGGTGCAGACTTCTATATACCGGAAGCTCTCGACTATCTGCAGAGCGTCCTCGAACATCAGCCTAAAACCAGATACGAGGAAGCCTATGCTTCGCAAGCGGTCGATTCTCTCTTGCATTGTCTCAAGAGGCAAAACCCCAAGCTGATTGAAGCTGCCCTCATTGCTTTTGGTATAGTGATCGCCCGTGTTCCAGGACCCGACAGAAAGCGCCTTCTTGAAGCTGCAGAAAATTCATCTTTCGATATAGTGAAAGAGCCTCTGTTCTCCAGCCTTAAACGCTACCATGATCGCTTGACGCGGCTGGATAAGGCCATCGATGCAAGCACGTGGACCGTGGATGACGCATTATCGGTGATTACTATTCACTCTCACAAGGGAGGCGTCGGCAAGACAACTGTGGCCATCGCGCTGGCTTTGGAGTTGGCTAATCGGCGGCGACGCGTCTGTGTGGTCGACTGTGACGACGAAGGGCCATCACTACACTTCTACCTACCAGTTGATGCCGCTGGGCAGAAGGATGTCCGCTTCTTCTGTGATTGGTTTTGCACCGATCAAAGCAGTTTACCTCAAGGTCTGGTTCAGCCAGTCCACGAGGTCGATCGCGTCTCTTTCATTGCGGGATCGTTTCTCGGCGTGGACATCACGCGGCTCGACGAATATGTCACTCTATCACGCCAGCGTAGCAATAGTGAATCCCGAGTTGAGGGACGCATTGTGCTGTTAATTCAACTCCTACGCAAGGAGGGCTTCAACAGCGTTATCCTCGACACGAGTCCCGGCCTAGATCGCCTGAGCCTTGACGTACTGGCCGCATCCATTCGCATCAAGGGAAGTCGGGTGTTTGTCATGCGTCCCAGGCCCGTCGACATCGGTCAACTGTGCCTCGAGGAGGACTGGATTGTAGCGCTGCGAACGTTAGGAGGATCCAATGAGATCGTTCTGAACTACTTCCATCCTGAAGGGGACGAGACTTTCAATCTGCTGGACCCCTTGGCTCTGGCAACCGAGCTTACCAAGTGGCCCCAGTTCGCCGCCTATTCAAAGAGGTTCTCCACCGAGGATATTTCGCGACAGGTTCAGGAAATGGTGAAACGAACATGGCCAAAGTTCAATGTTGCGAAATTGCACCATGCCGAGGGACTTCAGGACGCGGGGAGCCTTCAGGGGTCATCAATGATCAGCATCATCAGGAACACAGAGGAGATACAGGCCGATGCCAAGAGGATTTTAACTCAGATCCAAGATGGGTGGAAGTAAGGATGACCCCCATGACGTCAGAGCAATTGGAAGTTGACTTGCGCAACTACGAGTCCTTCTCGGATGGCGTAGACTCAGGTCAGATCATTCAGTGGGCAGAGCGGGATAGATGGACAAAAGACGATCCTATGGTGCTTGATGAGAATTGGCTGTGGAGCCAGCTCGGTCGTATGACAGATGCCCTCAATAAAGACGTGTCCCGGAGTTACAGACTGCCTCCGCGGGTGGGACGCAGCAATAAGTACAGGATTGATTGCCTGACCGACGCTGCTACGGTGGTTTTGCATGGTAACCTGCCAGACAAATGCGAGAAGCTGGTGAATGCTTGTTTCGCGTCTGGGGCGTGGCTGCCATTGACGGTCCCCAGAATAAGCAATGCCAACGAACCCTGCGGTATGGTGTTCGATCCATGCAACCTTGGACCAGAGTACATAAGGCACTTTATGCGGGTATTTTATGACAAGAAACGCTTCACTGAGACGCTCGGCTGCGACTTTTTTCCGTTCGAGAATCGTGATCACCTGGTTCACTCTTTCCTCGTTGTCTTGATGGGACAGGTCCTGTTATCAGCACCAGTAGACGGAAGAGCGAGAGCGGAGGTCGCGCACGCTTTGAACGAGCCTCCCGAGGATCTCAAGCATGCTGAGACCGTCGGTACTCTGGCGGAACATGTCTATACAGTGAAAGGAATGGCGCCCCGAGGCACTTCAGCAGCGCAATGGATCAAGCGGGTGTGGCCAACGGTCGCGTTGTGGCACGACTCCGGCTATGATGCCGCCACTTGGAGCTTGCTGACGTGGAGGGTGTTCTCTCACTCCTTTGCGGTTAAAACCGCTTTGGAAGCTCGTAACGTTGCAGTAGATGTGTTCGAGAAGGTACGCTCTTTTCTAGATCATGAGCTCGAGGCAGAAATTGGCAACGCTATATTACGTTCAGCGACTGCCGACGATGGCTATCGCCACTTTTGGTGTCTGGAGGAATGTCACATCCAAAATTCTAACAAGCGACCGTGGGGCAGATACCACGCTCTCTTTTCTGCTTTCGAGTTCATCGAACTCCTTCGGACTCGGGAGAATCCCGAAGGGCTAAGGCACCTTGGGGCTGCGATTGCTCACCACCACGAGCAGTCTCTATACGCGTTTCCGGATGCCGGCAACCTGACAGACGAGGACGTAGCGAAAACATTTGTAACGAGTCCCATTGGCTTCATCCTGGCATTTGCAGACCTGATGAGCGGCTTCGCCAGGACTAGATTGAAGTCAAACAACACCCATGGCGGTTTAGGGCTTGAGATCGATTGCGACCGAGAGCCACTCTTCATCTGGCGGCCCAGTGGCGGGACGCGGTTCGCGTTCTGCCGAGGCATTCACCCGTCGAAGGGTCCCACAACCGTGAAGATGCGGGCTTTATGGGGTGATTTCCTTGAAGCTGATTCCGGGAACGCCACAAAACAGGACTGTTCGAGACAGGGCTGCACACTTCCCCATGGAGGCGATCAATGACCGCCCAACTGTCCCAAGAGCTCGCGCTACTGTTCTTTGCGATCTATGTCATCGTGGCTGTCGTGATCGGGTTCGTTACTGCGCGCAGAGAGAGCGAAGACGACTTCATGATCGCCGAGCGCCGCGTGCGCGGAGTACAGATGATTGCTACAATAACGGCAGGTATCTTTGACGGAGCCATCCTGTCAATTTATATCGCTTATGTTTACCAATACGGCGTGTCCGCTTTGTGGTTCTTTGCCGGATTGTCGCTCGGATTTATGATTTTTCGCAGATACGCTGCTCGAATAAAGAAGAAAGCGGATGAAGTTTCCGCCTATTCGATGCCGGAGTATTACTACCGAATCTACGGCAGACGAATCGGTTTAATGTTCTCTCTTTTTCTCGTCGTGCAGTTTTTCGGTTACTTGACAGTTAACTTTATTCTAAGCGCCAAGATACTCGGGCATGTCTTCCCTAATTTACCCCATATCGCATGCGT
The DNA here is from genome assembly GCA_020052975.1 of Desulfobacterales bacterium. The sequence continues at coordinate 6,738 of JAGVOC010000312.1, read as the reverse complement.
TGCCATCGGGGCCGCCATAATATTAACATATCTCCTCCTTGCCGGTTTTAAGGCCGTTGTTCGAACCGATTTTTATCAATTACTGATTATGATTGTCATGTGTTTCACTGTTTTCTTTGCACTGTATCGTGGTAGTGCAATCAGTACATCGGATTTGGGACTAACGTCTATGGGAATCGGAAATGTAATTGGTTTTCTCTTAATATCAGCATTAGGGATTCTTGTGGCTCCTGATCTTTGGCAACGGGTTTTTGCCGCTAAAGACTCGAAAACGCTGAAAGCGGGATTTGCGTATGGGGCAATCATTCTGCCTGTGTTGGCCCTAGTCATTACTGTTGTAGGTCTTTCAACAAGACACGGTATCCCTGGCCTTGGGGCCGAAGATGCACTCGTAACTGGTTTCTCAGTACTATTGCCCCATGGAATCAAGGAATTCGGCATGGTCCTCCTATACGCTGTCGCGCTTTCGTCATCCGATACAGTCACTTTCGTCGTATCCTCAATTATTACTAGAGATTTACTGAACTACACCGAAAAATTCAAAGGTGATTCTGCCCGAAAGATTAATCGTATATTCATGATTGCATTCGTCGGGCTTGCGATGGTGGTGGCCGCAGCCTACCAGAATATCTTGACACTCGCGTTTTCATTAGCGAGCCTCAATCTCGCATTGTTCCCACTTGTACTGGCCTCTTTCTACTGGAAACTCAATGAAAAGGCAGTCTTCTGGAGTCTTGCAGGGACTTTTATTGGAGTTGCCGTACTTTGTGCGGCAGGTTCCCTGACACCGGAAACAGCTGCTCTTTCACTTCCCATGGCACTTTTTTCATTGATTCTTTTGGAGATCATCTTTTGGAAAAAAAGCAATCCTCTCTGAAAGCTGAAGGAGGCTCTACGGCATGAGATCCGGAGCACAAAAGAGATTTCTTTTCAAGGAGACGGAAAAGAAATCAATAACACTATCCCGTAAGAATGAGGTTGCCTTATGGAACAAATGATCCAATTAGTTCGTTGTCCAGTCGACGACCCTAAGGTTGCAGCAGACCAATGGAATATGCCCCTTGACCTCCTGCTCCTGGTGGGCGTAATTGACGACACTGTACCTGTCGAGATCGTCGATGGCTCATTGTTAAGCCTTGACGAGGTTCGGACAAGACTTTCACGTGGTGCTTCATGTGTTGGTTTCACATACTCGGCATTGTCCTCTAACTCCCTGAACTTGCTCGCCAATGAATCCAAGGAAAGAGGATCATTCGTGATAATAGGAGGGCAAGCCGCAGCGGGGGCAGCGCGGTCATTGATCAACGAGCCATTTATCGATGCTGTCTGTATTGGCGATGGTATACCCGTCGTCCAAAGTCTTGCCGAACAGATGGTGTGTGGCAAAATAGATGCCACTCAGATTCCTAACTTGTTCACCCGTACCACCGATGAGACTGTGATCGCCACCAGACATGAAGATGAGGATGTCTGGTCCGAAAAAATCCCGCCGCGAAATAGTGGTGGCTTGGTCCCAGATTTGTACTGGGAAAAATATCCCGAGACGAACACCCTGATCAACATGGGTGGTCATAAGGCTGGGAATATCTTCTCAAAGCGTGGGTGTCTGTACACCTGTTCGTTCTGCGCAAGACAGGAGAAGAGAATTCGGTGTCGAGATCCTAGGCGCGTAGCTGCTGAGATTAGAGACCTTGTAGCTTGCCATGGGGTCGATTACATCCTTGACACAAGTGATACTTGGATCGATATCAAATGGGCGGAAAAATTCGCTGATGAGCTACGTTACAATGGATTGCAACAGATTCCCATAATGGTTTTCGCGGATTCTCGGCACATTTCGCCTGCCGCTTGCTGGGCAATGAAACAGTGTGGAATCGACAGTGTCCTGCTTGGGGTGGAATCCGGAAGTGAACGAATCTTGCGAGAGAATAATAAATTCACAACAAGGCGTGCGATTCTCGAGGCGGTTGACCTACTGGTGCGCTTTGATATTCGGGTCTCATGTTCATTTGTTCTTGGCCTGTTGGGTGAAGATGAGCGATCTCTGAATGAGACCCTTGATCTCTGTTCTGAGCTTGTTAGCAAGCCCGGTGTAGTATGTTATGGTAATGTAATAATGCCATTGATGGGTAGTCCCCTCTGGACCAAGGTTTTTGGAATGGGTACAACCTGGCCACCGTATATCACCAGAGCACTCGACTACGATCTTACAGCGGTGCGCGAGATCTACGTAGAGCAGGCAACCAAAGTACGGAATCTAAATGTTCTTCAAGACGCTTGCAAAGCCTTGCTCCACCTTAGTCACCTGGAGACGCTTGAGTATGCAAGATGACAAGGAGGCTTGGCTATTAACTCCTCGTCCATCACTCATTGGCATTCAATACCAGTAATGACAGACAGGGGTCGGGTCGCAGACAGCGCAGACAGGGGTCGCACCTTGACAGTGGACAATTGCTCTTTCATGTGACAAATTCAAGGACAGGATACTTAATTTTGATAATATTACCAAAGGGGCATATAGATGGCATAAAGAGCGAAAGGAGATAATAGACAAGATGGGTGAAGGGGTTCTTGGGACCGAAGGATTTTGGATAGAGATTGAGAGGAAGGTAGTCGATGCCCGAAGGCCGAAGAGAGGAAGACCCATAAAATAGCTTGTATCTTTCATTTCTTTTGATGATGAAGGAAAGATCGAAAACCGCTAATCAGAAAATCCAGCGGACGCGCAACCACGTGTTCTGATCAAATCAGTAGGGGAAAACCATGGTCTGGTGGTGCTTCGCTCATCGCTGATTTGCAGGTTAGGTGTAATAAAAAATAAAAAGGCAGAAGATTTTACATGGTAGATCATTTGACTAAAAATATGCGCTCATGGAATATGAGTCGTATCAGAAGCCGCCACACCAAGCCGGAAGTAATAGTTAGATCGTTTCTTCATAGATCGGGATATAGATTCAAAATAAATGACAGTAAATTGCCTGGATGTCCCGATATCGTTCTTCCAAAATATAAAACTGTAATATTTGCACATGGCTGCTTTTGGCACAGACATAAGAATTGCCCAAAGGCAACGACTCCAAGCACTAATAAAGAATACTGGACGAAAAAATTTAGAAATAATGTATCGAGGGATAATGAAGTTAAAAAAGAACTGGAAAAACTGAAATGGCGTATCATTATTATCTGGGAATGCGAAGTCACGAATGACCCGCTTTCTGTTTTGAATGAAATTGTTTGTACATTAGAAAAGAATGTGCCTAAAGGGTATTCCGTTGAGCTGGATCGTAATAAAATACTAAAACTTGCCGAAGAAAGAAGTAACTACTTGATAAACAGGGAAAGCAGAAATCATGGAAAATAAACAGTCGCAAACTTTTCGTTTAGGTGAGTTCTTTTGTGGTCCTGGCGGGTTGGCATTAGGCGCAAAGCTTGCTACAGCCAAATGCAGTGACGGAGTTTTTTCTATTACGCATGCCTGGGCTACAGATTATGATTATGATAGCTGTGAAACATACCGATTGAATATTTGCCCTGACAATCCACAATCTGTTGTGTGTGAAGATATTCGCAAATTGGATTTCAACAGACTCGGGAAAATATCTGAAATAGATGCTTTTTCATTCGGTTTTCCCTGTAATGATTTTAGTGTTGTTGGAGAGCAAAAAGGTATTAATGGAACATATGGCCCGCTATACGCCTATGGAGTAAAGGCAGTACGCTTTTTTAAACCCAAATTCTTTCTGGCTGAAAATGTGGGAGGTCTTAGAAACTCTAATGACGGCAAAACGTTTTCGCTGATTTTGGAAGAGTTATTTGACGCAGGATATTCTGTTTATCCACATTTATATAGTTTTAACCAATATGGCGTACCTCAAACAAGACAAAGAATAATAATGATAGGCATAAGAAATAATATAGATGTCATATTCAAAATTCCTTCACCAAAGCCTTTTGAAAAACAAAATGTATCGTGCCAAAAAGCCATAGAAAGTCCTCCAATACCGAAAGACGCCCCTAACAATGAATTGACTCGCCAGTTAAATACCGTGATTGAAAGATTACGTTGCATTAAACCGGGAGAGAATGCCTTTACCGCTGATCTTCCAAAGCATCTGCGGCTGAATGTCAGAGGTGCGAAAATAAGCCAAATATATAAACGATTAGACCCGGATAAGCCTGCATATACTGTAACAGGAAGCGGGGGTGGCGGAACACATATGTACCACTGGAGAGAAAATAGAGCATTAACAAACAGAGAGCGCGCCAGATTACAGACATTTCCTGATGACTTTATTTTTACTGGTTCAAAGGAAAGCGTTAGGAAACAAATAGGCATGGCTGTACCCTGTTTTGGTGCAAAAGTAATTTTTGAGTCAGTTCTAAAATGTTTTGCTGGTTTAACTTATCCTCACATAGCCCCAAATATTGAACCGCTGATTCACCCATCTCATATTGAGCTATACAATCGCAAAGCAACAGGCCAATTGAGGATATGTGAAGAGGGTGTAGAATACAGATCTAAACAATGAGGTAGAATTATGTATTTTGAAAATCTATATGAAGAAATATTAATTAACCCATTATTGCAAAATAATTTTAACAAGCTTCTTATTGTCTCGGGATATGCAACAGCCGCCATGTCCTTCCATCATCTAAATGAGTTGAGAGAAAAATCTAAAGATATAAAACTTCATCTGATAGTAGGAATGACATCAAAAGATGGGTTAACAGCAAGCAATCATAACGGCTTCAAAAAACTTGCCGGTGATGAGTTCTTAAATAAATTTAGATGCAGTTACATTATGAACAGCCCACCGGTTCATTCAAAAATCTACATTTGGTGCCGTGATGACAAACCAGTTTTAGCTTTTGCAGGTTCGGCAAATTACACTCAGACAGCATTTTGTCTGCATAGTCAGCGGGAAACCATGACAAGCTGTAATCCGGATAGTGGTGCTGAGTATTTTAAAATGCTGCTGAAAGAAACAGTTTTTTGTGAACATCCTGAAGCAGAAGAATTTATAACAATTTACAGAGATAGTCTTCGTCGCAAGGAATATCAGACTGGAATGGCAGATGAGGCCGAATATGATGTTAATGATTATTTAGGACTTCCAGCCGTAACTGTTTCTTTACTTGACAGAAACGGCAATTTGCCGCAACGCTCCGGCCTTAACTGGGGTCAAAGACCAGAGGAAGGCAGAGAACCAAATCAAGCTTATATTCGTTTAACTTCAGATATATATCATACAGACTTTTTCCCGCCAGTATCTGTTCATTTTACACTTTTCACAGATGACGGAAAGACTTTAATCTGCACGAGAGCGCAACAGAATGGCAAAGCTATTCATACTCCTCATAATAACAGTTTGATAGGGGAATATTTTAGAAACAGACTTGATGTCCCTAACGGTGAAGCCGTGTTGCCTGACCATTTGATTAAATACGGAAGAACAGATTTAACCTTCTATAAAATTGACGACGAAACATATTATATGGATTATGCGCCTTAACGGCACCGAACGATGCGGGTGAACACGGACTGGCAACTCCGCTGTGCTCCATTGCCAGTCGGTTACCCGCCGCGATGAAGCTGTAGAAAAGTCCGTTTTTAAGATTTTTAAAAAAATAATATTTAATAAAAACAGTGGGTTACAAAGTACATATTTATTGTTTAATGGGTTTTTTTTACAGACTCGTTATAATGGAGGTACAGGATGATCTTTAAATTTACAGAAGAACAGGAAGCCGTAAAGAGGATGGTTAAAAACTTTGCAGAGAAAGAGTTAGCTCCTTATGTTGATGAGTGGGAAGAAAAGGAGATTTTTCCCAGGGAAGCCTTTAAAAAGATAGCGGAACTGGGGCTTTTTGGCATGACATGCCCGGAAGAATATGGCGGCACAAATATGGGATTCCTGTCATCCGCCATAATATATGAAGAACTTGGAAAAACATACAGGGCTATGAGTTATGTTTCGATTAATAATCTTGTTTGCTTCCTCATTTATAAAAACGGGAATGAAGAACAGAGGATGAGGTGGGTAATACCACTGGCTAAAGGAGACCTGTTCGGGGGGTTTGCCCTCACAGAACCCAATGCCGGCTCTGATGCAGCAGCCATTCAGACCTCTGCAGAAAAGAAAGGTGATCGTTACGTTCTGAATGGGAGTAAAATCTTCATCAGCGCCGGTGGAGAAGCCGATATTTATACCGTGGTGGCAAAAACCGATAAAGAAAAAGGGGCTTCTGGAGCCAGTATTTTTATCGTTGAAAAGGGGACTCATGGTTTTTCCTTCGGTAAGACGGAAAAAAAGATGGGGATGTGCTCTTACCCAACAAGGGAGCTGATATTTGATGATTGTATCGTTTCTAAGGAACATCTTTTAGGTGGTGAAGGTAAAGGTTTCAAGATGATAATGGAGGCCCTCGATGGAGGAAGGATAAACATAGGCGCAATATCTGTAGGTCTTGCTCAGGCAGCCCTGGACAAGGCGTTGAGTTATTCCAAAGAGCGAGCCCAATTCGGCAAACCCATCTCTGAGTTTCAGGGAATTCAGTTTATGCTTGCGGACATGGCTACAGAAATTGAAGCTGCAAGACTTCTCGTGTACAAAGCCGCTTATATGAAAGATCAAGGACTTAAGGTAACGAAAGAGGCTGCCATGGCAAAGAGATTCGCCACAGATGTAGCCATGAAGGTAACAACCGATGCTGTCCAGATCCTGGGTGGATATGGAT
>JAGVOC010000006.1 GCA_020052975.1 Desulfobacterales bacterium | reverse complement strand
TCACTGTTTCAGAAGTGGGCCGTTAGCTCAGCTGGTAGAGCAGCTGACTCTTAATCAGCGGGTCGCAGGTTCGAATCCTGCACGGCTCACCATATTTTTCAGGGGTTTTCGGGCACTGTGAGCCTTGAAAGCCTTTTTTAATTCTTCCGAACAATTAGGAAAATCAGGAGAAAACAAGCTCATCCCCCATAATTGCAAGACACTATTGATATTTTCCATCGCTTCTCCCACACCATTAAATTTTTCATAGTCCTGTGGTTACATGTGATTCAGATCACATTTTTTAACAAAAAAAATTTGTTATCCTTTATATGTAGTATTTTTTCAATATCGGTGTTTCGCGGAGATTGGCTATTGCATAGATCTATAAGTAAAATATGTAAAAGAAAAGATTAATGATAATTAGGCAACCGCTAAATAATAGGGAATAATTTTATTGATCTAAACAATCTTTGTTATATAGAATTTAATTGTAGCACATATTATAGGGGAGATAGATGGTCCATACTTATAGGAAAATTGGACTATCGGTAGCAGCACAATGAAAAAGCGGATTACGAAACATTATTCCGATGAGTAAACAATATTTTGTCTTTCTCGTAAACAGAACAGGATGTCTTTTGTATCTTCCGCGCAGTAATTTCAAACTCCTTTTTTTGACCCCCTGGAAATTCTTGGTTCCCTTGATATGTTGTTTTCCGCTGACCGCAGGTTTTTCTTTCTTGTATAAACATCGATCATTTTACAGGTCAAGTCGGGCACAGAGCGCCTCAAACGAAACCTTATGGGTGGCATTTCAATGTCCGCTTGGCGGGAGGTTAAATGGTTAGAGAATCAATATAGCATAGTCCGGTTTGGGGAACTATTCCTTAAATTATTAATAAAAACACAAAGAATCTTTGGGGGGGAACATGGAAAGAAGAAAAACGAAGTATTGGTTCGTTTTCATTGCGACGTGCTTGTTCTTAACCTTGAACATTTGTCCCGTTCACGCCGTCGACGAACTCTTTTTGACAGGGACCGTGAAACAGGTTGACTCCATCCGGGGTCTTGTAACTATGGAAATCCGTTCTGCAAGCTGCCCGGGCGTTCTGACCTTCAGGGTTGAGAATATTGAAGAAGTGTCCGGGAGTGAAGGAAAAAATATCTCGTTTTTCATCAATAGTTCAACCTGCAACCCCAATGAAATATATCCCATACATGACATTACATTTCTGAAGGGGTACAAGCCATGAAAAAGAATCTATTTATAACAGGAGCGATATTCATATTATTGCTCTCTCCTTTTCTTTCTGAAAGTCCGGCCCAGACAATGAACGATTATTGTCAGATTCCTCCGTTTGTGGGATTTGCCGTGGCGCCCAACGTGCTTTTTGCAATAGATGTGAGCGGCAGCATGGGCTGGAAAGCGTATTCATATCAGGATACCGACAACAACGGTGACGGGTATCTTGACCGCTATAACCCTGCGGTTTCCTATGAAGGGTATTTTACGCCTTCGAAAATGTATAAGCTTGATGTCAACGGAATCTATGAGGAAACGACACCAACGGGAGTGCCCTGCACCTGTTCCTGTGTAAACTGGAGGTGCAGAAATTCCAACTGGGGCGGCTGCGTCTGGCGTGGAGGAGGATGCAACCGGTGGGGCTGTTGCCTGCAGGAGCAATGCACAGGGGACTGCAATCTGGAATCAGGCAATTATCTCAACTATGCGAATATGGCCAGAATGGATCTCCTTCGCTGGGCTATGACAGGGGGAACTCCCAGCTCCTGTACCGGCGCCCAAACATTTAATAACGGATTTTGTGACCCTGAATTGTGGGATCAACCGGGGAACGCGGTCAAAGTCGGAAGCGTCTGCAACGACAGTCTTGACGTCAACGGTGACGGCACAGCGGACGGCGGCTGCATCCTTCTCACTGACAACGGAACACAGGTGAAGGTACCCTGGGACAGGGTTTATTCAGGCCTTGCTTTTAAATTCAAGACCCTGGAACTGAGACCCAGGGTGGGTGCAATGCTGTTCAGCGGCGCCGGCGTGAGGGCAGAGAAGATCTATATCGGTGATTTTACCGCTCCCAATTCAACGGCTGACGAATTCCCGTATATGAATTTCATCTCCCATATCAATTCGGGACAACCGAACAGTTCGACTCCCACAGGTCCTGTCATGTGGGACGCCTTAAATTATTTTTCACAAAAAACATCTGAATACGGAGGATTTCAGCCTCAAATGGGAGAAGGAGACCGGTGGAAAAACCCAATGTATGTCTGTCAGCAGGGTGGGGCAAATTGCAAGTATGTGCCCTGTGCAAACAATTTCGTAATTCTGCTCTCTGACGGACAATGGAATACCGGCGGCGGACCCCCTGCATTCTCTACCTGCTCCATCAATTCGGGGTTTGAAAACCACTCTGCAGATCCTGTAGTTCCTGCCTATAAAATGCATATGGGATTTAATAACATCAAGACAGGCGTTTACACAAACGTGAAGAATGTATATACCGTAGGGCTTTTCCTGGGCGGTACGGGGGAGCATGCAATGAAGAACGTTGCGGTGTACGGCTCTTTCGATAATACGGCAAGGAGCTGGCCGGCGAATTTAAACGGATACCCGAATGATACCTGTGCAATGGATGACTGTGGAACCGGCAGGGGGAGTCCGTGTGAGCCATTGCCCGCATCATCTCCAGACTGGGACAAGGATGGAGACGGCAACCCGGATACTTTTTATAAAACCAGTGATGCATTAGGCATTAAAGACAACATTCTGGATGCCATCCTGTCTATCCTCCAGCAGATAGCTTCCGGGACAGCAGCGTCTGTGCTCGCATCCGGCGAAGGAACAGGGGCAAACCTCGTACAGGCCATCTTTTATCAGCAGCGTTCCTTCGGTTCCAATGACATCGAATGGACAGGTTCACTCAAGAACCTCTGGTATCATATTGATCCAATGCTGGGCAATAGCACGATCAGAGAGGACACCGCTTCCCCGAACGTTCTTGACTTGAGGGACGACTATATAATCAATTTCTTCTTTGACGCGACTGACTATACCACGAAGGCGCAACTTTTTTCAGATGCAGACGGTAACAGTATTGCCGACAGTCCAACGCCTGTTGCGACAGTCCTCTTTAATAATGTGAAGCCGCTCTGGGAGGCAGGAAAGGTATTACACCGGACCAATCCCGGAGACAGAACCATTTATACCTTTGATGGAACAAACCGTATTGCACTGCCTGACACGGTAACAGGAGGTTCCTCCTTGATCTCACTTATGCAGGTGGCAAATGCGAATGAAGCAACAGCGATAGCGAGGTATACAAAAGGGACTGATCTGAAAACCTGTTCAGTCAACAAGAATATTTGCAGCGATAATACGGATTGCAGCGGTGCCGGCGAGACATGCAAGGCTTACAGGAACCGGACGGTAACTTACGACGGGGTAACAAACTCCTGGAAGCTCGGAGATATCATTAATTCCACTCCGAAAATCGTCTCATGGATACCGCTGAATCTTTACCACAAAACATATCAGGACCGGACGTATACGAAATTCACTGAGGCAGCTGACTATATGAACAGAGGGATGGTCCTTGTCGGTGCAAATGACGGGATGCTCCATGCCTTCAGGTTCGGCACACTGGAGTTATTCGAAGAAAGATATAAGAAGGCGGAATTGACAGGCACAGATATGGGGAAGGAGGAATGGGCCTTTATCCCTAAGAATGTCCTACCCTATCTCAAGTACCTAGCAGAGGTAAACTACTGTCATCTCTATACAGTAGATATGACCCCCTATGTTTTTGATGCGAGTATTGGTGCGCCGGGAACGGGTGACATATCAGACAGCGTAAAACCTTCAGACGGGTCTTCCTGGAGGACGATTGTCATAGGCGGAATGAGGGCCGGAGGTGCCTGTAAGGATGCGGCAACGCAGTATGGGATACAGACGCCCGCCGCCGGCGAAGGATTCTCTTCCTATTTTGCCCTTGATATCACAGACCCTGGAAATCCCAGGGTTCTCTGGGAATTTTCCAACCCTAACCTCGGGCTTGCGACCACAGGTCCTGCTGTCGTCAGGATCAGTTCAAGAACAGGGGGCAACCCGGACAACGATAAGAACGGCAAATGGTATGTGATAGTTGCTTCAGGTCCGACAGGACCAATAAATACAGCGGCACATCAGTTCAAGGGCTATTCAGACCAGAACTTGAGGGTCTTTCTGCTCGATTTAAAAACAGGGCAACTGCTGAGAACAATTGACACCGGCATCCAGAATGCCTTTGCCGGGTCTCTCACCGGTGCAGCGATGGATTTCGATCAGAATGCTCCGGACAGCGCAGGAGCTTATCAGGATGATGCCCTCTACTTTGGCTATACAAAGGCAGAAAATAATCCGCCAACAGCAAGTACCAGGTGGACCCAGGGCGGAGTAATCCGTATTTTCACGAAACAGGACCCCAATCCCAACAACTGGGTATGGAGCCGAATAATGGACAATATAGGTCCTGTTACCTCTGCTGTCACGAAACTGCAGAATTACAAGACAAAGGTAGTGCGTCTCTACTTCGGTTCAGGAAGATACTACTATAAAATTGCAGAAGAGATAGATGATGCAGACAGTGTAAGAAGGCTGTATGGTATAGCAGAGCCCTGTTTTACCGCATCAGGCATAGATGGTGCCTGTACCACCACTGTTTCAGAGAGCGCTCTGGCGAACGCTTCCGGCGCAGCCGGTTCGACAGACCCGGACGGTTGGTACATAGTACTCGATTCATGCACCAATGCCGCGGGAGCGCTGGTTGCCTGTTCGGACGCATCGGTACGGTACAGAGCCGAGCGCATGGTTACCGACCCGCTCGCAACTCCTATAGGGGCCGTCTTCTTCACCACTACAAAGCCTGCTTCGGATATCTGCGGATTCGGAGGAGTAACGCATCTCTGGGCCGTAAAGTATGATACTGGAGGTACCGTGAGCAGTTCGGTCCTGAGAGGACAGGCGCTTATGCAGGTGTCCACGGGCAGCATAGAAGAGATCGACCTGAAGGCGGCATTTACTGAGAAGGACGGCAGGAGGACCGGCGCTTTTCAGGGCGTTCCCCCGCAGGGACCTCCTCCCGGGATTCTTATCCCGCCCAAACCGATAGACAAGATTCTCCATATAAGGGAGAAATAATAAATACGTTGGGAGACAGCAGAAAGGGAAGGAGGACACTGGCAGGATGTATCACTGCAGGAATTCTGCCAGTGCCTGTTTTTCCCTCATGTTGACAACATGAAGGCTGAGGGATTTTTCTTATGAGGACGAAAAAAACTATACTTATTATTCTGCCGGTTTTCTTTCTTTTCTCTTTTCTCTCTGTCTGTATCGCGGCGGATGGAGACCTGTGCGCAGGCCAGGGTATAACGGTCAGGAATCTTTCCCTTGACGACCTGTGGTATATGAGAGAAGGGAGCAGCTGCGTTATGCTGAAAAGGAACTATTCATTTGATCTGCAGCCTGAAACCAGACCGGGAGTTTTCTCGGATATGCTCTGTACCGCACCGTTCTGCCCGCCGTACCGCTATGAGGATTATCAGTCGTATGATGCAGATGGCAATTGCAGGGTCAAAATTCTTCCCGGATGTGTTCTCTCTGATATGTAATCTTTTCATCAATTCACAGCCTTGTTTTTTCTCATTGTTCTGCCCATCATGCTAACTGATTGATATAACAGCATTTTATTTGAGCAGGGCGTTTATGTTTGACAAAAGCTTAAAAATATTATATAAATAATAAATATAATAAATAAAGCGAAAGAAGGAGAACCAGCCCATGAGCAGACCGTTTGTTACGATTCCGGTTCCAAATACTCAGGTATGCAAGAATTGCAACTTCATGCTGGGTATTCATGATCTGGTCCGCAATGTAACTGATCAGGGCAAAGACCCTTATGGTATGCCGGCGGTAATGGTGCGGTGTCCGGTCTGTAAAACCCTTATCGAATGGGAGCCCCGCTGCAATTAAGACTCTCTCCGGGAGGCAAGGGCCTGGAAGCATCGGTCTGCCTCCCTTCACAAACCCCCATAACCTATTAATCTACAAAGAGAATTTTTAAAATGAACCTCTATCCCCTATTATCTGTAGAATTTACGGATGAATACGGCGGATGCAATATTTTTGCTCATTCACGGTCTACCGCCCTCTGAGGCAAATTGTGTTTAAAATAAATATCTTGCCCTGCACGAACAATAAAGGATGCAGCTCAATGTCCAAATCGAACTAACCCATCTTCCGCAGTAGTTTCTTAAAATTCATAAATAAGACAGGCAAGCGATTCGCGAGCCGGCGTCAAATGGGGCTGTGACATTGCCATATTC
>JAGVOC010000462.1 GCA_020052975.1 Desulfobacterales bacterium | reverse complement strand
TAATCCTGTAAATCCTGTCAAATAAGTTTTGTAGTTGTTCTTGTAAAGTTTTTAGACAGGATCAACAGGATGGACAGGATGTTGCCTGCGGCGAGGGGGAAATAGGGTATAGGGTTCAGGGGCAAGGGGTAAGGGAAAAAGGTGACGAGTAAATAGTGACGAGTAAATGGTGTGCTTACCAGGCTCCGCGAAGCGGATGCATGCTTCGGACCGCTCTTCCGGAGCGGCCTGAAAAATAATCCTGCCAATCCTGTAAATCCTGTCAGATAAGTTTTGTAGTTGTTCTTGTAAAGTTTTTAGACAGGATTAACAGGATGGACAGGATGTTGCCTATCGGCCTATGGTTCGGGGAAGGGGGTTTTCAATAAAGTCCAGAACTCTCTTGGGGTTATAATCTTAGCGCTTTTGTACTTGACCAAATCTAATAAATCTTTGTCTCCTGTTATGATATATTCTGCCAATGAGTGTTGTGCCAGCCCCAATATATGGACATCATTTTTATCCCTGCATAGCGATGTCTCTAAATCGTCGATTTCTGAGACAAAACAGTTTTCTCTCAAATATGATATAATTGATTCGCATTGCGGGAGAGGAAGCTTGATTTTACCGTTTAAATTCATGAGAACTTCTCTGAGTATCTCCTCGCTCAATATAATTTCACAACGGTCAAGGCATAGCTCGAAAACTGCATGACAAAGCCCGCGACTTGCAAAAGCTGCAATAATCACGTTTGTATCGAGAATTGTTTTCACGAGATCAAGCCAAAGATATCTTCATCAGATAATAGCCCCTGAGCTTCTGCAAACGGTAGTACCATATTTCTTAATCTTCTAAAGCGGTAAACAGCCAAATACCGTTTTAAGGATTCACGCACGATATCGCTTACCGGTTTGTTTTCGTTTCTGCTTAATTCCTGCAGTCCTTCTCTCATGTCATCCGGTATGCGTATGGTAAGGGTTTGATTCATAGATCACCTCCATTTGTACTACAACGTAGCACGAACAGGCATCAATGTCAACAACAATCCGGAACAGACGACTTGGCAACGTTGGTGAGAAAGAGACTTGGGGACATCAAAATATAAATAAACACGCAAAAAGAGCCATGGGTATAGAGTCAAGGGGCAAGGAAAAAATCTGCCTGAGGCGGAAAGAATTCAAGTGCACCTGCACCCGTGAAGAAGTCGTGGTGGCGTCGTAGATGCGAAAGCAACCTGGATAAAAAGATTGGGTATAGGGTTCCCGCCACAATAAAGGCGGACCTTCGGCAGGGGCAAGGGGTAAGAGAAAGTGACGAGTGAATAGTGATCCGCCGTGGCGGATTACTATTTACTTGTTACAATTCACTGCTCCTTTTACCGATTTCGGCTCAAACCCGTAGGTCCGCCAATTTGTATGGCGGATTTTCGGTAATTCAACTTTACAGTTGATTTTTCCCTTCCCGCTGTGCTACACGTAAATCACGTGTAAAAGGAGGTTTTAGCTTGAAACAAAATATCACCATTAGTCTTGACAAGGAGCTGATCCGGACAGGCAAGATGATTGCCGCACAGCAAGGGACGTCGCTGAATCGGATGCTGCGCCTGGAACTGGAAAAAATCATCCGGAACGCGAGGCAATACGACATGGCGAAACAGAAGGCCATCGCCGCGATAAAGGCGGGCTTTCATTCCGGCATGGATCGCTACCCTTCCAGGGATGATCTGCATGAGCGATAGGATATTTGTGGATACCAATATCCTCGTCTATGCTCACGACTTGAGCGCCCAAGACCGCCATGCCAGGGCCGCAACCATCGTTGAAAGCCTCTGGGAAACGGAAACGGGGGTTATCAGCACACAGGTCCTTCAGGAATTTTATGTCACCGTCACGCGCAAAATCAAGAATCCTTTGACGCCGGCTGAAGCACGGGAAATCATCCGGAATTACCTCGCCTGGCCCGTACAGATCAATGATCCGGAGACGACAATTCGGGCTTCTGAAATCGAAGAAAAGAACAGTCTCTCTTTTTGGGACGCGCTGATTGTTGCCGCTGCCCTTCGGCTGCATGCGAAAAAAATAATCACGGAAGACCTGAACCACGGGCAGATCATCGAAGGCGTTCTTGTTGAAAATCCTTTTTCTGGAACAAGTGAATAGTGACAAGTGATCCGACGTGGCGGATTACTATTTACCCGTTACAATTTACTGCCCTTGCAATGACAAGTGACGGGTGATGAGTAGCAAGAGATGCGAACATCGAAAGATGAACTACTATGTTGCCTGCCGGCCGTTGGCCTTTTCCCTGATCGTTTTACCCGATCGGGGAAAAACCCAAAACCAAACCTTGGCGTCCTTTGCGCGGTTCAAAGTGTTTGACCCTTGACCCTAAACCCTATCCCCTCAACCCTAAATAAGGCATCCCATGTGCGGCATTTGCGGTCAATATAATTTCAGAGACCATACACCGGTCATCCGTGAAAATATTGAAAGGATGACAAAAACGATGATTCATAGAGGCCCTGACGATCAAGGGTATTTCATATCGGGTCCTCTTGGGTTAGGTTTCAGACGTCTGTCTATCATAGATCTTGCGGGCGGGCATCAGCCCATGTCTGACGGAGAGGAATCTGTATGGGTGGTCTTTAACGGGGAAATATACAATTTCCCGGAATTAAAGAAAGAGCTTGAGGGTTACGGGCATGTATTTCGTACAAGGAGCGACACCGAGGTAATCATCCACGGCTACAAACAGTGGGGTGAAGATGTATTTAATCACCTCAATGGCATGTTTGGCCTTGCAATATGGGATGCAGGGAAAAACAAACTGGTGATAGCGCGTGATCCCATGGGGATAAAGCTCATTTATTACGAAATTGAAGAAGGCGCCGTATACTTCGGCTCGGAGATTCGGCCCGTTGTCGCCGGCACACGTAAAAAGCACGATGTTGATCCCGTCTCATTGAATTTGTTCCTGCGTTATCGATACACTCCTTCGCCGCTGACATTGTTCAAAGGAATAAAAAAACTTGCTCCGGGGACCATGCTGATTTTTGAAAACGGACAAGGCCGTTTAGAGCGATGGTACAAATATAAACCAACCCCGTTCTCGCCGATGAAAACAGATGCGGAAGCAATAGAAGAGCTTCTTGATATATACAAACGCGCTGTAAAGAGGCACCTACTTAGCGACGTGCCTGTCGGACTCCTTTTAAGCGGCGGTATTGACTCAGGCCTCCTGCTTGGCCTGATGAATCTCTTCGGTAATTCGTGGCCCACATATACCGTGGGGTATGGGAAGAGCTTCAAAGATGATGAGCTTCAGGACGCTGCTGAAACCGCGCGGATTTATTCTGCACAAAACACATCAATTGAACTTGATCGGGGAACATTTGAAGCAGCCTTGTCGAAGATTGTCTCTATTGTGGAAGAGCCGATTGCTTCCTCTTCGATTGTTCCCATGTATTTCGTATGTGAACGTGCGCGCCGGGATGTAAAGGTTGCCCTTATCGGCCAGGGGCCTGATGAACTGTTTGGCGGCTATAAGCGCCATCTGGGAGTGCATTACGGACAGTATTGGAGGAGTTTACCGGAATGGCTGCGCACTCCGGTCACTGCCGCCATCAATAAACTGCCTAGAAACGAGACCTTTAAAAGAGGGGTTTATGCGCTTAGCGTATCTGAGAAAGAAAAACGCTACCAGCAAGTTTTTTCCATCATGCCCGGTGAGACAATTGACGGATTATTCCGGGACGGAGCTTTACCTGCTGACGCAGGCGATAGCGTATTGGATTGCTGGAAAGATTTTACACCCATGATGGAAGATACGGATGAACTCGGGGGATTTTCGTTGCTTGAACTGCGATCCTCTCTGCCCGACGAATTACTGATGTATGCAGACAAGTTATCCATGGCGCACGGCCTTGAGGCCAGAGTCCCGTATCTGGATCGGGAAGTTGTTGAATATGTACAGAGACTCTCCGCGCATTTCAAAATCAGGAATGGTTCAAGAAAATGGTTACATCGGCAGGTATGCAGCGACTTTCTGCCGGGGGCAATTCTCAAAAGGAAAAAACGCGGCTTCGCTGTCAATGTTGTGGATGATTGGTTCAATAGTTCTCTGACCAGTAAAATGGAAGGCTTCTTATTGGATAAAAATTCGTTAATGTATACATTATTGCGCCCCGAAGCTGTTCGTCAACTCTTCAGGGATCATGCAGCCGGGAAAAACGATAACCATAAAATTTTATTCAGTCTGGTGGTTTTTGAAGAATGGTTAAGAGCATTGTAATTTCGGATCAAATCAAACTTTATTTTAAACCGCCCGCTTCGCTCAAGACGCAAAGTTCGCAAAGATTATATTCTCTTGCTTTGCCGGGTATAGACGGCAAACCAAAAACATACGCTTAAATATTTTCTGATTGATGCTATTAACGGATGATGAACACCTGTAATAATAACACTGCCGCAGGCAAGGTATATTTTGTTGATTGTAAACCCAATCAACAAAAACCTAAACAAACCTTTGCGTCCTTTGCTGCTTTGCGGTTCAAAGTTATATTTATGGTTGATATCGAATCCACCGCCCGGCAGATTGTTCATTCAGCGATTAAGGTGCACAAAACACTTGGTCCCGGTCTTCTTGAATCGGTTTACCAGAAATGTTTAGCCTACGAATTGGAAAAAGCCGGTCTCAAGGTTGCATGCGAGACCGCTCTTCCGGTCAAATATGAAAACATCATCATAGACGCTGGCTTTCGCATCGACATGCTTGTAAATGATTTTGTTATTATTGAAAACAAAACAGTTGTGAATTTATTGCCGATCCATGAGGCTCAGTTGCTGACTTACCTCAAACTGTCGAATCTTAACCTTGGATTTCTTCTAAACTGGAACGTAACACTTATGAAAGACGGTATAAAAAGAATGGTGAATAACCTGTAATGATAACGCTGCCGCAGGCAAGGTATATTTTGTTGATTGTAAACCCAATCAACAAAAACCCTTACATTCCTTTGCGTTCTTAGCGTCTTTGCGGTTCAAATTAATTGCAGTTCAAATTGTTATATCGGAGAATAATTCCTGATAGGAAATAAAACACATTTTGGAGAGGTACCATGAAAATTAATATTTTTGGTTTAGGATATGTGGGATGTATTTCAGCGGCATGCCTGGCTAATGACGGGCATGACGTTACAGGTATCGATATTGACCCAATGAAAGTGAAAATGATTAATAAAGGCAAGGCTCCGATTATTGAACCCGGCCTGCAGGAGGCGCTTAAGAAAGCTTGCAAGTCACAGAAACTGAAAGCATCAGTGGACAGCATTGGCCCGGCGGATGTTTCTTTTATCTGCGTCGGTACGCCAAGCAATGAAAATGGAAGTTTGCGACTGGATTATATCAATAGGATTGCCGAACAAATCGGGGATATTTTAAAAAAGACGGATTCGTATCATGTCGTAAATGTCCGAAGTACGGTTCTGCCTGGAACAATAGAAGAAAAAATAATTCCGACATTGGAGAGACGTTCCAAAAAAAAGGCGGGACGGGATTTTGGCATTTGTATGAATCCTGAGTTCCTGAGGGAGGGTTCATCAATTTCTGATTATTATAATCCGCCTTTTACAGTTATCGGCGAGATAAATAAAAAGAGTGGAAATATTGTTGCTCAAGCCTACAAATCAATTAATGCGCCGATGTTCAGGACGAACATTAAAGTCGCTGAAATGGTTAAATATTCATGCAATACCTTCCACGCATTGAAGATAACATTTGCAAATGAAATTGGAAATTTATGTAAAAAACTTAATATCGACAGTCATGAAGTGATGAACATATTCTGCCAGGATAAAAAACTTAATTTATCCGGCTATTATCTCAAACCCGGGTTTGCTTTCGGCGGTTCGTGCCTGCCAAAAGATTTGAGAGCGCTTCTTTATAAAGCTCAAGACATAGACACAGATTGCCCTGTTATGGGGTCTATCCTGAGGAGCAATGCGAATCAGATTGACACAGCATATAAACTGATAAACAAAACTAAAAAGCGAAACGTTGGTATAATGGGAATAAGCTTCAAAGCCGGAACGGATGACTTGCGTGAAAGCCCTATGGTAGATCTTGCTGAGAAGCTGATCGGCAAAGGTTTTAATGTAAGCATATATGATAAAGAGGTCTCCCTGGCGAAGATTCATGGAGCGAATAAAAGATACATTGAGAAAATGATACCCCACATATCTTCCATTGTTAAGCCTTCCGCTCAGGATGTTTTTGATGAATCGGATGTTATCGTAATATGTAAAAACAGTGAAGAAATTAAGAAAGTATGTATGCAATCCAACACTAAAAAGACCATTGTTGATTTAGTGAGGATGTTTACCAATAAAAAAGAAATAAACAAGCCGTATGAAGGGATTTGCTGGTAGAGTTTAGATTAGGGTCAAGGGGATAGAGTTTAGGTGCAAGGTTCAAGGGATAAGGTTTTTAGACAGGATTAACAGGATGGACAGGATCTTGCCTGCCGGCCGGAAGCGAGAGACAATAACAATATCAGCCGATCAACAAAGAGCTCAACTTGCATAATCCTGAAAAAACTATAGAATATGTTTTAAGAATCGGGCCGTCTGACAGATATCGCCATTTGCATATTCAGCAGAGCGGAAAGATTGTCTTTTTCAGAGTTCAATATGAGACAAAAATAGGTGACGATTGGTACCCTGTTGTCAGATATGACACCGCACATGGATTCGCACATAGAGATCTGCTGAATATGCATGGTAATATTAGGAAAACGCCTTTGTTTAATCAAAATTATAACGACGCTCTTTCGTTTGCGGAAAGTGATTTGAGAACCAATTGGCTTTTCTACAAACAGGCTTTTACGGAGGGATCTGAAGATGAATAAAGAATATAAATTAATTGAGAAAAATTTTGAATTAAGTGCTGAATTCAGCCGCTATTTATTTGAGCATCCTGAGCTGAGCAGCAGGATACCACCTGATTCGGAATTAGTCCTTGTGCCGGAATTTGATATGGAATTGAGAGAGTTCAATTTATCATTGGGAAAGAGAATTGAATCTGAAGGAGGAAAGGTAACATATATTGTCATCAAGAATATTCATCCCAAGAGCTATTCGCGATTAACTGATGTGGAGCTAAAAATGGTTACAACATGTTGATTTTGCTACATGCTCTTTGCAACTTGAATCTTGACCTTATCCCATCGACCCTTGACTCTATACACCTAACCCCTTGACCCTTGTCCCTATACCCTGTTCTACAGACCCTGTGACTCTGTGCTCTCTGTGAGAGAAAAAAGCAGGGATATGAAAGACAGGGGCGAGGGACAAGGGAAAGTGTCGAGTGAATAGTGTGCTTATCATGTTAATCCTGTCAGAAAAGTTTTTACTATGAGAGCGCATAATTTAAGTTATAAATATAACTCCGGTTATAAATGTTATAACTAATTAATATTACAATATTTAATATTTTAATTGAACAAACTGCTGTCGGGAATCTTTACATTTTTATAGAAAAGGTTATGAAAAGCTACTCGTTGAATCTTGCAAAATGAGAATAGAAGTGGTAAAAGTAGAATTATATCCATATTGACTTGTTAAAATAACTTAAAATTGACGGCTTTGTAAAAAGCCGGGATCTCACGCCAAGCCGCGAAGACCTCAAAGTTAACTTATTAATATTAAATGATTTTTTCTTAGTGCTCTTAGTGACTTTGTGAGAAAATAGAGTTTTTACGAGTCCGTCAATGTTGATTGATCGAGAAGATTGTGATTATACTTTGCCAAATGTGGCCCAAACATTGCTTTGAATATATAAACGATATATAAATAGGAAATTTTCAATAAACCTTTTTATCACGAGGAGGGAAGCAGTCATGAAAAAATGCAAATTTTCCTTTATCATTTTATGTCTAACGATCTTATCGATTATAGCTCCTTTACCGGTATTGGCTGAAACACACTACGCAGCCAATTGCGAGTTGGCTACAGTAAAAGCTTTAATTGCCAATGCGAAAGTAAGAGCAGGCGATGTTGTAGTCATCCCGGCAGGTTCCTGTACCTGGGGTGAAAAGAAGACTTACCTCTCTATTACTAAGGATATTACGCTTCAGGGTGCAGGTAAAGGGCAAACGATAATCAATTTATCCGAAACTGGTGGTCAATACACTAATGGTACGATCAGGATAAATGCAGTTGCGACTGTTAAGAGTATGACTATTAATGGCGCAAATACCGCTCCTGTCTGTGCATTTTCTACCGCTAGTAAAAATGGTTGGAGGATAACAGATATTGATTATAACGGTGGAACAAAGGATGCCTATTTTGTTTATGCGGGCAAAGTGTATGGAGTAATTGACAATAACGATATAACTGGTAATGTCGGCAATGCGGAGCTTATATTCGCTAGAGGTCCCGACAACTCATGGCAGACTGCTCATTCTATTGGCGGGGCAGACAATGTTTTTATTGAAAACAATACTTTTAATGGCAAAGGCTATGTGTGCGATATTAACGCCAACGGCAGGGCGGTAATTCGTTACAACACAATTACCGGGAATATGAAAATTGATGGACATGGTGTAGCCAGTAATACCCCTCCTCGTGGTGTCAGGCACATGGAAATATATAATAATAATTGGACAAGCCCAGAGGCAAATATAACTGCTATGGAAATCAGGGGAGGAGGAGGAAGGATATTTAACAACACAGTAAAGTCTTCCAGTGCCAGATTTCATCTGACTGATTATGGTTATTTATCAGCAGTATGGGGTAATTTTGGTAAAGTCTGCAAATGCCCTTCAGATTATCCGGTGATAGATCAGATCGGTATGGGAATGGATTCGGGACCAAGGGAACCAATGTACTTATGGAACAACAGCAAAGGTGGAGTACTTTGGACTCCTGCCACTTTATCATGGAAGTCAACGGCTGCCTGTGAAGCGACTTGTGGTGCTTTTGCTTTGTCTGATGTTATAAAGGCAGGCAGAGACTATTTTGTGAGTGACACAAAACCGGCGGCGATGGCTGGTTATACACCATATCTCTATCCCCATCCCCTTACCAGAGCTACATCAGGACCTATTACTTTGAAGTAGACTGTGAATAAGATGTGATGGCGTCGCTGATGCGAAAACAACCTTAATCCTCATGAGCTTATCAGCCCGTAAGCCGATAAGCTCATGCCCCTCACCCCCTCCATTACCGATTTCGGCTCAATCCCGCAGGTCGCCAATTTGTATGGCGGATTTTCGGTAACTAAACCCCCCATTACCGATTTCAGCTCAAGGCTCTTTTCGGTAATTCATCTTTCTTAACCTCTCAAAGAGCACACTGAGATCGCAGAGAAATGACATAACTTTTGGCCATTACCGATTTCGGCTCAAGG
>JAGVOC010000339.1 GCA_020052975.1 Desulfobacterales bacterium | reverse complement strand
TCAGCCGGGAGTCATCACCGCAAAACTGGCAGCCGCCGTTGAGGCAAAAGGTCTTTTTTATCCTCCCGATCCGGGGAGCCAGGCCGTATCGACCATCGGGGGAAACGTCGCTGAAAATGCAGGCGGTTTGCGGGGACTAAAGTACGGCGTGACAAAAGACTATGTAATGGGCCTGAAATTTTTCGATGCTTGCGGCAATGATGTAAAAACAGGGTCGAGAACAGTCAAGTGTGTTACGGGTTACAATTTAACCGGATTGATGGTTGGTTCAGAGGGAACGCTCGGCGTAATCTATGAAGTTATATTAAAACTGATTCCATTGCCTGCTCACAGGAAGTCTATGGTCGCTGTCTTTGATGAAACTGACAAAGCAACAGAGACTGTGGCTGCGATCATAGCCGGGCGGATTGTTCCGGCCACTCTTGAGATTATGGATAATTTTACGATAAGAGCGGTTGAAAAGTTCAGCAAAGCGGGATTGCCTCTTGATGCGGCTGCGCTTCTTCTTATCGAAGTTGACGGGCATCCCGCCCAGGTAGAAGAGGATGCTGAAAAGATTGAATCGATCTGCCGGAAGAAAGGCGCAACCTCACTGCGTGTTGCAAAAGACGCTTCCGAAAGAGACAAAATCTGGGCAGCCAGAAGAGGCGCCCTTTCCGCTCTGGCGCAACTGAAACCGACACTTGTTTTAGAAGACGCTACGGTTCCGAGGAGTAAAATTCCTGAGATGGTCCGCGCAATAGAGAATATCGGGAAACGATACGATCTTGCCATAGGAACTTTCGGGCATGCCGGTGACGGTAACCTTCATCCCACTATCCTGACCGACAGGAGAAATAAAGAGGAATGGAAAAGAGTGGAAGATGCAATTAAAGAGATATTTGAAAAAGCGCTTGCCCTCGGAGGAACTCTTTCCGGCGAGCACGGGATAGGGCTTGCCAAATCAAGGTTTTTAAAGAATGAGATCGGGGTCGGGGCTCTCCTTTTTTCCAAAAACATCAAATCCGCCCTGGATCCTAAGAATATTTTAAATCCCGGAAAGATTACAGGAGAATAAAGATGTCCGACATGAAAAGGCTTGCGCAGCTTATGGGAGAACTGGAAGAGCAGCTTGTCGTCTGCATGAGATGCGGCATGTGTCAGGCCGTATGCCCTCTTTTTGCAGTAACAGGGAAGGAGTCGGATGTTGCACGGGGAAAGCTCGCTCTGTTGGACGGGCTGTTGAATAAAATGTTTGAAGATCCAAATGGAGTTTATGAGCGCCTGAACAAGTGCCTTTTGTGCGGTTCCTGCGCGACGAACTGCCCGAGCGGCGTAAAAGTGCTTGAAATCTTTATGAAAGCGAGAATTATCTTGACCGGTTTCATGGGGCTTTCCGCGACTAAAAAAATGATTTTGAGGGGAATGTTGTCCAATCCCCGGGTTTTTGACAGGCTCCTTGAATGGGGTTCAAGATTCCAGGGGCTTTTCACCAAACCTGCAAGCGATATTTTGGGCACTTCATGCAGCCGCATTGCTTCACCGATTTTAGATGAACGGCACTTTGTGCCGCTTGCGCCTGTTCCTTTTCACCGCATAGTTCCGTCAATGAATACCCCTGCGGGAAGTTCCGGAATCAAAGCAGCCTTTTTTACCGGATGCCTTATAGACAAGATTTTCCCTAAGGTGGCGCAGGCTGTCCTCGATGTTTTTTCCTTTCATGGGGTCGGAGTTTTTATCCCGGAAGTGCAGGGATGCTGCGGTATCCCGGCGATATCGTCCGGGGATGCCGAATCGTTTGAGAGGCTTCTTCTTTACAATATTGAAAAATATTCATCTGCCGATTTCGACTATCTTGTTACGGCATGCGCGACATGCACATCTACGATAAAAAAAATCTGGCCTCTCATGGTCAATGCCGGCTCAAGTGATGCTCTAAAAAAAGAAGTTGAGAAAATATCAGAAAAAACCCTTGATATAAATCAGTTCCTGGTTTCAAAAATCGGCGTCAAATCAGGAGATGAAGAAGAGACTTCAAAAAATAAAGATGATGCGGTAAAGATAACATATCATGATCCCTGTCATCTTAAGAAATCTCTCGGTGTTTCTGCCGAGCCCAGAATTTTAATTAAGGCAAATAAAGGTTACTCACTAAGGGAAATGGCTGAGGCGGACTGGTGCTGCGGAATGGGGGGAAGTTTTAATCTGCAGCACTATGAAATATCGGCCAAAATCGGGGAAAGAAAGCGGAAAAATATCAAGGCATCCGGATGCCAGGTTATTGCTACCGGATGCCCGGCATGCATGATACAGATATCCGACATGCTTTCAAAATCAAAAGACAGGATTACAGTTAAACATCCTATAGAAATTTATGCGGAGTCGCTTAAAAAAAAATGAGGCCTTTTATCCCAGAAGTTTTTCGAAAAAATCATTTCCCTTGTCGTCAACGATTATAAATGCCGGAAAGTCCTTTACCGTGATCATGAATATTGCTTCCATTCCGAGCTCCGGATATTCGATGGTCTCAATATTTGTAATGCACTCTTTTCCGAGTCTTGCAGCCGGGCCTCCAATCGAACCCAGATAAAAGCCTCCGTATTGTTTGCATGAGTCTGTCACAATTTTAGACCGGTTTCCCTTTGCAAGCATGACCATTGAGGCGCCGTGCTTCTGGAATTCAGGCACATAGGAATCCATACGTCCCGCAGTTGTCGGCCCGAAGGAGCCCGATGGATATCCTTTGGGTGTTTTTGCCGGGCCTGCATAGTAAATGATATGATCCCCGAAATACTGCGGGATGCCTTCTCCTTTATCGAGGCGTTCCTTCAATTTAGCGTGAGCTATATCCCGCGCTACCACAATTTTTCCTGAAAGGAGGAGGCGGGTCGCAACAGAATATCCGGTCAATATATTCCTTATTTCATCCATTGACCTGTTTAAGTCGATGGAAACGGCATCTGAATCTGTTCCCTTTACTTCGGGAAGGTATTTTGAAGGGTTATTTTCAAGTTTTTCAAGAAAAATACCCCTTTCAGTTATCTTTGCCTTGATGTTTCTATCCGCGCTGCAGCTTACACCAAGACCTATGGGACATGATGCGCCATGCCTTGGGAGGCGTATTACCCTTGTGTCGAGACAGAAATATTTTCCGCCGAACTGGGCGCCAATACCAAGTCCCCGGGATATTTTTAACAGTTTTTCTTCAAGCTCAGGATCTCTGAAAGCATGCCCCGAATCGTTTCCTTTTGTCGGAAGAGAATCAAGATATCCGGCTGTGGCGAGTTTGACGGTTTTTAAGTTAAGTTCAGCCGAAGTGCCTCCGATAACAAAAGCAAGATGATACGGGGGGCAGGCAGCAGTCCCCAGGGTCTTTATTTTTGCTTTCATGAAATCAAGGAGCTTTTCGGGGGTAAGCGTCGCTTTTGTTTCCTGAAAGAGAAAAGTCTTGTTTGCCGAACCGCCGCCTTTGGCTATGAACAGGAACTTGTAGGTATTGCCTTCCGCGGCATATATTTCTATCTGGGCAGGGAGATTGCAGCCAGTATTTTTTTCATCAAACATTGTAAGAGGGGCGTTCTGGGAGTACCGGAGATTATTATTGGTGTAAGCATTGAAAATGCCCCTTGAAAGGGCTTCCTCGTCTGAAAAACCTGTCCAGACCTGCTGGCCCTTTTTCCCTAATACAATGGCTGTCCCGGTATCCTGGCACATGGGGAAAATACCTTCGGCTGAAATAACCGCATTTTTTATCATTTCAAGAGCCACATACCTGTCGTTTTCGGAGCTTTCAGCATCTTCCAGTATAAGTGAAAGCTGTTTAAGGTGAGAGGCTCTCAAAAAATGGGATACATCTTTAAACGCCTCTTCAGCAAGGAGGGTAAGCCCCTCAGGCTCAATTTTTACTATCGTTTTTCCTTCAAAATCAGAAGCCGTAACAAATCTATTCGTAAGCAATCTGTATTCGGTAGCATCCTTCCCGAGAGGAAACATATCCTGATATTCAAAATCCGCCATTTGATTCATCTCCTGTGATTTATAGGTATTTACCTGTTCCGGGAACTTAAAGAGATGGATTGTTGATGTCAAGAAGTTTCAACGACTTCGAGGGGCAAATGAGGAACTCCCCTTGATCATACAATCCCGGCGATAATGCCGGAGTCGTTCGGACTGTCAATGGCAATCCGGTGAATATTCCGGACTCCGGCGCTGGACAGCATGTCGCTGAGCTGCTGTTCGGAATAGGCCTGGCCGGATGAGGTGCCCAGGAGCATATTCAGCGAAAAAAGGGCCGGAAACAGCGGCCCGCTCATCTCGTTGTTGAG